>CAJMMA010000014.1 GCA_905214435.1 uncultured bacterium
GCCGCCTCCACCGCGCCCCCGCCGGCGCTCGTCGAGGCCGAGAACAGGCAGGTCATGTTCCTGGCCGCCCGGATATCGGAGGCCCTCGACGAGGCCGGGGCCCTCGAGGCCGAGACGGCGGCGCTGCTCGAGGGCGACGAGACCTACGCGTGCCTGCTCACCGTGCCCGGCATCGGCCCGAGGACCGCGGCGCAGCTCGCGGTGTCGGTCGACATCGGGAGGTTCCCGGACCACGACCACCTGGCCTCGTACTGCGGCATAGCCCCGAGGGTGAGGAGCTCCGGCACGTCGGTGAGGTCGGTCAGGGCGTCCAGGCGCGGCGACGCGAGGCTCAAGTCCCTGCTGATCTTCTCGTGCAACAGCCTGGTGAGGTCCTCGGGGCGCTACGGCGAGTACTACCGGGCCTGCAGGGCGCGGGGCATGGGGCACGGGCGGGCGCTCAAGGCCGTCGCGAGGAAGCGGCTCAGGGCGATATACGCCGTGATGCGCGACCGGGTGCCCTACCGGGAGTAGCCCCGACGGTTGACAAAACTATAGGAACACCCAACTACCGCATCCGGAGTAAGACAACGCCGCAGGTAGAGGACGGACAGCGAGCGGGTCGCATTTGTGACAAGGTGACGTGAAACGAAAGGGCGCTGACCTTCCGGTCGCGCCCTTGAAGTTGAACGTCAGATTGTCCAAATGCGGCCCGCGCAGCGTCGAGCTGTTACGGCGTTTGGTAAACGCCGTAACTCTAAATACGTTCCGCGATCTCGTGGATGAGGTAGTCGGTCTTTTCCCAGCCCAGGCACGGGTCGGTGATCGACTTGCCAAAGACGCCGCCGTCGACCGGCTGGTTGCCGTCCTCCAGGTAAGACTCGATCATAAAGCCCTTGACCAGCTTGGAGATGGACTCGTTGCGGCGGCAGCTGTCGAGCACTTCCTTGCAAATGCGATACTGCTCCAGCGGACGCTTGCCCGAGTTGTCATGGTTGCAGTCGATGACCGCCGCCGGATTAGCGTAGCCGGCGTGCTCGGTATAGCGCTCGGCCAGGCGCTCCAGGTGCTCGTAGTGGTAATTGGGGTAGGTGCGCCCATCGAGGCCGATGTAGCCGCGCATGACGGCGTGCGCGAGCGGGTTGCCATCGCACTCGACCTCCCAGTTGCGGAAGATGAAACTCTGGTGCGCCTGCGCGGCGTAAATAGAGTTGAGCATGACGGTGGTGGAACCGGCGGTGGGGTTCTTCATGCCCACGGGCACCGAAATGCCGCTCGACACCAGGCGGTGCTCCTGGTTTTCGACCGAGCGTGCACCCACGGCAACGTAGCTCAGCAGGTCGACGAGGTACTGGTAGTTGGACGGATAGAGCATCTCGTCGGCGGTGAAGAAGCCCGTTTCCTCAATAACACGCAGATGCATATGGCGGATGGCCTTGACGCCCTCGAGCAGGTCGTCGGGAGCCTCGGGGTTGGGGTTGTGCAGAAGGCCCTTGTAGCCGGTGCCCTTGGTACGCGGCTTATTGGTGTAGACGCGCGGAATGATGATGAGCTTGTCCTTGACCTTCTCGGCGGTCTTGGCCAGTCGGTTCATGTACTCTAGCACCGAATCCTCGCGGTCGGCAGAGCACGGGCCGATGATGAGCACCTTGCGCGCGTCCTCGCCAGTAAAGACCTTGGCGACCTCGGCGTCAAATGCCTGCTTCTTGGCAGTAAGCTCGGCGGAAAGCGGCATTTCCTCGCGGATCTCCATAGGGATCGGCAGCCTGCGTTTGAATTCCATGGCCATAGGGGCCTCCTCAATCTATAGAAAGAGCAATAAGCGTATTGTCGAATGCCCGGCATTATCCGCTGTCGCACGCTAAAGTGCAAGCGAAACCTGCCGAAAAGGGACAGGTTTATTTTGGTCGGTTTTATCTGGGGAAATGTCGGCACTCGCCGGAAGGGGGGGACCGGCGTACGACATGCTGGAGCAAGTTGGACCTTCTGCGGCATATCCCGTGGACAAAAAATGGCAAATATGAGTACTGTTGCTAGCCTAGTATCATATCGATCTTATAAGATATTAGACACAACAGTAAATATGTTCATTAACGTTGGCACGCAGAAGCATGCTACCGGGCGTTTTGATCAATTTGAAGGCATATCTAGGCCGCAAAGACGTCGTTTGGGGCAGTTTTGGCTGTTACAAAAAAGGTGACAGTACTCATATTTGCCATTTTTTGTCCACGGGGTCTGGATGGCGCCGTCAATCAGGTCTCAGGGGAGGCGTTTCGAGGCCCAAAGGACACAAAACGGGGGCGCAGGTTCATTCTGCGCCCCCGTTTTTTTGGTATTGCTGCTGTTTGCCGCCGGTTTTACGCCGCCTCGTCGAACTGCGAGTTGTACAGGTCGGCGTAGAAGCCGCCCTGGGCGAGCAGTTCGTCGTGTGTGCCCTTCTCGACGATGTCGCCGTCGCGAATCACCAAGATTACGTCGGCGTTGCGGATTGTGGACAGGCGGTGCGCGATGACAAAGCTCGTGCGGCCCTGCATCAGCGCATCCATGGCGCGCTGAATAAGCTCCTCGGTGCGGGTATCGACGTTGGAGGTCGCCTCGTCCAAAATCAGCGCCGGACGGTCGGCCAAAATGGCGCGGGCGATGGTCACGAGTTGGCGCTGGCCCTGTGAGAGGTTGGTGCCCTCCTCATTGATCATAAAGTCGTAACCGCCGGCGAGCGTATGGATAAAGTGGTCGCAGCGTGCGGCGCGCGCGGCGGCCTCGACCTCGGCGTCAGTCGCATCGGGACGTCCGTAGCGGATGTTCTCGCGGATGGTGCCGTTAAACAGCCAGGTATCCTGCAGCACCATGGCAAACTCGCCGCGCAGTGCCGCGCGGTCCCAGTCGCGCACGTCGACGCCCTCGACGCGCAGCGAACCGCCGTCCACGTCGTAGAAACGCTGCAGCAGCTTAATGAGCGTGGTCTTGCCGGCGCCGGTGGGGCCGACGATGGCGATGGTCTGACCGGGCTGCGCCTCGCAGCTAAAGTCGTGGATGATGGTCTTGTCGGGCGTGTAGCCAAACTTGACATGGTCAAACTCAACGTGGCCGGGGCGCTTCTCGGGAATCTGGGCGTCGGCCTTCTGCTCCTCCTCGGGCGCGGCGAGGAACTCAAAGACGCGCTCGGTGGCAGCGGCCATCGACTGCATCGTGTTGCTCACGTTGCCCAGCTGCTGCACCGGCTGCGTAAAGTTGCGCACGTACTGGATAAAGCTCTGGATGTCGCCGGGCGTGGCATTGCCGGTCAGCGCGAGCTGTGCGCCCACCACGACAACGCCCACGTAGCCCATGTTGCCCACCAAGCTCATAAGCGGCATCATCAGGCCCGATAGGAACTGCGAGCGCCAGCCACTAATAAAGAGACGGTCGTTTTGACGGTCGAACTCCTCGATTGAGGCCTCGGCGCGGTCGAACACCTGAATAACGTTCTGGCCGGCAAAGTCCTCCTCGATAATGCCGTTGACGGCGCCCAGGACTTGCTGTTGCTCGCGGAAGTACGGCTGCGAGAAGTGAATCATCACGGTCAGGATAATCGCGGCAGCCGGCAGCGTGAGCACGGTGACGCCGGTGAGCGGCAGACTGATCGACAGCATCATGACGAGCACGCCGATAATCTGCGTCACCGATGTGATGAGTTGTGTCACGCTCTGGTTGAGTGACTGACCCAGCGTGTCGACATCGTTGGTGATGCGGCTGAGCACGTCGCCCTTGCTGTGGCCGTTGAAGTAGCTCATCGGCACGACAGCGATCTTGGCGGCGATCTCCTTGCGCATGCGGTAGCAAATCTTTTGCGTGACGCCGGTCATGAGCCAGCCCTGGATGAGGCCGCAGACAGAGCTTGCCAGATACAGGCAGAGCAAAAAGCCGAGCGTCTTGGCGATCCAGGCAAAGTCAACGTCGCCGGTACCGTTGACCTTGGCAACCAGGCCCTCGAACAGCTTGGTCGTAACCTGGCCGAGCACCTTGGGCCCCACAATGTTAAAGATGACCGAGCATACGGCAAAGGCGACGGCGGCAAACACGGCAATCTTGTGCTGGCCGATATAGCCGAGCAGCTGCCTCATGGTGCCCTTAAAGTCCTTGGCCTTTTCGCCGCGGCCCATACCACCCATGCGGCCCATGGGACCGCGCCGGCGGGTGGGCTTGGGAATCTGAGTCTTGGTCTCGTCTGCCATTAGCGCTCGCCTCCTTCCATGACGGCTTCAATCTCTTCTTGGGTAAGCCCCAACTCCTCGGCGGAAAGCTGCGACTGTGCGATCTCCAGGTATGCCGGGCAGTTGTGCAGCAGTTCCTCGTGCGTGCCGGTGCCCACTACGTGGCCGTCGTCGAGCACGATGATCTGATCGGCGTGCATGATGGTCGCGATGCGCTGGGCCACGACCACGAGCGCGGCGTCGGTAACGTTTTTGGCAAGCTCCTCGCGCAGGCGCGCGTCGGTCTTGTAGTCGAGGGCGCTAAACGAGTCATCGAACACCACGACCTCGGGCTTTTTGGCCAACGCGCGGGCGATGGCCAGGCGCTGGCGCTGACCGCCCGAGACATTGGAGCCGCCCTGGCTGATGGGGGAGTCGTAGCCGCCCTCGCGCTCGGCGATAAAGTCCTCGGCCTGTGCGATGCGTGCCGCCTGGCGCATGTCATCATCGCTCACCATGTCGCCGGCAAATTTGAGGTTGCTCTCGACAGTGCCCGAGAACAGACGCCCCTGCTGCGGGATATAGCCAATGCGGCGGCGAAGCTCGGAAAGGGTCATATCGCGCACGTCGATGCCGTCGAGCGAAATGCTGCCGCCGGTGACGTCGTACAGGCGCGGGATGAGCTGCACAAGCGTGGACTTGCCCGAACCCGTGGAGCCGATGATGCCGAGCATCTGGCCGGCGTGCGTGGTGAAGTTCACACCGCTGATGACATCGGCGTGGGCATCGGGATACTGGAAGCTCACGTCGTGGAAGGTGAGCTCGCCGCGCGGCGTGCTGGCCGCGGGCAGTTTGGGCGAGGCGGGGTCGTTGATGCTCGTGGGGCAGGTGATGACCTCTTCCACGCGCTCGGCTGCGACCTCGGCGCGGGGCAGGATGACCGACACCATGGTGAGGATCATAAACGCCATGACGATCTGCATGGTATAGGAGATAAACGCCATCATGTTGCCGACCTGCATCACGCCGTCGGACACGCCCTGGGCGCCAAACCAGACGATAAGCACGGTGATGCAGTTCATGACGAGCATCATGAGCGGCATCATAAAGCTCATGGCGCGGTTGGTGTAGAGCTGCGTGGTCATTAGGTCGAGCGAAGCCTTGTCAAAACGCTCGAGCTCATGCTCTTCGCGGTTGAACGAGCGGATGGGCATAAGACCGTCGAGCAGCTCGCGGGCGGTAAGGTTCACACGGTCCACAAAGCTCTGCATCTTTTTGAACTTGGGCATGGTGAGGCCCATGAGCACGCCGACGACGGCCGAGACCGCGATGATGGCCACGGCGATGGTCCACTCCAGGCCGGTGTGGTTGGCCAGGACACGCATGACAGCGACGATGCCCATGACGGGGGCCATCAGGCACATGCGGATGAACAGGGTTGCGGCCATCTGGATCTGCTGAATGTCGTTGGTGCAGCGGGTGATGAGCGAGGCCTGGCTAAACTTGCCCACCTCGGCCGGCGAGAAGTGCATAACCTTGTTGAAGGTCTCGCGGCGCAGGTCGCGGGCGATGGAACAGGCGGTGCGCGAGGCCACGGCACCGGTCAGGATGGTGGCGACGAGCGACACGAGGCACAGACCAAACATCGTGGTCGCCATGCGGCTCAGGTAGGCGTTCTGCACGTCAGCGGGGTTGATGCCCTGCGCCTTGTACTCGTCCTGTACATAGCTCACGGCGCGCTGGGTCACGATGGAGCCCGACATGGAGCCCATTTTGTCCGCCATTTCATTGGCGCCCTCGACGAGCTTGCTTTGGTCTACCAGACCGCCCTCGACACCCAGGCGCAGGCTCTTCATGGTGATCTTACCGCCGTCGGCGTCGATCTGCTTTTGCATGTTCTGCGCCGCTGCGGCCTTCTGCTGCATCTCGGCGAGCTGCTCGGACGTCATCGCCGCCATCTGCTCGGGGGAGGGCATGGCCTGGGCGGTGCTGTTGTCTTGTTCGTTGGACGTGCCCATCATGTCGCCCATGGAGCCAGCGTCGATGCCCTGGTTGAGCGAAAGGACGACGGTCTCGGGCAGGCTCATAATGTCGGCGAGCTTGCTGCCGTCGGCGCGCTCGTCCTCGGTGCCCTTGTACGTCCGAATGCCGTTGTTGTCCGCCTTGCTAAACATGGCCTCTACCGCTTTGGCATCCTTGGCGCTCATAAAGAGCTTGAGATCATCGAGCGATTCGGCGCGAATGGTGTCGGGTACGGGCGAGGCGATGCCGCCTTGCTGCACGCCCACATCGACGATGTCACTCATATACGTAGGTAGCGCTAGGTCGGCATTGCAGCTGATTACGATAAGTACGATAGCCGTGAGCAGCGCCAGGATATGCTTTTTAAAGAGCTTGAGAATCCTCACTCGGCATCTCTCCTTTCTTGATTGCGATCGATAATTTCGTTGGCACGCCTTAGGAGGCGCACCATCTCTTGGGTATCTGTTTCGCCGAACTGCTCAAGGAAGGCCGCGGTTCGGTCCTCGAATTCCCGACGTTTGATTTCGAGATCTTGTCGGCCTTTGTCGGTCACCGTGACGTGTACGCGACGACGGTCGGTCTTTGAGTGCTCACGCTCAACCCAGCCCTTGGCTTCGAGAGCGCGTAGGATATTGGCGATGCGGGCGCTCGAGACCCAGGCACGATTGGCGAGTTCGCTCGGCGTGAGCGAGCCGCCAGCGAGCATGAGAGCGCGCATGACGGCCATCTCGCCGCCGAGAGCTTTGTCCGCAAAGCGCGAAATGCGCTGATGCATGCTGCCAAACTCAGTTAAGAGTTGACGCCCAAGCTCATGGAAATCGGTATCTTCCACCGAAAACCCCTAACACTAGAAACTATTTTCGGTGGAAGATGATACCCCTGCACGCGCACCCTATACGGTAGATTTTTGGGACATGTCTAGAAAACTACCTTTAGGCGACCTCCGTGCACCGTCGGTACCAGCAAAGTTAGGGGTAGATCGTTAGACATGTCCCAAAGCCTACTCAGAGGCACTTTACCCTGCTAAAGCTGGCATAACAGCTAGAGTGAACGTCGTACAAAGGCAAGGAAAAATACCAAACAAATCGGTGAACGGTAGTTGTTCGCGATCGCATTTCCTGCGGATTTGTTAAAAACGCCCTAATGGTATAAAAAAAGAAACATATAACAGCCCTGATGAAGGGGGTGGCTATGTTATCCTTCTCAAACGGGTGAAATCTTGGGTTTGGGTTGCAGTTCCAAGGTGGACAAACGTTTTTCCCTGCACCAACGTGTCGTGAAGAACGGAAGAAGCCGGTAGTGCAAGCCGAAAATTCAAGAATTCAATAAGCAGCGGTGTGAGAGAGCGCCGCATTACACGTAACTAGGAGCGTGGTTACACAATGCAGGAGGCATGGGAAGGCTTCAAGGAAGGCATCTGGACGGGAGAGGTTGACGTCCGAGACTTCATCCAGAAGAACTACACCCCCTACGAGGGCGACGAGTCGTTCCTCGCCGGTCCGACCGAGCGTACCAAGGAGCTGTGGGGCGAAGTTCTCGACCTGCTGCTCAAGGAGCGTGAGCAGGGCGGCGTCCTCGATATGGACACCAAGACCGTCACGGGCATCGTGAGCCACCCCGCTGGCTACATCGATAACGCCCACCGCGAGAAGGAGACCATCGTTGGCCTCCAGACCGACAAGCCGCTCAAGCGCGCGCTGCACGTCAACGGCGGCATCCGCATCGCTTGCCAGGCTGCCAGCCAGCACGGCTACAAGGTCGACGAGAACGTTGTCGAGCGCTACACCTTCGAGCGCAAGACCCACAACGCCGGCGTCTTCGATGTTTACACCCCCGAGATGCGTGCTTGCCGCTCGGCTCACATCATCACCGGTCTGCCCGATGGCTATGGCCGCGGCCGCATCATCGGCGACTACCGTCGTGTTGCCCTGTACGGCGTCGACTACCTGATCAAGGACAAGGAGGCCCAGAAGGCTTCCACCCCGACGGTCATGACCGCCGACAACATCCGCGATCGTGAGGAGCTGCAGGAGCAGATCCGCGCCCTCGGCGAGCTCAAGATGATGGCCGAGACCTATGGTTTCGATATTTCCAATCCTGCTACCAACACGCAGGAGGCCATCCAGTGGATGTACTTCGCCTACCTCGCTGCCGTCAAGGAGCAGAACGGCGCTGCTATGTCCATCGGCCGTACCTCTACGTTCATTGACATCTACGCTGAGCGCGACCTTGCCAACGGTACCTTCACCGAGGAGCAGATCCAGGAGTTCGTGGATCACTTCATCATGAAGCTCCGTATGGTCAAGTTTGCCCGTACCCCCGAGTACCAGGCCCTGTTTACCGGCGACCCGCAGTGGGTCACCGAGTCCATCGGCGGCATGGGTGTTGACGGCCGTACGCTCGTTACCAAGATGAGCTACCGCTACCTGCACACGCTCGAGAACATGGGCACCAGTCCCGAGCCCAACATGACCATTCTGTGGTCGACCCGTCTGCCCGAGAACTTCAAGAAGTTCTGCGCCAAGACTTCTGTCGCCAGCTCCTCGATCCAGTACGAGAACGACGACCTCATGCGCGTTTACCACGGCGACGACTACGGCATCGCCTGCTGTGTGTCCTCCATGCGCATCGGCAAGGAGATGCAGTTCTTCGGCGCCCGCGCCAACCTGGCCAAGTGCCTGCTGTACGCGCTCAACGGCGGTGTTGACGAGGTCTCCAAGAAGCAGGTCGGCCCCAAGTACCGCGCCGTCGAGGGCGATACGCTCGATTACGACGACGTTGTGGCCAAGTACAACGACATGATGAAGTGGCTCGCTGGCGTGTACGTCAACTCGCTGAACATCATTCACTACATGCACGACAAGTATTGCTACGAGCGCATCCAGATGGCTCTGCACGACAAGCACGTGCACCGCTGGTTCGCTACGGGCATCGCTGGCCTTTCCGTCGTGGCTGACTCCCTGTCCGCCATCAAGTACGCCAAGGTCCACCCCGTCCGTGACGAGAACGGCATCATCGTCGACTTCGAGACCGAGGGCGAGTTCCCCAAGTACGGTAACGACGACGACCGCGTCGACCAGATCGCTCACGACGTTGTGCACCAGTTCATGGAGTACATCCGCATGAACGACACCTACCGCAACTCCGTGCCCACGACCTCGGTTCTGACCATCACCTCCAACGTCGTGTACGGTAAGAAGACCGGCTCCACCCCCGACGGCCGCAAGGCTGGCCAGCCGTTCGCCCCGGGTGCTAACCCCATGCACAAGCGCGATAGCCACGGCGCCATCGCTTCGCTGTCTTCGGTTTCCAAGCTCCCGTTCCGCGATGCTCAGGACGGCATCTCCAACACCTTCTCCATCATCCCGGGTGCGCTCGGCAAGGAGGACCAGGTGTTCTTTGGCGATATCGACCTTGATCAGCTGGGCGAGTAACTATTGTTAGTGCTATACTAACAATAACGATTACTGATTAGCGCGCCGGTTTCGGCCGGCGCCTATCGATCGAAGGAGACACATTATGAAGGTTTCTGAAGTTTCCGAGACTCAGGCCGATAACCTGGTCCACATGCTCGACGCTTACGCCGAGAAGGGTGGCCACCACCTGAACATCAACGTCTTCAACCGTGAGACGCTGCTCGATGCTCAGGCTCACCCCGAGAAGTACCCGCAGCTGACCATCCGCGTTTCCGGCTATGCCGTGAACTTCCACACGCTCACCAAGGAGCAGCAGGACGAGGTCATTTCGCGTACCTTCCACAACAAGTTCTAAAGGGGTTTAACTCCCGCAGGATCGCCGGGCCGCTTTGGGTTACTTTCCAAAACGTCCTCGGACATGCAAAGGGGCTCCGCTGCGCGCTTCGCGCGGCGGAGCCCCTTTGCGTCCTGACGCTCCTATTTGGCAAGGTGTTTTTTAAAATCCATTTTGCGCTCGGCCTCGAAGGCCCGCCTGTCCCAATCGAGCGGAAGTCCGGCCTCGACCCATGCCTCGTAGGCCCTCCTTATGGGCTTGAGCTCCCTTTGGCCCCTCTCCAGCATCGAGATGTACTTCTCGCTGGTTCCCAATATGGACGCCGCCCCCACCTGGCTGACCTTCGCCGCGCGCCTGGCCGCCACGAGCTCCGAGGCGTCCTCGGGCCTCCTGATCTCGTGCGGGTGCATCAGCGCCCGGTACGCCTCCCTGGCCACGTAGCGCTTGAGGCACCTCATGACCTCCCTGTCGCTCTTCCCCCGCCCCCTGGCCCTCTCGGCGTACTCGGCGGTCTCGGGGTCGCGCATGACCCTCTGCCTCGCGATCTCGTGCAGCGCGCTGTTCGCCTGCCGGTCGCCGCCCCTGTTGAGCCTGTGCCTCACGGTCTTGCCGCTCGAGGCGGGGATGGGGCAGGCCCCGCATATCGCCGCGAACGACGCCTCGGAGCGCAGCCTGCCCGGGTTGTCCCCGGCCGCGACCGCGAGCTTGGCCGCGCTCACGGGCCCGCACCCGTACATCGCCAGCAGCGCGGGGCAGTTCTCCTCCAGGGACGCCTCGATCGCGCGCTCCATGTCGAGCGCCGCGTCGCGCGCCGCCGCCCACAGGTCCGCCAGCGCGCCGAGCGCGGCGCCCAGCGCGCCCTCGGCGCGCACGGAGGGGAGCTCCTCCATCAGCCTCGGCCCCGCCATCCCGCGGAACCTCGACCTGAGCCCCTCCGGCGCGGTGGTGAGCAGCGACCTCGCGGTGTTGATCGCCGAGGTCCGCGCCTTCACCGCCCCGGAGCGCGCCGCGAGCATGCAGCGCACCCCGTCGACCCACCCGTCCTGACTCTTGGGGGTCCCGAGCCTGGAGCCGGACATCGCCGCGCGGGCGGCCCTCTCCGCGTCCGCCTCGTCGCACTTTCCCTGCCCCGGGCGCCTCCTCTGCGTCCTCGCCGGGGAGAGCGCCTCGCGCACGGGCATCCCCAGCGACGCGAGGTGCCTGGTGAGGCCCGCCCCGTAGGACGACGTCCCCTCCATCGCGACGCAGGCCGGCTCCCCGGCCGCCGCGATCGCCCCGGCGAGCGCCTCGTAGCCCGCCGCGTCGGCGGGGAACTGGCGGGACAGGACCTTGCGGCCCCTCCAGTCCAGGACGCACAGCCAGTGCGAGTCGGCGTGGGTGTCGACCCCGCAGAAGACCGGCCCGCGGGCGCCGGGTGCCGATTCGGTTCTCATGTCTCGCTCCGTTCTTTCCGTGCTCGCCTGGACCGGGCAGACGGCACACTGACGGGGCGCGATAGAATGCGGTTGTTCGGGCCCGCGGTATCGCTCCATGCTCCTATTAGGTCATGCGGCGGTCTCGGCTCGCCGCGGCCCGCGCGGGACATGTCAGGAAACGAGGGCAGCCCTGTGGGCGCCAGCGGAATGTGGGGTCACCGCGCGGTCCGCATCTGATGGTGTCGACGTCAATGGTATACGGGTGCATCATCGACGTCTTCAATACAGAAAATATCAGTGCGGAATGTTTTGGAAAGTAACCCAAAGCGGCCCGGCTGGGGTCCTGTGTAGTCACCCTTTAGGCGGAACTCTCCTCATGGGTTGAGCGTTCTGGATACTTGCTTGCTACCGTTTATCGCGTATAGCTACCGTTTGCGGAATAAGTAACACTCCTCAATAAACCGTGTAGAATCTCAGATAAGCACGGAGTTTTCCAGGGAGACGCTGTCCTTTGTTGTGTGCAAGGGACGGCGTCTCTTTGGCGCTTGGACGCCGTTGTGCAACAGTGCGGCGGCGTGTGCCATGTATTGAAAAGCCAACGTCAAGATAGGTCGTGATGATAATGGGCAAGTGCGTAATCGTGGTTGAGTCTGGTTCGGATGTGACGCCGGAGCTCTGCGAACGCTATGGCATCGTGCGTGTACCCATGCATGTCACGATTGGTGACGAGACCGTCGAGGACGGTTCGATCGATCCGCTCGAGATTTACTCGCGCTGCAACGAGTTTGGCGTTATGCCCAAGACCAGTGGCTGCGCGCCTGCGGATTTTGCTCACGTGTACGACCGCATTCACGCTGAGCAGCCCGATGCGACCATTTTGCATCTTGCGTATTCCGAGGCCACGACCTGCTCGCATCAGTCCTCGAAGATTGCGGCCCAGGGGCGCGACTACGTGTTCTCCATGGACACGCGCTTTGTCTCGGTGGGCCAGTCACTCGTTGTCGTCGAGACTGCCAAATACATCGAGGCTCATCCCGATGCCACCGTTGACGAAATTTTCGCCTTCACCAATTCGGTGATGGATCGCGTGCTGTTGGGCTTTGTTCCTACCGACCTAGCCTTCCTTAAGGCGGGCGGTCGTCTGTCCAACGTGGCATTCCTTGGCGCCCACCTGCTCAAGATTAAGCCCTGCATTGAGGTGACGGGTGGCAAGTTCGTGGCGACCAAGAAGTTCCGTGGCTCTATGCTCAAGTGCGCCCGTGCCTTTATCGACCACATGGTTGCCAAGGGCGAGATTGACTACTCGCACATCGGCCTGGCGTATTCGGTAGGCCTTTCCGAGGAGCTTCGGGACGACATGGAAGTCTATGCGCACGACTTGGGCTTTAAGGATATTACCTGGACTCAGGTCGGCGGCGTCATCTCGAGCCATTGCGGCCCGACCGCCTTCGGCGCGGTGCTCACGCTCAAGGCGTAACGCCTGGCGTCTATCGATTTCTATTGCCTCGGCGGCGGGCGGGTTGCGACAACCTTCCCGCCGCTTTTGCATGGGGCCAAATAGGACAATCCAATTGACCGCTAAACCGTTTCGCCATCAAGCATATAGGCTAGAATGACTCTGGCATTTATGTAGCTAAAACCAATGAGAGGCAAGGTAGCGGGAATGGCTGAGATGACGCTCGAGGGTGTGGACGCTCGTCCTGAGGACTCCGCGTTTGCCCTGGGCCGCGTGCATTCGATTGAGACGATGGGAACGGTCGATGGACCCGGCATCCGCTTTGTGGTGTTTGTTCAGGGCTGCCCCATGCGCTGTGCGTATTGCCACAACCCCGATACCTGGTCGGTTAACGGCGGTACCATGGTGACCGTCGAGCACCTGATGGACGAGTTCCAGAGCAACCATGAGTTTTACCGGAGCGGTGGTATTACGGTGTCCGGCGGCGAGCCGCTCCTGCAGCCTGAGTTCTTGGCCGACCTGTTCCGCGCAATGCACAACAACCCCGATGGCCGCGTGCATACCTGCCTTGACAGCTGCGGATATGCGTTTGACCCCAACCACCCCGAGAAGTTCGATGCCGTTCTCAACGAGACCGACATGGTGCTGCTCGACATTAAGCATGCCGATCCGGTTGAGCATAAAAAGCTGACCGGTTGCGATCCTGCACGTATTCTGGCGTTTGGCGATGAGCTGGCGCGTCGCAGGATCAAGGTCGTTATCCGTCACGTAGTAGTACCGGGTATTACCGACACGGTGGAGGAGTGCGAGGCGCTCGGTCGCCTGATTGCCCCGTGGCATAACGTGGTGGGCTTGGAAATGCTGCCGTATCACACGATGGGCGTCGTCAAGTATGAGCAACTGGGCATTCCCTATAAGCTTGAGGGCGTGCCCCAGATGGATACTGCGCGCATGCCCGAGCTGCGCAATGCCGTTATGACCGGCATGAAAAAGCGCCGCGCGGAGCTAAAAAACGCCATCGGCTAGCAAGTCATTTTGCTCCCCTACGATACCCGCGCTGCGCTGGTCTAGCGGCTTCGTATTGCGCGGTTGAGTCAAAATGCTGGTACCATACCGTGGATAGCAGTTTTCACGGGTTTGGGGGATGGTATGTCTACCATCGCAATCATCGGTGCACTCGAAAAAGAGGTTGCGCAGATTAAAGAAGAACTGAACGGCGCTCGTGTGGCACAAGAGGCGGGCTTGACCGTTGTCAGCGGCGAGCTCGACGGTTTGTCCGTTGTTGCTACGACCGCTGGCATGGGAACCGTAAACGCCGCGGCGGCAACGCAGCATCTCATCAGCAAATATGCCCCGCAGGCCGTTGTGTTTTCGGGCATTGCAGGTGGCCTGAACCCTAAGCTCCATATTAACGACGTGGTTATAGGCAAGTGCCTGCGCTATCTCGATACCGACACGGCGCTCATCGCCGAGTCGGCGCCGGGGCTTGAGGAATTTGCCTCGACGCCGGCGTTGGCTGATGTTGCCGCCGTCGTGCTTGCCGAGCACGGGTTTGTGGACGCATCGCTGGATGTAGCGGCTGCGGAGATGGACCCCAAGCAGTTCCTGTGTGGCACTATCGCCACGGGTGACCGCTTTGTTACGGGTGACGCCATGCGTAACGCTGCGATTGAGGCCACGCATGCCGATTGCGTCGAGATGGAGGGCGCGGCAATTGCGCACATCGCGGCCAAGAATGGTGTCGATTGCCTGGTGCTGCGCGCTATCAGCGATAATTGTGACGAGGCATATGACGCGTTTTGCGAGCGCGAGTTCGATCTGGATGAGTACGCTCGCACCGCGAGCGGCATCACGCTTGACATCGTCCGTCGTATTGCCGCCGCGCAATAGCACGCCCGTTTTGTAAAATCCTACGACCAAGGAGTGTCCATGGCCGATTCCATTAACTACCAGCTTGCCAAGTTCGTTGCGAGCTATGGCAAGGTTTCGCAGATTCCCGAGTCCACCTGTCCCGAGGTGAGCTTCGTCGGCCGCTCCAACGTGGGCAAGTCGTCGATCATGAACAAGCTTTTTGGCCGCAAGAACCTGGTCAAGGTTTCGAGTACGCCGGGCAAGACGAGCAACATCAACTTCTTTGAGGCCGATGACGTGCACTTTGTCGATCTGCCGGGTTACGGTTTCGCCTGTCGTTCCAAGGCCGAGCGTGACCGCTGGGCAGAACTTATCGGCGACTTCTTCGACTCGGAGCGCAGCTTTAACCTGGTCGTGTCGCTGGTGGATATTCGTCACGACCCCAGTAAGCTCGACCATGACATGATCGACTATCTGCAGGGCAACGAGTTCAACTTTATCGTCTGCCTCACCAAGGCCGACAAGCTCAGCCGCACCCAACAGGCTCGCCAGGCAGCAGCCATCAAAAAGCAACTCAACGTCCCGGCCGAGAACGCAATCATTACGAGCTCCCAGACCGGCACCGGCATCGACGAACTCAAAAAGCGCATCGCCGAGGCCTGCCTCTAATCGGACTGCAACCCCTCAAAAGCTCCCATCTATATCACCTCAGTGATAGTTTTATAGGAGACCTAGAGTATCCAATATGCGCTTATGAGTGAGCGCGCGTTCTCGGCGATCAGGTTCCGCGATTGGAAACAGGCCCCGGGAGCCGAGTTTTATCCCAAACGATTTGAGCGAGAACAGAACGCTCGACGTAAGTACCTGGATACGGTAAACGGATTTGACTCTGATGGTGTCGACATTAGGGATTTGGTGGCAGGGAGGGTTGATTTAAATGATCCAAGAGTTAACGGATTGTGGGCCGAGTAGGACATACCCCGTCTACTACCTCGAGGATGCAATGAACAACCTCGGCGACTGCTTTGACTATGCCGTTAACGATTATGGAGCAGAAGGATCGGAAGTTGCTGAACTCTTTTGCCTGAGCGGCGTAGCTCGCGAGTTCGAACGCGGCAACGCATGGGTCGTATCGGGATAATCGGGCGTTGAGCTGTTTGCGCTTATCGCCGAAAGGTCGGGCTATCAAAACGGGCCTATACCGGACTGCACCTATCGATTTGAGAAGACGCCGGAATATTGGGCGGGCTGGATGCTGGCATACCTGCAGTGGCGCCTAGGAGAGTCTTTCGAAGATCTGCTGCATGTCGTTCCGTTTGACGCACTGCGCAACCTGTACTACCCCTGGCATGAAGCTTCAGAGGAACGTGTGGCGAGTCTTGTTTGCGATATGGCGAAGAAAACACCTCGTCAAACCAAGCTAGCACTAGCAAGAAAGAGGCTTAAGAAAACCCAACAAGACTTGGCATACGAATCAGGCGTATCACTCCGCTCAATCCAAATGTACGAACAGCGCCAGCGAAACATCAACGAAGCCTCGGTAACAATCGTAAGAGCTATAGCAAAAGCCCTCCACTGCAACATCGAAGACCTCCTAGAACCAGTCTTCGACTACAAGGAACCCAGCGCCGCGTAAACCAAGCACACAGCCGATGCCCGCCTCTAGGAAGTGCTCCAGCCTAGCAAGAGCCCCTACCAATAAAAAGCAACTATCAGCCCGGCGACTTTCCAGGGCGTAGGTCCCTGTAGCCGCTGTCAGCGAAGTTAACGTAGGGGAGGCCGGGGGCTTTGCCCCCAAATCTTTCCGCAGGACGGCAGGACCCCCGCCGCACGAAGTGCGCAGCGGGGGTCCTGCCATGTCCGAGGACGATTTGGGGGCAAAGCCCCTGGCCTCCCCGGCGAGTATACGGGACGGCGGCTACAGGTATTCGATCTGGGCGCCCTCGGTGTCGCACGTCAGAATATGCGTCTCACACTTGGGGAACTGCTCGCGCAGCTTGACCTGCAGGAATTTTGCCACGATGGTGTCGTCGGTCACAGCCATAAGGGTCGAGCCCGAACCGCTGATCCAGATGGTCTTGGCGCCGCCGTTAAGGCAGGTGTCGCGCACGGCGTTGTAGTCGGGAATCAGACGGCGACGATAGGGTTCCTGGATGCGGTCGTCATTGGCGGCGGCAATCAGGTCCAGGTCACCAGTCTCCAAGCCGCGCGTCATACCGGCGATGCGGCCCATCTGCCACACGGCGGTGGAGAGCGGAATCTCCTGCGGCACGACCTTGCGCGCCTCGCTCGTGTGCACCTCGTAGGGCGGAATCACGGTAATAAAACGCAGGCGATCGCTCACCTCGTAGCGCAGGCACTGGGGGAGCGAATCGGTCGGCGTGAAGGAGCAGACGGCGCCGCCCAGGATAGCGGGGGCGACGTTATCGGGATGGCCCTCGACCTCGGTGGCAATGCGGACGAGCTCGGCACGGTCGACGGTGTGGCCCGTCAGCGCGGCGGCCGCCATAATGCCGGCGACGACGCAGGTGGAGCTGGAACCCAGGCCGCGAGCGACGGGCACGTCGGTCTGAATGTCGATAGCGACGGGAAAAGCTGGCTCGCCCCATGCGGCCAGTGCATCGACAAAGCTCACGTAGACCAGGTTGTTCTCGTTTTGGAACTCTTCGGGGCAGCCCGTGATGGTGAGCTTGTCGGCGCGCTCGAAGGTGAAGTGCGAGTAGAGGCTGACGGCCATGCCGAGGGTGTCGTAGCCAATGCCCAAGTTGGCGCTTGTTGCTGGGACGGTGATTTTGATCATGTGGGTCCTCCTGGCGTGCCTGGCTGTTTAGTTCGCTGCTCGGACAGTCCTGCGCAAGACGGAAAGCACATTAAGTGCTTTCCTTTGCGTGCGGAACTCGCGACGAACTAAACAGCCAGGCACGCTGTGTGCGTTCGTCATCATCCCGGTGGGTATCTGATAAAAGAAGGTGCGCCGGCTTTCGCCGGCGCCTTATAAGGGGTTTAGTTGGTAGCCATCTTTTTTGCAGCCTGCTCCACGTAGTTAGCCATGTCGGCTACGTCGCAGACGTCTTCGAAGCGGACGGGCTTGGACTCGAGTTCGGCGAGTTGCGCCGGGGCGACCGTATTGGTGGCCTGCTCGAGCACACGCATAGCCTCAAAATCATCCTCGGGAACGTCGAGGCCTAGGGCGTCGCAGCAGGCGCGCGGGAACTTGTAGGGGCTGGCGGTCGAAAGCAGCACGCGGGCTTTGGCGCCCTCGGCGGGAGCGACCTTTTCGAAGACGTGGTAGCCGCAAGCGGTGTGCGGGTCGATCACGTAGTCGTTGGCGTCCCAGCAGCTCTTGATGGCAGTGCGGACCTCGTCCTCGCTGGCCCAACCACAGCCAAAGACGCTCTGAATCTTTGCCAGCAGGTCGGCGGGAACCTCGTAGCGACCAGTCTGTGCCAGCTGCTCCATAAGGCCGGCAACGAGCTCGCAGTCGCCGTCGGACAGGAAGTAGAGCATGCGCTCCAGGTTGGAGCTAATAAGGATGTCCATCGACGGCGAGATGGTCGTGAAGAACGGGCGGTTACGGTCGTAAACGCCGGTGGTCAGGAAGTCGGCAAGCACGTTGTTCTTGTCGCTCGCCACGACGAGCTTGGCGACGGGCAGACCCATGCACTTGGCGTAGTAGCCGGCCAAGATATCGCCAAAGTTGCCGGTGGGCACACAGAACTCTACGGCGTCGCCAGCCTCGATAGCGCCGGCGCGCAGCAGTTGCGCATAGGCGGCAAAGTAGTAGACAACCTGCGGCACCAGGCGGCCGACGTTGATGGAGTTGGCACTCGAAAGCACAGTGCCGGCGGCTTCCAGGCGCTCGGCAAGCTCCTTATCGGCAAAGATGCGCTTGACGGCACTCTGGGCATCGTCGAAGTTGCCGCGGATGCCGCAGACGGCGACGTTATCGCCCTCCTGCGTGGACATCTGCAGATTCTGCACGCGGCTGACTTTGCCTTCGGGATAAAAGACGGTGATGCCCGTGCCCGGGGCGTCGGCAAAGCCGGCGAGTGCTGCCTTGCCCGTGTCGCCCGACGTGGCGGTGACGATCATGATGCGCTCGGCGCCGCCGTCCTTGGCGGAAGTGCGGGCCATCAGACGGGGGAGCATCTGCAGGGCGACGTCCTTGAAGGCGCTTGTGGGGCCGCCAAAGAGCTCCATCACATAGGTCTGAGGGACGTCAGCGCCCGGTGCGGCGTCGAGTTTGACGAGCGGCGTGACCTCTTCGCTCGCGAACGTGCCGCGGTATGCCTCATTCACACAGGCCGATATTTCTTCGGTCGTGTAATCATTCAGTAACATTCCCAACACATCTTGAGCGATTTCAAAGTACGATTTATCTGCAAGCGAGCTGATATCGACCTGCTGGGTGCCGAGCTCGTCCGAGACAAACAAACCCCCGTCGGGAGCGATGCCGGTACGGATTGCCACCTTACTTGAGCACGATAAAGTGCGTCCTCGTGTACTATGATAAGTTCCCATATAACACTGCTCCTCGGATGCCTTGGTCCCAATCGGTGAAACCATGGTATCAGAGCGCGCAAAATAGGTTCGCAGAGGCTTTTTAGAAAGGTAACCTCCAGCCCATGATTAAGATTGCCAAGTTTGGCGGCTCGTCGGTCGCCGACGCCGAACACTTTAAGAAGATCAAGGCCATTGTCGATGCCGACCCGGCCCGCCGTTTTGTGGTGGTTTCTGCCTGCGGTCGCCGTTTTAAGGGCGACACCAAGGTGACCGATCTGCTCTACTTGGTCAACGCGCACGTCAAGTACCACGTGTCGTGCGAGGAGCTGCTCGAGGACATCGGCCAGCGCTATTTTGATATCGCTGACGAGCTGGGGCTCACCTATCCCATCCGCGAAGAGTTTGCGGCCTTTGCCGAGCGTGCTCGCTCCGGTGGCTACTCTACTGAGGAGCTCGTAAGCCGCGGCGAGTACTTTACCGCTCGCCTGATGGCCGAGTACCTGGGCCTGCCGTTCCTGGATGCCGCGACGGTCGTGGCGTTCCATCATGACGGTACGCTCAGCATGAACCGCACCGTCGAGCTGGTGCAGGAGTACGGCCAGCAGGGCGGCTTTGTTATGCCCGGTTTCTACGGCGCGACGCGTGAGGGGCAGATCAAGCTGCTCGACCGTGGCGGCGGCGATATTTCCGGCTCGATTCTGGCCAAGTGCCTTGGTGCCGACCTGTACGAGAACTGGACCGACGTTTCGGGCTTCTATTCTGCCGATCCTCGCATTGTGCCCGAGGCTCAGCCCATCGCCCGCGTTACCTACGAGGAGCTGCGCGAGCTTTCGTACATGGGCGCGAGCGTCCTGCACGAGGAGGCCGTGTTCCCTGTGCGCGAGGCGGGTATTCCGCTGGTCATCAAGAACACCAATGCGCCGCAGGACCCCGGCACCATCATTAGCGAGACGGCTGACGAGGGCGAGGCGGAGCCCATCATTACCGGCGTGACCGGCAAGCGCGGCTTTGTCGCCATCAACGTTGCCCGCGACCGCACCAAGCCGCGTGTCGGCTTTATGCGCCGCGCGCTTTCGGTCTTCGAGCGCTATGACGTTTCCGTCGAGCACATGCCCACCGGTGTCGACCGCTTTGGCGCCGTGGTGCAGGAGCAGGACGTGCACGACTCGCTGTACTCGCTCGTGGGCGACATTCAGCAGGAGGTCGAGCCGCTCGAGATCGAGGTCGTTGAGGGCTTGGCGCTCATCGCGACCGTCGGCCGTAACCTGCGCGGCCGCGCAGGTATCTCGGGCCACCTGTTTGGCATGCTTGGCCAGGCCGGCGTGAGCGTGCGTATGATTTCGCAGAGCTGTGACGAAATCAACATCATTATCGGTGTCGAGGAGAAGGACTTCGACCTGGCGATTCGGACCATTTACCGCGCCTTCTCCGATGAGAACGGCATTGTGAAGGTCTCCGACCTGGAGGCTCCCGCGCCGGTCGATTCCGTCCCGGCCGCGCTCCACAAGTAGCTGCTATCCCAGTAGATTTTTGGGACTTGCCTCAAAAATCTACGGCGGGGCGTTTCGTTTCGGTTTCGTTTCGACGGGGCGGGTTTCGTGCCCGCCCCGTTCTTGTATACACTGGCAACAATAATCGGCCTGCTCGGCGTGCGGGCAAAAGCCACAGCCTTTAAAGGGGGAAGCATGAAACAGTACACGGTTGCTATTTTGGGCGCGACGGGAGCCGTGGGCACCCAGATGCTCGAGTGCCTCAACGAGCAGGAGTTTCCGATCGGCAAGCTCAAGCTGCTAGCGAGCGCGCGCTCTGCGGGCAAGACCGTCGAGTTCCGCGGCGAGCAGGTTGTGATTGAGGAGGCTTGCCCCGAGGCCTTTGAGGGCTGCGACATCGTGCTCGGCGCCGCCGGCGACGATATTGCGAAGGAGCTGCTGCCCGAGGCCGTCAAGCGCGGCGCCGTCGTGGTCGACAACAGCCACGCCTTCCGCATGGATCCCGAGGTGCCGCTGGTTGTGCCTGAGATCAATGCCGACGACATCAAGTGGCATCACGGCCTTATCGCCAATCCCAACTGCGCGACCATCATCGGCCTGGTTCCTACGTGGCCGCTGCATCAGCTCGCCGGCGTGAAGCGCATGATCGTCTCGACGTATCAGGCTGCTTCGGGTGCCGGCGCTCCCGGCATGGCCGAGCTCGAGGCTCAGCTGGCCGCCTTGGGCCGTGGCGAGGAGATTCCTGAGCCGCGTGCATTTGCCGCCCAGCTCGCGAGCAATCTGATTCCGCAGATTGGCGGTGTCAAGGAAGAGGGCTTTACCTCCGAGGAGATGAAGTTGCAGAACGAGGGCCGCAAGATCATGCACCTGCCCGAGCTGCGCGTGAACTGCACCTGCGTGCGCGTGCCCGTGCTGCGCTCGCACTCCGAGAGCATTACGCTCGAGTTTGAGCGCGACATTACGGTCGAGGAGGCTCGTGCTGCGCTGGCTGCCGCTCCGGGCGTCAAGCTGGTCGACGACATGAGCGCCGAGGACGCGCACGATCGCTTCCCCATGCCGATGGATACGTCCGACCAGGACCTGATTTGGGTCGGCCGCGTGCGTCGCGACATCTCGAACCCCGAGGCCGTGCGCGGTATCACCTTCTGGTGCTGCGGCGACCAAATCCGTAAGGGCGCGGCAACCAACGCCGTCCAGATCGCTAAGCTGCTCTGCGAGTAGCGGTTGACCTGTCCGGCGGGGGCCGGGCTTGGTTTTCAGAACGTCCTCGACCATGTGTGGCGCCTTGTCCTGCTCCTTCGGAGCCGCGGACAAGGCGCCACACTGGTCTGCGGAGTGTTCTGAAAACCAAGCCCGGCCCCCGCCTGCGGTGACGTTGCTGCGAGCTGCCCGCGATGGGGCCGTTGTTGGTTGGGGCCGCTGGGCTGATGTGGGGGCACGTGGTTGTTGCGGGCCCTGGTCCCGGCGGCGGCTCGGCGCTTTGCGCCTGCTGCCTTGGGTGACTTTGGGGTCGATTGGGGTTGTCTGCACAATTCGCGGTATTATGTTGCGGAGTTTTGAAAGGAGCCGCTGGTGGTCACGACGACATTTGCCTCGCCTTTGGGCGAAATCTTGCTTGCCGCTGATGGCCGCGGTCTGACGGGGCTTTGGTTTGAGGGGCAGGAGCACTTTGGTTCCACGCTTCTCCGGGAAGACTCCGAACATGTTGAAGGCACCGACGCGGTTTCCGGTACCGGTGGCATGTCGTCGGTGAGTCCGGCAAATGGTGTGGCCTCTTCGGTGCTTGAGCGTTCTTGGGCTTGGCTGAATGCTTATTTTGCGGGGCAGGAGCCTCGGTATACGCCGCCGTTGCATTTGATTGGCACGGCGTTTCAGCGTGAAGTCTGGTACGAGCTGCTTTCTATTCCGCGTGGCGAGGTCGCTACGTATGGCGAGATCGCCCAGCGTGTTGCGGCTCGACATCGTGTACCGGGAAACGAGGACCCCGTTGTGTCTCCTCGTGCGGTGGGGGCTGCGGTCGCTCGCAACCCTGTTTCGATTATTGTGCCGTGCCATCGCGTGGTTGCCGCCGATGGTTCGCTCAACGGATATGCCGGCGGCCTCGACCGTAAGGAGTGGCTACTGCGGCTTGAGGGCGCGTACGAGGAATAGCGCTCGGGCACTTTGCATAGCCAAGACGCCCTGAAAGAACGAGTCGCCGTCCTTTCGCGGTCGGCATGCGTCCAAGTGCTCAGCATCTGCGCCTTAAGTGTGGCTAAGCCATATTCTGCGCATTTAAAAACGTGCAGGTTGAGCAGCTAGGGCTGCGCTAAGGCAGCTGGCGGTGCGCTATCATCGGCAGTATCGAAACCTGTATAGCCGTGCGCCAAAGGAACAACTATGAAGCTGATGCTTGCCGAGGACGAACCTGGCCTCTCCCGCGCCCTCACCGCGATTCTTCAACATAGCGACTACGAGGTCGACACCGCCCTCGACGGTCTGACGGCGCTCGAATATCTGCTTGCCAACGACTATGACGCCGCAATTTTGGACATCATGATGCCCAGGATGGACGGCATCGAGGTGCTCAAGCGTACACGCGCCGCCGGTAAGCGACTGCCCATCATTATGCTTACGGCCAAAAGCGAGGTGTCCGATAAGGTCGAGGGCTTGGACGCCGGCGCCAACGATTACCTGACTAAGCCGTTCGCCGCCAAGGAGCTACTTGCTCGCATTCGTGCCATGACGCGTGCCGCCACGGCAATTGACGCCACGACGCTCAGCGTGGGCAACGTGCGCCTCGACACGGCATCGTGCACGCTTGCGGGTCCCTTGGGTGAGGAGCACCTGGCCAATCGTGAGTTTCAGCTTATGGAGCTCTTTATGCGCAACGCCGGCACGCGTATGCCCACCGAACGTCTGATGCTCGAGGTTTGGGGCGAAGACGCGCCCGAAGGCGCCAATGTGGTGTGGGTCTACATCTCGTACCTGCGCAAAAAGCTGACGGCACTGGGTGCCGACCTGGCCATCCGCGCGTCGCGCAACCAGGGATATTCGCTCGAGGTTGTCGAGGAAGGAGAACGGGCGTGAGCGTGCGCACGTGGTGCAAGCGCATGGCGGCGAAGCTCGGCATGGGTGTGGGCTCGGGTAATCCGGGGCGCGCCGATGCTGCCAGTGCAATGGGCCGTCGCCTGCGTCGTAAGTTCATCCTCGTTGCCATGGGCGCTGTGACCGTGGTGCTCACGCTCATCATCGCTGGCATCAACATTGTCAATTATTCGCATGTTTGCAAGATGGCCGATGCACGACTGGACTATATCCTGGCAGGCAAGGATGGCATTGATGGGGAGGACGAGCCTAAGACCGGTCCCGGTCAGGATGCGGTTGCCGGCAAGGTTGCTACCGGTAACCGGGCGGCCGTTCGCGATGTGCATTTTGAAGGCATGACGGCGGAGTCTCCCTTCGACACGCGCTACTTTACGGTGTCGATTGCCGGCGGGCAGGTGACCGATGTCAACACGGCCCGCATTGCCGCGGTAGGTGCCAAGCGTGCCGCCCGCATCGCTGCAGGACTATATTCCAAGGGTTGGACTTCGGGCTTTTCTGGCAACTACCGTTATACGGCTACGGTTCAGGGCGACAAGACAACCTATGTGTTCGTGGACTGTTCGCGCGAGCTTGCAAGTTTCCATTCGTTTTTGAGCGCGAGTGTGGCAATCAGCTGCATTGGCTGGCTGGCGGTGCTGGCAATTGTAACGGTCGCCTCGGGTGCGGTGATTCGGCCGATGGTCGAGAGTTATAGCAAACAGAAGCGCTTCATTACCGATGCAAGCCACGAGATCAAAACGCCGCTGGCCGTGATTGACGCCGCCAACGAGGTCCAAGAGATCGAGAGCGGCGAGAGCGAGTGGACGCAGAGCATTCACGAGCAGGTCGCGCGGCTGACGGCGCTCACGGAGCGTCTGGTGTTCCTGGCGCGTATGGACGAGGGTTCGGCCGGCTTTACTATGGCGACGATTGATCTTTCGGAGGCCGTGGACACGGCTGCGACGCCATTTGAATCGGTGGCGGTTTCGCGCGGAAAGCGGCTGTCGACGTCGATCGCGAGCGGTGTGCGGGCCCATGCCGATGCCGCGGCAGTGGCGCAGGTTGTTGAGCTGCTGCTGGACAACGCCACACGCTACGCAAGCGAGGACAGCGTGATCGAGCTGAGCCTGCGTGCCGTTTCGCGCGGTGCGGGCAAAGGCTCGGCCGAGCTTGTCGTATCGAATGCTGTTGATGAGCTGCCCGAGGGCGACCTGGACCGGCTGTTCGACCGCTTCTATCGTGCGGACGTGTCGCGCAGCTCCAAGACAGGTGGCTCGGGCGTGGGGCTGTCCGTCGTGCGCGCCATCGCCGAAGCCCATGGCGGATCCGCCACCGTATCCGGCCACGATCATCAGATCACCTTCACCGTCCGCCTCTAAAACCTGCCAAAAAGGGACAGGTTTATTTTGGCAGGTTTTATCTGTGCAGACGGCAGCGGAGGCTGGCGGTGATCGGCGCCATGAACGCCACCGACCCAAATAAACGCACCTCTAACTGCTAAAATATGGACATCGTTGTTCGGCTCCCGAAGGAAAGGAGACGGTCATGCAGTACGAGATCGGCGGAGGGGCTTTCCCGGTTGTTACGTGCAACCTTAGCGACGGCGAATCCATGATCACCGAAAGCGGTGCCATGGTCTGGATGACCCCCAACATGGAGATGTCCACCTCGGGCGGTGGCATAGGCAAGATGTTCTCTAAGGCTTTTTCGGGTGAGGCGTTGTTCCAAAACATTTGGACCGCGCACGGCGATGGCATGATTGCGTTTGGCTCTTGCTTCCCCGGCCGCATTATACCGATCGAGATTGGCCCTGGTAAGAGCTGGATTTTGCAGAAGCGTTCGTTCCTTGCCGCGGAAAGTGGTGTTGAGCTGAGCATCCACTTTAACAAGAAGGCAAAGACCGGCGTCTTTGGCGGCGAGGGTTTTATCATGCAAAAGCTCACGGGCTCGGGTATTGCCTTTGCCGAGATCGACGGCGACCTAGTTGAGTACGAGCTTGCTGCTGGCCAGCAAATGATTGTAGATACCGGCAACGTGGCCGGCTTTGAGGAGACGGTGAGCATCGACGCGCAGATGGTCAAGGGCGTCAAAAACATCATGTTTGGCGGTGAAGGCGTGTTTAACACTGTGCTCACCGGTCCGGGGCGCATCTGGCTGCAGACAATGCCTATTTCCAATCTTGCGGCAGCAGTGGCTTCGATGACCAACAACAATAACTAATCGTGTATAGGATGACGCGCGCGGCGGGCCTGGCCTGTCGTGCGCGTTTTTTGGTGGCAAACGCCCTGTTTATCGGGTGCGGCTGTGCTCCTGCAGTGCATAGATCGACTTATCCATGTTGAACAGGTAGGCCACGACGCAGACAATAAAGAACGTCGGCAGACTGCTAAAGCCAAAGACCTCGCAGCCAATAAAGATGGGCGCGAGCAGCGTGTTGGTGGCGCTGCCAAAGACGGCGGCATAACCCAGCGCGGCGCAGAGCTCGACGGGCATGCCGAGAATCCCGGCGAGCATGACACCCAGACTGGCCCCGATGGAGAACAGCGGCGTCACCTCGCCACCCTGATAACCTGCGGCAAGCGTGGCGATGGTGAGTGCGAATTTGAGCGCCTAGTCCCAAGGCATGATGGCGATCTTGCCTTCACCGTTGAGCGCCGCTGATATCAGGTTGGTGCCAAGTCCGCAGTATCGCCCCTGCCACAGTGCGAACAGGATCGCCGACAGCGCAAGGCCCATAACGGCAACGCGCATGTAAGGGTTGGGGAGCAGCCGCGCTGCAAGGGTCTTGGCATGGGCAAGGCACCAGGCAAAAGCTCCACCTACCATACCAAACGCGATACCCAACAGCGCCAGCCGCTCAAGACCGGGGAGGTCAAGCGCATATGAGGCGACAACGGCGACCTCAAACTTTTCGAGTCCCAAGGCGCCGGAAGTCATGCTTGCGGCGAGCGAGGCTGCGAGTGCGGGAAGCAACGCACGGTATTCCAAGCGTCCTGCGACCAGTACCTCGACCGCAAAGACCGTGGCGGCGAGGGGCGTTCGGAAGAGTCCGGCAAAGCCGGCGGCCATGCCGATAAGCAAAAACGTGTTGCCGGGTTCTCGGAAAGGTAGACGTCGGCCGATCCAATGTGAGACGGTTGCGCCGATCTGCACGGCCACGCCCTCGCGTCCCGCACTGCCGCCAAAGAGGTGCGTCCCCCACGTGCTCAGCATAATGAGCGGCACCAAACGCGGGGAGATGGCTTTCTCGCGTCCGTGGCCCACGTCGAAGACCAGACTCATGCCGCGGTCGGTGCCCTTGCCCCAAGTGCGGTAGGCAAACACGATGGCAAGGCCCATAAGAGCGAGGAAGGGAAGGAGCAGCGTGATGTGCTCGTCGCGGAAGGCGCCGATTGCCAGGAGCACACGACCAAAAAAGGCACAGATGGCGCCAACGATAACGCCGATAGGGATTCCGACGGCGCCCATGAGCACGAGACCGCTATAGGTGTTGACCAGGCGTTTGATTCTGCTCGAAGCGCTGCTTTCTGACATTTTGCTTTCCGACACTTGCTCTCTTGATAGAAAAAGAGCTGGAGTTGCGCATCGTTGAGAGGCTTTCCAGCTTTAGCAAAACAAACTTATAAGATGCGACGGGCCGCGTCAAGATAATTACCGGACGGCCTAGGAGGCGGCTGGTTGGCTGGCTTAAAACCTAGCGCGTGAAATGACGCCCCACGCTATTCAGCGCGCTTGATAGGATGACGAACCACAGTCTTAAGTTTCTCCGGTGCACATTTGCGTGGATCGGAGAGATAGATTTCGTGATGTAAACGGGTGTCTGAGAAGTCGGGGGCATAGCCCTGTTCGGTCGCGTATTCATGCATGGCGTCTACGGTTGTCGGCTCGCTGTCATAGGGTCCGGTATGCATGCACTGAACGCAGAGACCCTCATCAACTTTAAGCAGCTCAACAGCGGTAAAGTCTAGTTTCTTTTTGGCCGTGGCTTCAGCGACTGCCCAGTCAAAATCATCTCGGCTGACGAAATCGGGCAGGCGGATGCACGAGATAAAGTTGAAATCGTCCTTGCGTACATAATCGATGTCGCCGCTCGGGGAGTCTTGCCACCAGAAACCCTCGAGCGGCGGTACCACAAAGTCGAAATAGCCCTCGATGCTCCTTGGGCCTTTCTTCGACATCTTGACGGTATAGGCGATGCCGTAAAGTAGCGGCAGGGCGTTTTGATACTCGCCACCTTCGGTATTTGGGTCGCCCTTTCCGCGAACGGCAACGTAGTTCATAGGCGGGACAGTTACGATGCTCGGCTTGCTTGCAGGTTTGTAGAGCTCCTTGCATTCCTTCTTAAAGTCGAACGCCATGTTGGCCGCCTTTCTGCGTATTGGCCTGCTTAGATAGTTGAATCATATCATAGAAACGAACAGCTGTTCGAATTATTTGGCTGACAGATTGAGATGCGTGCGTTGTGCTTGGCGGTCGGCCTGACCCCGTCGATGATTTCTCGGCCTTCCCGGCGCCTCATCTATAGCTGCCGTTTCCCCCATATAAAACCTGCCAAAATAAACCTGTTCCTTTTTGGTAGGTGGGAAATGGGTAATACTAAAGAGTTATCCGACCAGATGGGAATTAATCGATGGCCTATATCGAATTCAAAGACGTCATCAAGGCATACGGCGAGGGCGACGCCCGCATCCACGCGCTTGACGGCGCGAGCTTTACGGTCGAGCGCGGCGAGCTCGCCATCATTCTGGGCGCTTCGGGCGCCGGCAAGACCACGGCGCTCAACATCTTGGGCGGCATGGACACGGCAACTTCCGGCGCTGTGACGGTGGACGGGCGTGACGTGAGCTCCGCCAACGAGGCGCAACTCGTGGAATACCGACGCGCCGACGTCGGCTTTGTCTTCCAGTTCTACAATCTGGTCCCTAACCTGACGGCGCTTGAGAACGTCGAACTCGCGGCGCAGATCTGCCCCGATTCGCTCGATGCCGAGCAAACGCTTCGCCAGGTTGGCCTGGGCGAGCGCCTGGGCAACTTTCCGGCGCAGCTTTCGGGCGGCGAGCAGCAGCGCGTATCCATCGCCCGCGCGCTGGCTAAGAACCCCAAGCTGCTTTTGTGCGACGAGCCTACGGGTGCACTCGACTACAAAACCGGCAAGCAGATCTTGCAGCTGCTACAGGACACTTGCCGCAAGCAAGGCATTACGGTCATCATCATCACCCACAACTCTGCGCTGGCGCCCATGGCCGATCGCCTGATCCGCTTTAAGAGCGGCCGCGTGGAGAGCGAGACGATCCAGCAAAATCCTGTGCCTATCGAGACGATCGAGTGGTAGCGCCCATGAATCAGGATCGCCAAAACAGCCAACGCCGCGACGCGCAGAACACGGAGCGCGAGCAGGATTTTACGACCTACCGTACCGCCCAAAGCTCAAACGATATGGTGCCGACGGTTTTTCGCCGTGGCATCTACCGCACGATTCGCGGCAGCCTCAAACGCTTCTTGTCTATCGTCGTGATCACCGCGCTTGGCGTGAGCGTGATGTGCGGCCTTAAGGCGGGCTGCGAGGACCTGTGTGATTCGGTCGACGCCTATTTTGACCAGCAGAATGTCTATGACATCAACGTGCAGTCGACCTATGGTCTGACCGATGACGATCTTGCCGCGATCCAAGAGGTCGATGGCGTCGAGACGGCCGAGGGCATCTATACCGAGACCGCCTATACCGCCGTGGGTACGACGCGCGAGCGTGTCGTCGTACAGAGCCTCTCCAAAGAGAATATTGACCAACCGGTGCTAGTACGCGGCGAGCTGCCCGAGACTTCGGGCGAAGTGGCAGTGACCTCACGTTTTTTGAAGGCTTCGGGCAAGAAAATCGGCGATACGGTGAGCTTTGCCGCCAACGATGCGAGCTCGTCGAACCAAAGCGCCAAGGACCAGTTTGCCGATGGGGACTACACCATCACGGCCGAGGTTCTCGATCCTACCGACGTGAGCTCCGACTCGACAGTCAACGCCTTTCGCGCTGCTTCGACTGCGGACTACAAGTTCTACGTGAGCGAGGATGCCGCGACATCTTCTTCCTACTCCGCTGTCCACGTGGTCGTCGAGGGAGCCAAGAGCCTCAACTCCTATTCGGATGCCTACTCGGCAAAGATCAATGAGGTCAAGGGCAATATCGAGAAGATCCGCGAGGAGCGTGAGAAGGCGCGCGCTCAGGAGCTGACGGTCGACACACCGGCGAGCTTGGACGCGGCTGAGCGTCAGGCGAATATGGTCTTTGGGATCGAGCAGGACAACATCAATCGCATGGCCGAGGGCAGCGACGAGCGTGCGCAGGCGCAAGCCGACCTGGACCAGCGCCGCGCCGCCGCCGACCAGCAGTTTGCCGATGCCCGCGCCGAGCTCTCTGACCTAGGCGAATGCACCTGGTACATCCAGGACCGCGGCAATATCGCAAGCTACTCGAGCGTCGAGAGCGATAGTTCTTCGATCGAGGCCATCGCCACGGTGTTCCCGTTCATCTTCTTTATCGTCGCCGTGCTTATCAGCCTCACCACCGCCACCCGCATGGTCGAGGAGGAGCGCACACTTATTGGCCTGTACAAGGCGCTCGGCTATTCACGCGGGCGTATCCTGTCCAAATATGTGGACTACGCGCTGTGGGCGTGTCTGATCGGTGGCGTGCTCGGCAATATCATCGGATTTGTGGGTCTGCCGCTGTTCTTGTTTACGGTGTTCGACGACATGTACTCGCTGCCCCAGATGCTACTTTCGTACGACATCGTGTCCTCGATCGTTTCGGTGGCGCTGTTTGCCGTGGGCGTGGTGGGAGCCACGATTATCGCCTGCCGCCACGAGATGGCTGAGACCCCTGCCTCGCTCATGCGCCCCAAGGCCCCGCGCGCCGGTTCGCGCATCTTGCTCGAGCGCATCGGCTTTATCTGGCACCGCATGGGCTTTTTGAACAAGGTCGCTGCACGCAACTTATTCCGTTACAAAAAGCGCGCCTTTATGACCATCTTTGGCATTGCGGGCTGCACGGCGCTTGTGATTTGCGGCATGGGCATCCGTGATACGTCGGTCGCGCTGTCGCCCAAACAGTACGGGCATATCACGCGCTACGACCTGCTGGCAGTCGCCAATCCCGACGATTTTTCGCAGACGTGCGCGGCGTTGGATGAGCGCAGTGCAGCCAAGGATTCCAATGTGACCGTGACTTCGACGCTGCCGATTATGACCGACAACGTTACCTTTACATTCGGCGGAAAGAGCGAGACCGTGCAGCTGATCGTGGTGCCCGATGACCGCACGGGTGACTTGGGCGATTACGTGCGCCTGGAGGATGAGTCCAAAGAACCGCTCGCCCTGCGTGACGGAGACGTATATTTGAGCAAGAGCTCTCAGCTGGTGCTGGGGATCAAGCCGGGTGACACGGCTCACGTCCAGGATTCGTCGCTCAATGTTGCCAAGGTCAAAGTCAGCGACATCTCGCTCAACTATCTAGGCAACACGCTTTACATGACGCAGGGCACCTATGAGCGCGCGTTCGGTCGAAGTGCACGCCTTAACGGCGTCTTTGTGCTGCTTAAGGGTTCGTCGGCTGACCAGATTGCGTTTAGCAAGAATCTTAAGAGTGACGGTTGGCTTACGATTTCGAGTACGGCCGAGCATTGGGAAAACTATGAGGCGAACTTTACGATTATCAATTCGGTCGTGGTGCTCGTGACCTTTATGGCGGCGTGCCTGTCGTTTGTGGTGGTGTTTACGCTGTCCAACACGAATATCTCCGAGCGCGAGCGCGAGCTGGCGACCATTAAGGTGCTGGGCTTCCGCCGTGGCGAGGTGCACCACTACGTCAACAAGGAGACGTTGATCCTCACGGCGATTGGTGCCGCGCTGGGCGTACCGCTGGGTGGTGCGCTGGCCGAGAGCTTTACGTACATCTTGCAGATGCCGTCATTGTACTTTGACGTCGAAGTCGAGCCGCTGAGTTACGTGCTTGCCGTGGTGCTTTCCTTCGGCTTTACGATCATCGTCAACCTCGCTACCAATCGCACCCTCAATAAGATCGACATGGTCGGCGCCCTCAAGAGCGCCGAGTAGCCTGCCAAAAAGGGACAGGTTTATTTTGGCAGGTTTTATCGGGGCAAACGCCGGACAACCATTAGGTGGCCCGGCGTTTGCCCCGTCAAACGGGCTTTCCATTTGTCTTTCATTCTATTTGGTTTTCGCTCGCAGGCGTGGATGAGAGGCTCTCTTTGGCCTTCGAGATTGGGCTTGTATGGGTCGTATGCCACAAAATGGGCCTATCTACTACGTTTGCTACCACACCCTCGACCGTGACAAAGATTATGAAATTAAAACCGCAGGTAGAGGGCTTGCCAATTTTCGGAAAAGGCGGGTATGGTCGGCCCTCTCGAGTTAAACGTAGTAAATAGGCCCTTTTCTTGGCGCGCGGTCAGCTCAATGCTAATCTCCGTGCCGGAACTGACCCAGTTGTTTGTAAGTTGCGGTGATATACGGACTGTTTGGCGCTTTGGAGCTTCAAAACAGTCCCTATCTCACCGCAACTTAGGAGAAGGGCGGGGGCGGTTGGGTGCTGGTGGGTCGGAGCGTGTTAGGCCTGTTTGCGGTGCTTCCATTGTTTGCGGCACCAGCGCATGAGCGCCTTTATGACGGGAATCGTGATGAGGATGATCCATGCAGGATGGGGCTGTCCCAAACAGAGCCACATGTAGAGGAACCAAGCGATGGCGGCTGCCGGGTAGATGGCCTCGATCAGCTTAGACAGGTGGCGCCGATCGATGAAGTCACCAATCGCGTAGTAGACGGGAACCAGAAAGACGAGGAAAAGCCCCATGCCCCATGTGCCGTAGACAATGCCGAGCACCAGATAGGCGAGAGTGACAAGTGCGGGGAAGGGGAATTTGTTCCATGCACGTCCGACCTTGGTGTGGAAATGCTTGCCATGATGGTCGAGCTTGTCGTGTGCTTCCTTCCAGCTGGAAAACGTCTCGCCGTCGATGGTGACGGTGCCGTCGTCATTGGTGCGTACGCTATGTCCATCGTCCTCAAGCGTATCGATATGCACGCCGTCCGGCCCCACATGCACCTCTTCGCCCTTGCGCTCGTTGGTCACATGGATGCCGCTCCAACCAACATGGACTTCCTCGCCTTTATTGGGATCAATGACGTGGATACCGCGCGCGAGGGAAATATCGACAAGTGGCTTATCGCTGCAATCAGCGTGCTCAGTAGAAGCCTCAGCCTCTTCAGCCTTATCTGAAGCTTTGGTGCCGGCGTTGCTGTTCTGTGCCTCATCATCAGCCTGTGAGTCATCAGCGCTAGCCACCGCCTCCCCATACAGCAGCTCATCCAGCGACACGCCATACAGCGCGGCGAGCGCAATAAGGTTATCGGTATCGGGCGAGGATTCGCTGCGCTCCCATTTACTGACAGCCTGACGACTCACACCCAGCTGGGCGGCAAGCGCCTCCTGAGAAAGCCCGGCAGCCTTGCGGCGATCGACGAGGCGCTGTGCCATCGCAAGATCCATGGTGGTTCCTTTCGTTTGATGGTCGAATCGAATGAGCCGAGTATGCCGAGAACAACCGGTAGCGACCACCATTTCTAGTTAGAATCTGCCCCAACCCTACCGCAACTACCGGTAGCAACCCCTAACGACCAGCCATTTCAGGACAAATGTCAGTGCTACTCTCAGCTAAGAGCCTGCAACATCCCAAAATCTCAGCCCACGCACTTGCAGCAAGAAGACGAATAGCCTCGGCCTCCCTAGTTACCGCAGGAGGCCCCAGGGCTTTCCTCCCAAATCTTTCCGCAGGACGGAAGGACCCCGCCGCGCGAAGCGCGCAGCGGGGTCCTGACATGTCCGAGGACGATTTGGGAGGAAAGCCCGGGGGCCTCCGATGAGAGCAGTTCCAGCCGAGGCTATTCGTCGCCGAAGCTGATGCCCAACGCCTTGGCCTCGCGCACCAGGTCGCTCTGGGGGTCGACATACTTGAGCTTGCCGGCGACATCCTCGAGCGGCATGTGGCACATCTTGCCGTCGCGCAGGGCGATCATGTAGCCAAACTCGCCGCGCAGGCAGCCGAGTGCCGCCTCGACGCCGCACTGGGTCGCAAAGATGCGGTCCTGGGCGTCGGGCTGGCCGCCGCGCTGCGTGTGGCCGGGGATGGCGACGCGGGTCTCGCGACCGGTCTTGGCCTCGATCTCCTTGGCGATGTCGTAGACGATCGACGGGCTCGTGCGCTCGGCAAGCTTCTTCTTGTACTCCTTCTTGGACAGCGCCGCGTCCTCCTTGGAGATAGCGCCCTCGGCGACGGCCACGATGGTAAAACGGCTGCCGGTCTCCATGCGATGCTCGATGGTCTTGATGACGTTGTCCATGTCGTAGGGGATCTCGGGAATCAGGATGACGTCCGCGCCGCCCGCGACGCCGGCATACAGCGGAATCCAACCGACCTTGTGGCCCATGATCTCGATGACAAACACGCGGCCGTGACTCGAGGCAGTGGTGTGGATGTCGTCGATGCACTTGGTGGCGACGTCGATGGCGCTCGTAAAGCCAAACGTCAACTCGGTGCCCCAGGTGTCGTTATCGATGGTCTTGGGCAGGGCGATAACGTTGAGGCCCTCTTCGCGCAGGCGGTTGGCGGTCTTGGTGGAGCCGTTGCCGCCCAGCATAAACAGGCAGTCGAGCTGCAGCTTATGATAGGTGTGGACCATTGCGGGCACCTTCTCGACGCCGTCGGCCTCGGGAATGTCCAGGCGCTTGAACGGCGTGCGGCTCGTGCCCAGGATGGTGCCGCCGCGGGTGAGGATGCCGCTAAAATCGGCGGGCGTCATGACGCGGAACCTGCTGTAGATAAGGCCCTGGTAGCCGTCCTCAAAACCATAGATCTCAATAGGCTCTTTGCTATTGGTCATAAGCGTTTTGACAATGCCGCGCATGGTGGCGTTGAGCGCCTGGCAGTCGCCGCCACTGGTAAGAAGACCGATCCTGAGCATGATGAATCCTTCCGGGCAAGTTATAACATGCGCATAAGTTTACCCCCGCACACTGTTGATGCGGGGGTAAAACGTGTTAGCTCAAGCGTATAGAAATGTAAGCAACGTCAGGCGAGCGTAAGGACGACGGTGCCAGCTCCTTACAGCGCGAAGGCGTCGACGTCGCCCCAGTGGCGGCGCAGCGTGATGGCGGCAGCAGGCTCGGTATTGTCAAAGACGACCGACCATTGCGTATTGCTGGTGATGTCTTCCGGATTGGGCTCTTGCGCTGCGGCGCGTAGGGCCTTCCAAGCGACTGCCTCGTCTTGGGCACCGACATGGGCGTCAAGGACATCGGCGATTGCGACGGCGCGCTCTTTACCATGGCCCAGCTCGCCATTCTTTTGGTTGGGCAGCACTTCGTCGTCATAGCAGGCATAGAAGTTCGTAACCTGGCGCACAGGAGTCGCTTTGAAAGTGCGGTCCGGATCGCGCGGATCCCACTCCACCACCCGCGCGTCACCGGCGGCGTCGTTGACAAAGAAGTGGTAATCGCGTCCTGCCATGGCGTGCATGTCGTAGGCGGAAAGCAGGTCGACAGCTTCTTGCGTGGTGGCGGCACGGTCGAGCACCAGACGGATGGCGAGCGAGGTATTGATGACGGGGCGTTGCGTGTCCTGGTCACAGGGCTTGGAATCCAGGGTGAGTACGGCAACGGACACGCCGCATTCGTTAACACCGTCGAGCTGGGCAAACGGGCCCATGAGTGCGGCGACGCGTCCGGCGACGGAGTCAAGCGGAGTGTTATCGCCCAGGTTGTTGAGGGCGGCAAATCCGATGGAGGCATAGCCGCCGCGTGGGTGATTGCGCACCAGCAGCGCCGAGGTGTCGTCCTTAAAGTCGTAATTGCGACCGGTGCGCACGCGGCCTTCGGCATCTACGGCGACAAAAGCGCTGCAGGCAAACTGGGGCGCCTGGACATGTGCCGGCACACCGGGCAGCACCTGCGCCACCACGGCATCGATGTAGGCCTGGTCGTCGCGTACGCCGGCGGCGATGATGCGATCAAGATCGTAGTCGTAGGCGATGTCGATTGCGTACAGGTCATAGCCATCCGCGTAGCCGGTCAAGCGTTTGAGCGACGCGGCGGACTTGATTTGCTTGTGATAAACGATACCGGTGGCAGCGGCAAGGCCGACGGCGACACTCGCGACACCGCAGGCGATGGCAATGTTACGTGGCTTCATGACGGCTCCTCTCGTCCTGTTAGCGCAATTGTCGCAAAAGGAGCGCGGGCATGATGGCTCAACTTGGTGAGCGGCGCGGAATTAAGCACGGAATGAAGGGTGCGGCGCTGGCGTGGCGGGGTATGCTGGAGGGGACCATCAACCCAGCGAAAGGGGAGAGCATGACGGATCAGGAAACGATCGAGCGCGTGCACGTGACGGCCGACGATATCGAGGCCTCCAACGACCTTATCGACTTTATCGAGGCATGCCCCAGCATGTTCCATACGGCGGCGACCATTATGGCCGAGCTCGACGAGGCGGGCTTTACCTACCTGCCCGAGAACGCAGCGTGGGACATCGAGCCGGGCGGGCGTTATTACACGCAGCGTAACACCTCGAGCGTCGTTGCCTTTAAGGTGGGCGAAGACCTGGCCGCTACGTGGGGCGAGGACGGCGTTGCCGGCGACTATCATTTTCAACTCACGGCGTCACACAGCGATTCGCCGACGTTTAAGGTTAAGGCCGTGCCCGAGCTCGACGGCGCGGGCGAGACGCTGCGCCTGAACACCGAGGCCTACGGCGGCATGATTGACTATACCTGGTTCGATCGCCCGCTGGCACTTGCGGGCCGCGTGCTGGTGCGCGAGGGCGACCGTATCGAGAGCCGCTTGCTCGCTACCGAGCGCGAAGTTGCCATTATCCCGAGCCTTGCCATCCATATGAATCGTGGCGTTAACGAGGGCTTTGCGCCCAACCGAGCCGTCGACCTGTGCCCGCTCATCAGCGCTGGCGACCTTAAGCAGGGAGATTTTGACGCCCTGATCGCTGATGAACTGGACGTTGAGCCCGAGCAGATCCTGGGCCGCGATCTGTTCCTGGTCAATCGTCAGGATGCACGCATCTGGGGCTGGGCCGACGAGTTTATCTCGACGCCCAAGCTCGACGACCTGGCCTGCGCCTACACCTCGCTGCAGGCATTTTTGGGTGCCGAGAACGCGCACGACGTTTCGGTCTTCTGCTGCTTTGATAACGAGGAGGTTGGCTCCGAGACCAAGCAGGGCGCCATGTCGACGTTCTTGGCCGATGCGCTGCGACGCATCAACGGATCGCTGGGCTTTGATGACGAGTCCTACCATCGTGCGCTTGCCGCCTCGATGCTCGTGAGCTGCGATAATGCGCATGCCGTGCATCCCAATCATGCCGAAAAGTGTGACGCTCGCAACCAGGTGGTGCTTAACGGCGGCATCGTCATCAAAGAAGCCGCCAACCAGCACTACTGCACCGACGCCTTTAGCCGCGCGGTGTTCCAGGCTATCTGCGATGACGCCGACGTGCCCACGCAGGCCTTCGCCAACAAGAGCGACATGGCCGGCGGTTCTACCCTGGGCAACCTGTCGAACATGCAGGCGAGCATGCATGCCGTGGACGTGGGCCTGCCGCAGCTTGCCATGCACTCGAGCTACGAGACCGGCGGCGTGCGCGACGTGATGTACGCCATCCGCGCCCTCACCGCCTTCTACGAGCGCAACCTAACCATCAACGGCGCCGAAAGCGTAGAGCTCTAAACCTGCCAAAAAGGGATGTTAATTTTGGCATGTTTTATCTGGGCAAATGCAAAGGGTGAAACCGAACTAGATCGGTGATGCGTAGCCGCCGAGGTGCAATGTGCCTCGGCGGCTTTTTGTGTACAGAGTACGGCTAATGCTTATAAATGCTATACATGCTTTACGTATCTACCATAGAGTTTTATGATAGTTTTGAAGTATTAAGGAGGGGTCATGACCACAACAGCCGCTCAGATCAACGTACGTCTCGATGCCGATCTTAAAAGGAGTGGGGACGCCGCTCTCTCCAAGGCCGGTATGACGCCGAGCCAAGCGGTGCGAGCGCTCTGGCAGCTTGCAGCGTCGCTGGCCGATCGCCCCGGTGCGCTCGAGGATATCCTGCTGCCCAGTCGTGCCCGGGCGGAACAGCGCGAGCGCGAAAAGGCCGCCAAACGTAAGCTCGAGCTCATGGATCAGGGGTCGAAGCTGTTCGCTGCCGCTTGCTGTGAGTCGGGAATCGATATGGTCAAGGCTCAGCCATCGGACGACGAAGAGCTCAAACGGAATGCCTATGCGGATCGCTATGGCGAGGAGATGAGCTGGCTCTATGAGTGAGACTCCAAAGCGCATCTTGGTTGACGCCAACGTGTGGCTCGATTACTTCATTCCCTCACGACGTGGTCGTTCGGTGGCGATTGAGTTTTTACGCGATGCATGCACGGCACAGGTTGATTTGCTGTACGCGGCGACATCGTCCAAAGACCTGTTCTATTTGATTTCAAGTGAACATAAGGCATGGTATCGGCGAGAGCACGGTTCGCTTTCCCAGTATGCCGCTACGGTAGCGACTTCGCTTGCATGGGATTGTCTTAGCGTGCTGTCGCAGCTTGCCACGCCAGTGCCCTGTGACCTGAGCGACATCTGGATGGCGAGCAGACAGCGTGAGCTCCATAGCGATTACGAAGACGATTTAATCATTGCGGCAGCGATACGCGCTCAAGCAGATCTACTGGTCACCAACGATGTCAAACTCTGTTCGCATGCGCCCGTCGCAGCAATGAACGTCGAAAACGCAAGAAAGTACTTGGCAACGCTCAAATAGCTCTAGACCTCACTGGCCGAACAAAAGTCAGCGAGGGCCCACAGATAGAGCCAACGCCAGCCAGACCCCGCAGGTTGAACAAAAGTCAGCGAGAGCCCGTCTGGTCGAGCAAGGTGCCTTGAAAGAGGAGGGCATTGGCCTTCTGGCCATGCCCGACGATTGAAAGGCAGATTGCCGTCCAGACGGGCTCGCAGCGTCGAGTGGTCCGCCGTTCGTTAGAACGGCGGAACCCTAATGTTCGATCCAGCAGCGCAGGGTCTCGCCGGCCTGCAGGTGACGCAGATTCTCCGCGGCGATGTCGACCACATTGTTGAGCGTAGCCTCCAAGTGGAACCAGCCCGAGACGTGCGGCGTGATGAGCATGTTGGGGGCATCCCACAACGGGCTTGTCTCAGGCAGCGGCTCGGGGTCGGTGACGTCGACCGCGGCGCCGGCGAGATGTCCCGACTCCAGGGCGGCAACCAGGTCGTCGGCAACCACAAGGTCGCCGCGGCCGCCGTTGGCAAAGAAGGTGCCCGGCTTCATCGCGGCAAAGAACTCGGCGTTCGCCAGGCAGCGGGTCTCGGGTGTGCTAGGCATAAAGGATGCGACGATGTCGGCCTCGGCCAGGCGCTCGGGTAGGGCGTCCATGCCGTCCATGTCCTCAAACACGATGGGGTAGACGAGCGGATGGCGCTTGATGCCGCGGACGTGTGCACCCATGCTGCGGCAGAGCGTGGCGAAGTGGCCGCCGATATCGCCCGCGCCCAGCACGAGCACATTGGCATTTTTGAGCGAAGTGACCGGCCCCAAATCCTCCCAGCGATGCTCGCGCTGCAAGTCGTGATAGCCAGGCAGACGCTTCATCATGGAAAGGACCATGGCAAACATGTGCTCGCTCACGGCCTGGCCGTAGGCGCCCACCGAGCAAGACAGTTTGGCGTCGGCTGGCACGGTGCCGGCGGCCAAGTAATCGTCATAGCCCGCGGTCTGTAGTTGCAGCAGCTGGAGGTGCTCGCATGCGGTAAGCAGGGCAGGGTCTATGTTGCCCAAGATCACGTCGGCGTTGACGACTTGTTCGCGCGTGATAGCGTCGGAGCTCGTGTAGATAAAGTCCTCGCCCGGAGCGCTCGACTCAAGAATTG
>CAJMMA010000015.1 GCA_905214435.1 uncultured bacterium
GCGTCGGAGCTCGTGTAGATAAAGTCCTCGCCCGGAGCGCTCGACTCAAGAATTGCGCGATGGCGGTCGTTGACGGGCAGCAAAACCAGGATGTTCACAAGCAGTCCTCTCCGCTCAGCCTACCAAAAAGGGACAGGTTTATTTTGGCAGGTTTTATCGGGCAAAACGTTCAAATAAAACGCCGGATGCAAGACGAGCGTGCCCGTCAGCATCCGGCGCATCTACGGCTACCAGCTGAGCAGTTCGTAGCCGTCCTCGGTCACCACGAGCTGTACCTCGCACTGGGCCGAATCGCTGCCGTCCTTGGTGCGCACGCACCAACCATCGCCCTTGCTAATCTTGATGTCGGGCGCTCCGGCATTGACCATAGGCTCGATGGTAAAGACCATGCCCGGAGCCATGATGGTGTCCACATCGGGTGCCTCGGTGGTAAAGCCCACAAACGGGTCCTCGTGGAACTCCTTACCGATGCCGTGTCCGCCGTACTCGCGCACCACGCTAAAACCGGCGTCCTCGACCGTCTTTTGCACGGCCTCGGCCATGACGGAGAGCGGCAGCCATGGCTTGACGGCTGCCAGACCCGCCTCCACGCTGGCGCGGGTGACGTCGACCAGGCGCTGGCGCTCGGCCGAGACTTCGCCGATGCAGAACATACGGCTCGAGTCGCTAAAGTAGCCGTCTAGGATCGTGGAACAGTCCACGTTGATGATGTCGCCCTCGTGCAGCACGTCCGTATCGCAGGGAATGCCGTGGCAGACCACATCATTGATCGAGGTGCACACGCTCTTGGGGTAGCCCTCGTAGTTGAGGTCGGCCGGCGTGCCACCGTGCTCGACGGTGTAGTCGTAGATCATCTGGTCGATCTGGTTGGTGGTCATGCCTGCGGCGATATGCTCGCCCACATAATCGAGCACGCCCACGTTGATGGCTGCCGAGCGCTTGATGCCCTCGATATCGGCGGGAGTCTTGTAGAGCGTACGGGGCAGAACCTCCCAGCCCTCCTCCCACAGGCGCTCGAGGCGCTCGTCGAAGGCGCTATGGCATTTCTTATATTTCTTGCCGCTGCCGCACCAGCAAGCGTCGTTGCGGCCGGGCACGGGTCCTTTGTCATACATGGCTAACTTCCTTTCATCCGCAGCTAGTATAGCCCACCCACGTGTCCATAAAAGTTGCGGTGATATAGTTCCGATTTAAGCGGTTTAACAGCACAAATAGGAACTATATCACCGCAACTGATGGAGCGGGATGGCTGACACTAGCTGCTGCGTGGTTTTGCTAGTAGCTCACCTGGCAGGGGATGCCGAGGGCTTGGACGCGCGCGGCGATGGCGTCGAGCACCTCGGGCGCTGCTTTGGCAAGGCCGGCGACCGGCGTCTCGCGTGCCACCGTGTAGATGGTCGTTTCCTGCGGACGAATGCGCTCGAGCGCCGCGAGCCAGGGGGCAACGTACTCCTCGCCGGTGTTATCGAGAGACTTGCTCCGGTACTCACCGCTCAAAAACATCGTCTGGATAATGACGTGACCGTCAAAGCTTGCGAACGTCTCGATCTGGTGCTCGACGTCATAGGGGCCAACGGGCTGGTCGAGCAGCTGGATAAACGCCGGGTCGACGGTATCGAGCTTAAGAATGTTGTCGTCGACCATCATGAGCGCGTCGTGCACCTCGGGGCGGTCGGCGCGCGTGCCGTTGGAGAGCACGGCGATCTTGGAGTTTGGGGCAAGCTCGTCGCGCAGCGCGACGGCGCCGGCAATGGCCTGCGGAAACTCCGGTGCGGCGGTGGGCTCGCCGTTGCCTGCGAAGGTGATCACATCGGGGAGCTCGCCCTCGGCTGCCATCTCGCGCAGCTTTGCCTCGAGTGCATCGAGCACCACGGCAGCCGTGTTATACGGCTCGTGGCAGGGGCGCTCGGCGTTGAGGCCGTTTTCGCAGTAAATGCAGTCGAACGTGCAGATTTTGCCGCTGGCCGGCATCATGTTGACGCCGAGCGAGAGACCAAGGCGACGGCTGCGAACGGGTCCAAAGATGGGGCTGGCATTCAAAAATGTAGACATAGGCATATGCTCCTCAAGACTATTGCGCCTAAGCATAGCATCGGCTCCAAAGCGAGGTGCGGGCTCTTGCTTTACAAGTTTCGTTTTTTCACGTCGCTCATGATGCCGTGCCATGAAAAGCCTCGGGTCGGGTACAGTTAATCTGTTAACAAGTCGTAAGGCAATGCGGGACCATTCAGCCGTACTGACGTGCAATTGGATGGGCATTGATGATGGGGGCACAACATGGATTTTACGGTCGAGAATGCGGGCACCACGATTGCCTGTCGCGAATATGCCGGCCCGGATGTGTCGCCTGATACTCCTGCCTTGGTGTGCGTGCACGGCGCTTGTGTTGACGGCACATTTTTCGACGGCATCGCTTGTGAGCTCAGCCGCAACTACCGCGTAATTGCCTACGACCGCCGCGGCTGTGGTGGCAGCAGCGAAGCGGCAGACGGCAGCTATGATCTTGCCGCTCAGGCCGCCGACCTGCAGGCCGTGATCGAACACGTTGGCGCTCCGACAAATGTGCTTGCGCACAGCGCCGGTACGTTGGTGGCGCTGGAGCTTCTTCGCACTGAACCCCATCTCGTCGCCCGTGCGATTCTGCATGAGCCGGCTGTGTCGGCCGAAGGCGTCGGCATGGGCGCAGCTCCGGTTTTGCTCGATATGATTGCGGCTGGAAAGGTTTCAAGGGCGCTCCGGCTTTTCTTGGGAGCCCTCGGCGACTTGGACCCCGAGGCTCCTGGAACGACCGAGGCAGAAGCCAAGCATGCCCTGCGCAACGGCCGCAGTTTCATGGCAAACGAATACGGGATTACTATGACCTGCGTTCCCGATTGGGATAGCGTTCGCGCGTCGAAAACGGTGGCCGCCGTGCTCCTAGGCGAGCTCTCGATTGGCACGCCCCGCGAGGCTGGCACGCGAGCGGCTGCCGAATATCTCGATTGCCCTCTCGTGACGATCCCGGGCGCGCATAACGGTCTGCGCGATCGCCCGGCAGCGGCTGCCCGGGCTGTCCGTGGCATCCTGGGGCTCTAGCATCCGCAATAGCCAAAGCAGGCTTCATCCGCAAACGTTTCGGCCGTATTAACAAACGTGCTCAAAACCTCGCGTCTGCGGCTTCAATCGCGCCGTCTGCCAACTCATAAGAATGTGGCAGCATTCACGTACTTACCTGCATCGACAAGGTGTTACCCTTGTAACATTTGGAACCCACCGCTCCATGCGAAACTATCGAAAGGGCCCCATATGCTCAATACTCACGAGGTCAATCTAACCGACGAGGAGGCTGCCGTCGAGGTCGCCCGCGTCGCGAAGACCTACCCCGTGGTGCGTTTACTGTCGGCCGATCAGATTAAGAGTGAGCCTAACTGCTTGCTCGCCGGCGATCGCTGCCCTTGTCTGCGTCAGTCGAGTCTTGAGGCTTTGGCAGACTCCGATGAGGTGTCGGAGCAACTGCTCAATGATGGCACTGAGTACCGCGCCCGTCTACGCCCTCTGAAGGTCGAGGGCGAGCCTCACGTCTTGCTGATGGTGCGTCCGATTGATGAGCAAGAGGCCGCGGAAGAGGACCTTGTCTACACCGACGTGCTGACGAGCGTGCGCAATCGCCGATATTACGAGGAAAAGCTTCGCAGCGCCCGCATGAATGCCGGCGTTGCGATGATCGACGTTGATGATTTTAGGGCCTTCAACGATACGTGTGGCCGTCATGCCGGCGACCTTGCGCTCGGTGCTGTGGCGACAGCCATACGCAGCGGAATCCGTTCGACTGACGAGCTTGTGCGCTATGGCTGCGACAAGTTTGTGGTTGTCATGCCCAATATTCCCTCCGATGACTTCACCCGTCGCCTGCATCAGGTGTCCGATGCCGTTCATTCCACGATTATTCCGGGCCATGAGTACGTGAGCTTGACGGCATGTGTTGGTGGCGTTCGCATTCATGGCGAGACGGTCGATGAGGGCGTTGGCCGCGCTGCTCAGTTACTGAGCCGCGCTAAGGCAAAAGCCGGTACGGTCGTGACCGATGCCGATTCCATCGAGGCCTTCCAAAGCGAAAAGCCTTTGGTGCTTATCGCCGATGACTCCGAGATGAACCGAGCCATTCTCAGCGAGATGCTCAAGGACGAGCATTGCATCCTCGAGGCCGATAACGGTCGTGTGGCGCTCGACATGGTCGACCGCTATGGCGATGAGTTGTCGCTCGTGCTGCTGGACATTGTGATGCCGGGCATAAGCGGCTTTGAGGTGCTGGCCGATCTGTCGCGCCGATCGGGTATCGATAATCTGCCTGTCATCATGATTTCGAGCGAAGATTCCGATGATGCGGTTCTGCGCGCGTACGAGCTGGGCGCCTCAGACTATATCAACCGCCCGTTTGACTCCCGTGTCGTGCGCCGCCGCGTAAGCAACACCATCCGCCTGTACGCCAAACAGCGCCGCCTGACGAACCTGCTGTCCCAACAGTACAACGAGCGCGTCAAGAACAGTCGCATGCTCATCGACATCATGGCCGGCGTCATGGAGCTTCGCAACGGCGAGAGCGGTAGGCACGTTACGAACATCGAAAAGCTGACCGAGCTGCTGCTTGGCTATCTGGTCCAGCGTAGCGGCACGATCTCCCTCGACAATGAGGAACGCTCCACGATCGCCCTGGCTTCGGCGCTGCACGATATCGGCAAGATGTCGATTGACGATGCGATCCTCAACAAGCCCGGGCGCCTCACGCCCGAGGAATTCGAGATTATGAAGACGCATACCACGATTGGCGCCAACATGCTGCTCGAGCTGGGCAGCCATCACGCCGGCAATGCGCTTATGGAATATGCGTACCAGATTGCGCGTTGGCATCACGAGCGCTGGGACGGCAAGGGTTATCCCGATGGCCTTAAGGGCGACGAAATTCCCATCGCCGCGCAGGTGGTTTCGGTGGCTGACGTGTACGATGCACTGACGAGCGTGCGCGTGTACAAGGACGCTATCCCGCACGAGGAGGCGATCCAGATGATCCTGGACGGTAAGTGCGGCACCTTTAACCCGCTGCTGCTCGATTGCCTGCTCGAGGTGCAAGACCAAATTGCCGAGACGTTGGCACGCCCCGCCGACGTCGTCGCGTTTCCCACGATTTAGTTTGACCAAAGGAGTTTTTAATCCATGATTTCCATGCGTGAGGCGTATGAGAAGATCGGCGCTAATTATGACGACGCGTGCGCTCGGCTGATGGGCGGGGAAATGCTTGCCCGCTTTGCCCTCAAGTTTTTGGATGACGAGAGCATGGGCAAGCTGGAGGCCGCCATGGCGGCAGGAGACGCCGAAGGTGCGTTTATGGCAGCGCACACGCTCAAGGGCGTGAGCCAGAACCTGGGATTCGATAATCTGTACGAGCCGGCGGTTGTGGTGACCGAAGCGCTGCGCGGCGCCGATGCCGTTGACGGCGCTCGCGAGGGAATGCATGCGCTGCAGCAGCAATATGCGGCAACGATGTCGGCCTTGCGCGAGGCGGCCGAGTAAGAGGCCGTGAGCCTTGATGACTATGAGCGTGGATAATCTCCCGTTTTAGGCCCGGTGGCGGCCTCAAAGTGGGAGATTATCCACTCTCGTTCGATACGTGTCCAAAATCCACTCTCACCCCTTCTGATTAGTGAATGGGCTATGCGCACTGGCGGGGCTTTCCGCATGCAATCCATATCGTTGTTCGATAAACTGTTCGAATAACGATAGAGTCGATGAGGGTGAGTGTATGTCCAACAGCGTTCAGCGTATGGCCAAGGCGGGCGAAAATATCAGGAAGCTTGGTTTTTGCATGGCAACCGTTTTTGCAGGGATGCTCATCGCTTTTGCCGCGTTGGTTGTTTACGTGATCTGGTATGCGGTTGCAAACGTTGTTTCTGTCGATTCTTTCGGTGTCGTGACGCTTCTCGATGGCGGGAGCATCGTTATCCCAAGCGGGCTGTGCCTGGCACTCGTCGTGGGCGTTTCGCTTGTCGTTTTGTGCGGAATCAGCCATAACATCTCTCGGGGCGTCTCGCCCTTTACCAAGGCGCATGTGCGGCTTATCCGTGTTCTCGCGCTTGCCTTTGCTGTTAACGCCGTGGTTTCGTTTGTTGGTGCCTATGAATCGGTCAATCTCACCATTGGCGGACTGGAGCTTTACATCGTGCCTCATTCCTTCGTTATTGAGATTTGCCAAGGCGCTACCTTTGATGCGGGGTCGGTTATCGGCGCAGTTGTCTGTCTGTTTATCTCGGCGATCTGGAGTTATGCCTCGCTGCTCCAAGAGCAGTCTGACGAGCTTGTGTAGGAGGAAACATGAGCTATCTCATCATCGAGCTTGAGACGCAGCTGCTTAAGACCGGAAAGACCAGCGCTGATCTGATTCGGGCGACGGGGCATACTCCGGCTAATATTTCAAAGCTAAGAAACGGAAAAATAAAAGCTATTCGCCTTAAGACGCTTCTCGAAATCTGTGATGAGCTTGATTGTCAACCGGGAGATATTATTCAGCGCGTGAGCGAGAGGGAGCTTGAGGAGCTTATTGTCGAGCGCGCGAAAAATGCCGTTAGGCAGATGCGGGATGGCGGAGGCAATGAGGCATCGCTTCCGACATCAGTCTTCGCTGTCGATTTGAGCGACGAGTAGCTTAAGGCGAACAACTAAAACGAAATATCAGCGTGAAGGGACCCGTGTCTAACACGGGTTCTTTCTTTTAGATTATCTTGACAAATAGTAGTTATCGAAAAACAATAACAACAATGAAAAACGATAAAGGGAAGAAGGAACGATATGAGCGGTTTTGCTATCAAGCGGAACGGGAGGCCAATGAACGCATCAGCGATAAAGCTATCAAAGGTGTCAAAGCGCTATTGAAAACGGCGTGTGTTGCATGACGTTTCCTTTGAGGTGAATCAATCTGAGCTTTGCGCCCTTGTTGGTGCAAACGGGGCGGGCAAAAGCACGCTTATTAAAATAGTGCTGGGCCTCTGCGAGCCATCGTCGGGGAGCGTGGAACTCTTTGGAGGCAAGTCGAAAAAAGAGCTGAGCCTGATGCGGACGCGTGTCGGCTATGTGCCAGATTCCAGCGGAGCATACCAATCCCTCAGCGCGGCTGAAAATCTTCGGATTCGATGTGCGGAATGGGGGCTTGATGAGAATTGTGAGATTCCTCGCGTTTTGAGCCTAGTTGGACTGGATGCCGATGAGAAAAAGAGCGTGAGCAGTTTTTCTCTGGGAATGAAACGGCGACTGGATATAGCTACGGCTTTGTTGGGCGACACCGACGTACTAATTTTCGATGAGCCGGCAAATGGATTGGATCCGTTGGGCATCGAGAGTATATGGGCCCTTATCGGTCGATTGAATCGAGAGCAGGGTAAGACCATGCTCATCTCTAGCCATGATTTGGATGAGTTGGCATCGGTTGCAACAAGCTGCCTGTTTATTCATGACGGCGAACTGATAAAAAAGGAATCGATGGACGTCATAAGGGATGAGGCGTCGTCCCTAAAAGAGTATTACAGGCGCTTGGTGAAGGTGGTCTCGCTATGAAGCGGGCGATCCATCCCATAAAGGCAGATATGATGCGTTTGCACAGGATATTTCCGGCGAAGTTTGGTCTTGCGCTTATGCTGGCGTTCGGCCTTCTCTTCGGCATCTTTCTAAAAAACGGAACAACGTTGCTCGCCTGTGGCAATAGCGTTTTTGGGGAGGATATTGGTTTCATCTGGAATGTAATCGATCCTTCTGCACCCGATGAGTCCCTTGTGCGCAGCGCTTTTGCCGGTACATCCCTGTTCGTTCCACTCATCGTTTGTTTGGTGCTTTTACAGGAGCATGGCTATAAAGAGGGGCACCGAATTTCTTCGGCAAGAGGTCTCAACCGCTTTTATGGGGCTCTAGCCCATGCATTTTCGTCTGCTTTAATAATTGGCGCAGCGTATAGTGCGCTTTGCCTTCTTCTTTTTGCAATAGCCATAATACGTGGAGGGCATAACTACTCGCACAACATACTAACTGTATTTTTGCCTGCAATGATAGTCAACGCCGTATTGGTGATATCGGTTGCGCTGGAGACGGTGACCATCTATCGGATAACGGGCAGCGCTGTATTGAACGGGGCCGTGGTGATAGTCGGATTTGTCATGAGCTTGACGCTCTACGGAGCCTTCCTTCAGGCACCTATACCATCCTTGCGATGGATCTTCTTCCTTCCGGGGCCGTACCTTGGAGTCGGATGTGCCCTTGGGTATAGCGATATGGGGCAGCTGACGCTTCTGGGATATGGCGTGGCAGCCAGCTGTCTATCGGTATTGATTTACGCTCTCTTGAGCTTTCGCGCTGGGGGTGTGCTCAATGGCTCGTCAGATTAAAAGACTTCTCCAGTCAGAATTGAAGCATGTGAGCAAATGGGCGTACGCCTTAATCCTGGTAATTTATGCGTACATGGTGATATTGCAGCTTAATTCTTTCCCGATGTGGTTCTGTAGCCTCCGTGAGAACAGTTTCTTGGGCTTTTTCCCAGACCCGACGCTTCCGCTATCGGCGGAGGATGTCCTTCTATTTGGTAATGCAGAGGTTTTTCGCGGTCTGCTGTTCAACGTAGCCCCGTTGGCTCATGCATTGTTCTTTCCGTTCATTGCTGCTTGTATTGTGCCGCGCTTTGTCAGTTCGGGCTTTGTCGAGGAACCGTGGGGGCTGTCGGAGGCCCGGGGAGGGAAGCGTGTGTGCGCTATCGTTGCGCGAGCGATGCTGTCTTCTTTCGCCCTTTTGGGCGCGTTTATCCTGACGAGTGTCGTTTTGTACTGTCTTAACTGCGCGATCGTTTTGGATGCTCAGCAGTATTTCAACCTGCATGTATTTTGCTATCGACTTGTTCTTGCTGCCGCCGCCTGCCTTGCATACGTGGTTTCTTGCGTAATCGTTGTTTCCTATTTTGGGTCCGGCTTCGGTCCGATTGGCATGCTGTTGCTTGTCAACGTTGTAGCGATCTACATACAGATCGGGGCCAATTCCATGCTTCCGCTTCCAGCCTCGATGCTCATGTGGATTTGCGGCGTGACCCCGTTGGGGGACGGTCAATGCGTTTCGATTTTAATTGACTGCCTCATAAACGTAGCAAGCGTTTTTGCCATCTGCTTTACGGTCGACCGATTGTGGTCGAGATTTCTTTGATTGTTTGTGAGGGATAAACATACCGAGCGTATCAAATACAGGGGGGCGGGCACCGTGGCTGGTGTCCGCCCCCCCCCCCTGGCATGGAAGGTTTAAGCCTGTGTGATTCGCGAGCTAGCGAGCCCGCTTAACCTTGGCCGCTGCCTCGACAAACGACTTCCACAGGTCAAAGTCGGTCTCGAGCGTCTTCCACGTGTACTCAGGGTGCCATTGCACGCCCAGGCAGAACGGCTGGCCTTCGACTTCGATGCACTCGGGCACGCCGTCGGTTGCCTTGGCGACCAAGCGCGTGCTTTTACCCAGACGATCGACGCAGCAGTGGTGTGCGGAGTTGGTCTGGATCAGCCTGTGCCCGCCAACCGCGCGCTCCAGCAGCGAGCCCGGCACGACCTCGACAGGATGCACAGGGTCGTTGAGCACGTGGGTATGGCGCCACTGCGTGCGGCCCTCGCGCGCGCCCAGGCTCGGCACGTCCATGCACAGGGTGCCGCCGGTGGCGACGTTGAGCAGCTGCGTGCCGCGGCAGGTGGTAAAGAGCGGCTTTTTGGCGCGGAGTACCTCGTCGACCAGCTTAAACTCAAAACTATCGCGGATTTCGCAGCAGAGGGTGGGGTCGTAGGGTCGATCATCGCCCCAACGTTTGGGATTGACATCGGGGCCGCCGGGAATGGCGATGCCGTCGGCGATGTCGACGTAATGACGGATGACCTCAATGTCCTCGGTGATGGACATCTGCAGCGGCAGGCCGCCGGCGGCAAGGATGGCATCGACAAAGACACTTGCGATTTCCTCGTTGGGGGAGAGCGTCTCGCTTAAAAACGGCTTTGCCTCTTCCCAACGCGGCGCGACGAGGATGAGCGGGCGGTCGGCGGGATCGACGTCGACGTGCGGGGTGTATGACGATGAAGTGCGAGTTCCGATCATAGGTGTTGCTTTCGAATCTAAAGGTGACAGGGCGCATGAGAGACGTAGGACAACACTTTCAATGGATTTGTCCCACGGGGTGGCTGGCTAGTGGCCCTTAATGGAGTTGAGGAAGTCCTGGGCGCGCTTGGTCTGGGGGTGGTCGAAGAACCCGTCGGGCGTGCCGGTTTCCACGATCTGGCCATCGGCCATAAACACGACACGGTCGGCCACGCGGCGGGCAAAGTTCATCTCGTGCGTAATGACGATCATCGTCATGCCCTGCTGCGCCAAGCGCACCATGACCTCGAGCACCTCGTTAATCATCTCGGGGTCAAGGGCACTCGTGGGCTCATCGAAGAGCATGGCCTTGGGCTGCATGGCAAGAGAACGGGCGATGGCCACGCGCTGCTGCTGGCCGCCCGAGAGCTGTGCGGGCACCTTATCGGCCTGCTCGGCAACGCCTACGCGGCTCAGCAGGTCCATGGCGCGCTCGCGGGCCTCGTCCTTGGAGACGCCCAGCACGTCGACCGGTCCCAGCATGACGTTCTGCAGCACCGTCATATGTGCGAATAGGTTGAACTGCTGAAACACCATGCCCAGCTCGGCGCGCATGCGGGCAAGATCCTTGCCTTCCTGCGGCAGGGGCTCGCCCTCGATGAGAATCTCGCCCGAGTCGACGGTCTCCAAGCGGTTGATGGTGCGGCACATGGTCGACTTGCCCGAGCCCGAGGGGCCAATCACAACGACGACTTCGCCGCGGTCGACCGAGAGATTGATGTCGTTGAGGACGTGCAGATCGCCGTAGTGCTTATCGACGTGCCTGAGCTCGATCAACGGCTGATTGCCGGTGGATGAGGTGCTCTGTGCCATGGTGCTCGGCTCCTTATGACTCGAAATGGTAAAGCGTTAGCGGATGATGGTCGCGCCGGTCTTGTGCGAAACGTAGACAGCGGCCTTGTTGATCGCGACGTTGATGAGGATGTAGATGACCGCGATCACCAGATAGACTGATACGAGCGCGTCGTAGTTGGTGATGAGCACGCGGGCATTTTGCATGAGGTCGGGGTAGCTCACCACGTAGGCGACGGTGGTGTCTTTGACTACGACCACGAGCTGCGAAATCAACGACGGAATGATAAACCGAATCGCCTGGGGCAATACGATTTTAAAGGTGATTTTGGCCTTGGAGAGACCGAGCGCTTGGGCTGCCTCGACCTGACCACGCGGCACGGCGTTGACGCCGGCGCGGAAGATCTCGGCAAGTACGCCGGCTGCAGCGAGCGCGACGGGAAGCGTGAGCATCCAAAACGACGGCAGTGAAATCTTGTACTGAGGCAGCACCAAAAAGAAGAAGTAGATGAACAGCAGGCTCGGCACGCCACGGAAGAAATCGGTGAGCACGCGGCAGACCAGCTGCAGCGGCTTGATGTCGCTGGTACGGCCGAGCATGAGGGCTAAGCCCAGTACCAGCGCGATGGCGCCGGCGGTGAGCGCGACCTTTACCGTGCCCTCAAAACCGGCAAGCAGGAACTTCCAGGTGGTGAGGTGCGTAAAGAAGTACCAGTAATGGACCGAAAGCTGGCCGGTCACATAAAAGCGCTGCAGTACCAGAGCGATGAGCGCGGCCACGGCAACAAGTGAGATGGCGGTGCCGACGCGAATCTTGGCGCGCATCTTGGGGCCGGGAGCCTCGTAGAGCGCATCGCGCATGGTGAGCGCGGAGGTGGAGTGCTTGCTCATCGGAGGATCCTCACCTTCTTATCGATATAGTTGCCAATGTGGCTCACCACAAAGGCCGTGCCCAGGTAGCCGAGCGCCGAGATAAAGAACGCGGCGACGCCGCCGAGCGAGCGCGTGTTGATGTAGCTCACCACGCCGGTGAGCTCCTGCGGTTTAAGCGGCACCTGACTGCCGAGCGCGGTGGTGAGCATGACGGCGATAAAGAGGTTGGTCATGGGCAGCACGCTCGAGCGCAGCGCCTGCGGAATCACGATCTTGGCGAGGATACGGCTGAAGCTCATGCCCAGCGAGCGGGCGGCTTCCACCTGACCGACACCGACGGTGTTGATGCCGCTCATAAAGTTCTCGGAGCCAAAGGCAGAACCCAAGAGCACTGTGGCGACGATGACGCAGGTGCGGTAGGGCAGGACGACCTTGAGCGACGGCAGCGCATAGACGACGATGATGAGTAGCGCGATGCCGGGGATGTTACGGAAGACCTGGACATACAGGTCGCCAAAGACGCGCAGCGGCTTGAGCGGCGACACGCGCATCACGGTGACAGCGACAGCCAGTACCATGGCGATGGCAAACGACTCGAGCGTCATACCCCAGGTTGCTAGCAACGCGTCGATATAGTTCTGGCCATAGAGCGACCAGAGCTCGGAGAGACTCATGCGGACCTCCCGCCGGTAAGGAAAGGGGCTCCCGTGTGTACGGAAGCCCCGACAACTCAGTGAGGAAACAGTTTAGCGCAATAAAGCGCATCGCGCGTTTCCATATGGTTTCGTAGCGGCCGTTACTAGGTTCGCTGCCTAGGCGCCGATCTCGGGCAGCTCGGGAACATTGGTGTCGCCCGTACGGTCGCCGATGCAGATCTGCCACAGCTCGGTCCAGGTGCCGTCGTCCTCGATCTTCTTAAGGAAGTCGTTGACAAAGGCGACGCCGTCGGAATCGAGCGGCAGGCCGATGCCGTAGGGCTCTTTGCTGCCGAAGGACTTGCCGGCGATCTTGTACTTACCGGGTTCGCGGACCAGGGCGCTCTGCTGCATGTTGTTATCGATGACGTAGGCGTCAACGCGGCCCTGCTGGAGTGCCTGGCGGGCCTCCTCGTCGGTCTTGAACTCCTGCTGGCTGGCCTTGGGAGCGAACTCCTCCAAGATGGCGGGGCCGTTGGAGCCGGACTGGACGGCGACGTTCTTGTCGGCCAGGTCGTCGACGCTCTTGATGTCGTCGTTGTCGGCGAGCACCAGGATAGCCTGCTGGGTGTAGTAGTAGGGACCGGCAAAGGAGACGAGCTTCTTGCGCTCGTCAGTGATGGTGTAGGTGGCAAAGACAGCGTCGACCTGGCCGTTCTGCAGGACGGACTCGCGCGTGTCCGAGGTCACCTGGGTGATCTCGACCTTGTTCTCGCCCAGAATGTAGTTGGACAGGAGCTGTGCGATACCGGCGTCGAAGCCGCGGGTCTGACCGTCCTTCTCGTTGAGGAGGGAGAAGAGCGTGGAGGTCTGGACGCCACCAATCGTAAAGACGCCGGCATCCTTGACGGCCGTAGCCCAGGTGCTGGCGGCGATGGCGTCGTCATCGGCCTTGGGGCCGTCGTTGACGAGCTTGTCGAATGCCTTGGCGTCGAGCGTGGCGGAAACCTCGGTATCCTCGGAGCTCTTGGAGGAACCGGCGGAACCCTTGTCGGCCTCGGTGCTGGTGTCGGAGCAGCCGGCAAGACCAAGGCCGGCGACGGTTGCGAAGGTGGCGGCGACGAAGCCGCGGCGGTCGAGAACGACCTGCTGGGAGAGGTTCTTGCTCATGGTAGAACACCTTTCTCAATAAAATCCCTAGCGGTTGAGTAGAGTTATACCCTATCCCACTCAAATGGGTCAACACGAAATAACTCAGAAACATACTTACCTTATGGGTTATTCTACCTACCAAAAAGGGACAGGCACCTTTGTGGTGGTTCTGGCCGATGCAGCGGCATGCCTTGCTGTTTTGTCTCGATCTGTAACATCTGCAGCCATTTTTGCCGAGTAACTGTTACAGATTGAGATTTTCTCTTCAGGGGGATTCGAATGTCTCGATCTGTAACAGGTAGACGGCCAGAAGGTCTCTATCTGTTACAGATTGAGACAAAGGTCAGGGACTAAGACGTCTTGTATAGATCTGTAACAGTTAGACGGGAATTCGGGCCCTAGATGTTACAGATTGAGATAGTTGAGCTCAAAAATAAAAACTTCCGCAGGGGTGCTTCCCTTGCGGAGGTTTTTTACTCGTTGAGTAGCCTTACGGCCTCGGCGGCCATGTTCTCGACCGTCATGCCGTTCTGAGCGAGCAACTCGTTGGGGTCGTAGCGGTCGGGGAAGCCCTTGGCGATGCCAAAAGTGCGCGTGCGCACGGGCGTGCAGGCCAAGTAGCACGCGACACGCTCGCCCCAGCCACCGTCCAAGATGCCGTCCTCGAGGGTGACGACAACGCGATGCTCGGCGGCAAGGCTGTCGAGGAACTCGCGGTCAAGCTTGGTTGCAAAGCGAGGGTTGACGAGCGTGGCCTCGATGCCGTACTCGGCAGCCAAGCGATTTGCCACGTGCTCGCCCAGCTCAAAGAAGTCGCCAAGCGCGAGCACGGCCACGTCGCGGCCCTGGCGCACCACGTTGTAGCGCGCGACACCGTAATCGGCGTCCTCGGCAGGCGCCAAGTCGGGGCGGCTTACCAGGCCAATGCCGGGCACGCGAATCGCCACAGGATGCTCGCGATGGTCGAGCGACCAGCTCAGCATGGATAGATATTCCTCCATGCAGGCCGGCGCCAGGTAGCGCATGTTGGGAAGACCGCCCAGCATGGAAATATCAAAGAACGAGAGATGCGTCTCGGATGTGGTGCCAAAGATCGACGCGCCAAATACCAGGATGGTTGCGGGGGCGTCGTTGAGGCACAGGTCGTGCCACAGCTCGTCGTAGGCGCGCTGCAAAAACGTGCCGTACACACCAAAGACTGGCTTGGCGCCCGAGCGCGCAAGCGCGGTGGCAAAGGTCACGGCGTGCTCCTCGGCAATGCCCACGTCAACAAACTGCTTGCCTGCCGCGGCGCGAAGCTCGGGCGTAAAGCCCATGATGTAGGGCGTTGCGGCCGTGATGCCCACAACCTGCGGATCGCGCTCTATGGCAGCGCTCAGGGCCTCGCCCGTAATGTCGGCATAGGTGCGCGGCGCAGGCTCGCTCGGATGGCCCGGGCAGAGCTTGCGCCCAGTCGCCATGTCAAACGGACCTACATGATGCCAGCGCTCGGGGTCGCTCTGGGCTGGCTCAAAGCCCTTGCCCTTGGCGGTCGAGACGTGCAGCACGATGGGGTGATCGATATCGCGCAGCTCCTGCAGCGCGTCGACGAGGGCCAACACATCGTTGCCGGCGTCTAAATAGCGGTAGTCGAGCCCCATCGCGCGGAAAACGTTGCGCCTGCAGGTGCCGTTGCTGGCGCGCAGCTCGGCCAGATTGCGATACAGGCCACCGTGGTTCTCGGCAATGGACTGGTCGTTGTCATTGACGACGATGATCAAGTTGCTGTCGAGCTCGGCGGCATTGTTGAAGCCCTCAAACGCCAGACCGCCCGAAAGCGAACCGTCGCCAATGATGGTGATGACGTTGTACGCATCGCCCGCCAGGTCACGAGCGTGCGCCAAGCCGCAGCCCAGGCTCACCGATGTAGAGGTGTGGCCCATGGCGAACAGGTCGTGTTCGGACTCGTCGGGATTGGCAAAGCCAGAGGCCTCGCCGTAGCGTGCCGGGTCGATATAAGTGTACGCGCGCCCAGTCAGCGCCTTGTGGGCATAGGTCTGGTGCGATACGTCAAAGACAATTTTGTCGGTGGGGGAGTTAAACACGCGATGAAGCGCAACCGTAAGCTCAACGACGCCCAGGTTGGGGGCAACGTGCCCGCCGACGGCGGCGGAGCTTTCGAGGATGGCGTGGCGGATCTCGCCGCAGAGCAGCGGAAGCTCGGCGCGATCGAGAGCCTTGACGTCCTCGGGCGTTGTCGTTTGCGTAAGCAGCATCGTTGTGGGTTACTCCATGCGAATCGTGCGCCGGCACTCCCTCGGCCGGCACAATTGCACAAGACAGTCTCGCACATTTTGGCGTTTGATATGTGACGGCGGCGCGGTAATTCGCCAACTGGTGGGGCAAAACGTTTTGTCCGATGCCATACTGATAAGTTCCATGATGATTTTATTCATTGCGTGCAGGCTGCGGCTTGCCGCCGAGCGCCGCCGGAAGGAGGCCGCATGTCCGATACCGTTCGTGCCGAGAAAATCGCGCGCGAGGTCGACGATGCCGCCCGTCAGCTTGCCCAGGCGGGCCGCTTGGACCTGATGCATGAGTTTATCCAACATGGCGATGTGACGGTTTATGCACATGTGACCTCGGTGGCGCGGGCAAGTCTGTCCTTTGCCGAGCGCCTGGGCCGCGTCGGTATCTCCGTCGACCGCTTATCGCTGCTGCGCGGGGCCCTGCTGCACGATTACTTTCTCTATGACTGGCACGATCCCGACCCAAGCCATCGGCTGCATGGCTTTCGCCACCCGTTTTTTGCCTTGGCGCGTGCGGAGGAAGATTTTGAGCTGACGCCGCGCGAGCGGAATATTATCGTGCGGCATATGTTTCCGCTGGTGCCAGTGCCGCCGACGTGTCGTGAGGCTTGGATTGTATGCCTGGCAGATAAATGGTGCGCTCTGCGCGAGACGGTCGCCGGTCGTCTGCGGCGCAAGGACGAGGCGGACGATGGCGTGAGTGGCGAATCGAGCGAGAAGAGGAGAGGGTAGACGGTGGGGACCGCGATCGACATGGCGTTTGGCGGCGCGACGCTTGCCGCCTGCCCACTCTCGGCACTGGTGCTCTCGTTTGCCTTTTACGGGTTTTGCGGCTGGGCATGGGAGTCGACAGTATGCGCCATGCTCAATCACGGACGCTTCGCCAACAGTGGATTTTTATTGGGACCGTGTTGCCCTATCTATGGTGTGGGCGGCATAGCCTGCTGGCTTTTGTTGCGCGGGATTCCGGATGCCCCGAGCCAGTTTGTCGCCGCGGCGCTTGTGTGCAGCGTAATCGAGTACAGTGTGGGCCTTCTATTGGAAAAAACAACAGGCGCGCGCTTTTGGGATTACTCGCACCTGCCGTTTAATTTGCATGGACGCATCTGTCTGTACTGGGCCTGCGCGTTTGGCCTGGGTGCGCTGTGCATTTGCCGTTTAGTGGAGCCGGCATTGCTGGGGCTGCTTGGCCATCTGCCGGTGCTGATTGTGCGGCTGTCCGCCTTTATCGTCGCGGTCGCGATGATGGTCGATGCGGTGTGCTCGTTGGCGAGCTGGCGGCGTCTGTCCGATCAGCTTGAGCGTGTGCGTGCCGACCTTGCCGACCGCATCAATGAGTCGCTTGCCGACGTCTCCGACTCTATGCTCGAACGTATTCCCGATTCGGCGATTGACTCGGTGGCGCAGACGCATATCCGCGGTCGCGCCGTTAACGCTTGGCTGGCCGAGCTGGGCGACGCGGCGCTCGATGCCCTGCGCGAGAAGACTTCGATGCCGACGTTTATCTCGGATGGTGCTCGCGGCCTGGCGCTCGCTGCCCGCCGCGTGGCCGATGCCGCGCCGAGTATGCCGCGTCCGTCGCTCGGTCGTCGCCTTGCCGGCAAGCGCATGAGCCGCCCGGTACCGAGCGTGTCACTCAGCCGCCGCGACCTACGCTTCTTTAACGCCTTCCCGCGTCTGCGCATCAATCGTTACGAGGGTGTCATTCGAGCTACCGACCTCCGCGACCGAGCCCGCGAGCTGTTCCGGCGCTAGCCAGAGCGGAGCCAAGCGCGCCCTTCTCGTTCGCACGTTTCCCGTTCGTTTCGCGTCCGTTGCCGCGCCGTTTCCAAGATTGCGGTGCCGTTTCCATTCGACAACGCAGCGTTTAACAACGCCGTATCTGGTCTACACCAGTTGCCCCTCGGCCGCATCATGAGCGCCGACAACGTTCATGCGACCAAGGGGGAGCGAATGTACGATACGGGATCGACAACGTTTATGCTCATCTGCACCATGCTCGTGTTTTTAATGACACCGGGTCTGGCGTTTTTCTATGGCGGCCTGTCCAGGCGCAAAAATGTCATCAACACCATGCTTATGTGCTTTGGCGCCATTGGCCTGGTTGGTGTGCTGTGGATTGTTGCCGGCTGGTCGCTGGCCTACGGTGGCGACGGTTCTAGCCCGTTTATTGGCGGCTTTGACCAGTTGCTGTGCCTGCCGGTGCTCAACCAGGTGCTGCAGGCGGCCGAGGGCAATGCTGCGGATGGTGCCGTCTACCCTCAGATCATCAACATCGCCTTCCAGATGGCGTTTGCCATGATCACCGCCGCTATCGTTACGGGCAGTCTGGCAGGCCGCGTTAAGTTTGGTGCCATGACGGCCTTCCTGGGCATTTGGCTGCTCGTGGTCTATGCGCCGCTCGCCCACATGGTTTGGGGCGGCGATGGTTCCTTTATCGGCGACATCATCGGCGCGCTCGACTTTGCCGGCGGCGACGTGGTACACATTTCGTCCGGTCTCACGGGCCTGATTCTCTGCTTAATGCTCGGCCGTCGTCGCGGCTTTGGCATGGTGAGCTACCGTCCGCATAACGTGCCGTTTGTGGCGCTGGGCGCCGGTCTACTTTGGTTTGGTTGGTTTGGCTTTAACGGCGGCAGCGAGTTTAAGGCCGACGCCGTGGCGGCACTCGCCATCCTCAACACCGTGACGGCCAGCGCGGCGGGCATGGTCTCGTGGCTTGTCGTCGAGCGCGTGCACACCGGTCGTCCCACGCTGGTGGGTGCTAGCACCGGTTTGGTTGCGGGCCTTGTGGTGGTTACGCCGGGTGCGGGCTTTGTCGAGCCGTGGGCGGCGCTGGTCATGGGCCTGATCGTATCGCCCGTCTGCTATCTGGCCATCAGCCATCTTAAGACCAAGTTCGGCTACGACGATGCGCTCGACGCGTTCGGTTGCCACGGTATCGGCGGCATCTTGGGCGGTGTGCTCACGGGCCTGTTCTGCGTGCCGGAGCTCTCGTGGACCGGTAAGGGCGGCCTGTTCTACACGGGCGACGTGTCGCTGCTTGTCTCGCAGGTTCTGGGCATTGTGGTGACGGTCGTTATTGTGCTGATGCTCGACTTGGTGATCGCCGCGGTGGTCAAGGCGCTGTTCCACGGTAGCCTGCGCGTGGACGAGGCCGACGAGGCACTGGGCCTGGATGCGAGTCAGCACGGCGAGAGCGCGTACCCCTCGTTCTCCGGACTCGATTAGCAGCGCGGCTTTCCCAAGCACCCGACCTTGCCCCTCAAACCGTCGCTTGCGTACCGAAGTACGCGGCGCTCCTCTTTCGGGGCAATCTCGGGCACTTGGAAAACCCGCGTTATTGAATGGCAATTCATTTCTTTACTAAAGAGAGGAATTCACTATGAAGAAGATCACGGCGATCGTCCGTCAGGAAAAACTTGAGGTTCTCAAAGACGCGCTGTTTGCTGCCGATGTTCGCGGCATGACCATCAACCAGGTGCAGGGCTGCGGCGCGCAGCATGGCTGGAAGGAATACGTGCGCGGCAACGAGTTGCTTGTCAACACGATCCCTAAGGTGCAGTTCACCCTCATCTGCGCCGATGAACATGTCGACGGAATTGTCGACATCATCTGCAATGCCGCCCGCACCGGCGCCGTCGGCGACGGCAAGATCTGGGTCGAGCCGGTCGAGGAAGTCATCCGCATTCGCACCGGCGAACATGGCCCCGCCGCGGTGTAGAATCGACCGTCTGCCATCCGCAACGTTAAAATGCTGCAATGAGGCACAAGGCTTGCGTTGCGGATGGGCGGATTATGGGTCGCAATAAATATCCCGAGGAGACGGTCGCGAAGATTCTCGACGCGGCACTGGAGCTATTCTGCGCACAGGGTTATGAGGGGACGAGTATTCAAGATATCGTTGACCGTCTCGACGGCATGACCAAGGGCGCTGTCTATCATCACTTCAAGAGCAAAGAAGAGATTTTCAACGCCGCGTTTGATCGGGCGATGACTCCGATTGTTGAGCACCGCCGCTCGATGCTTGGCGTCGGTAATATGACCGGAGCCCAAAAGCTCAAGCGACTGTACGCTCCCGAGTCCGTTGTTCCACAAATTGAGCTATGGGCACGTATGCGTCCTGCAGCAGATCCGGTAAAAAGCTCGCGCCTACTGGCGATGCAGTACCAGGGCTCATTTGACGAGTCGGCCGATGGCTGTCTCTTGCCAGTGATCGAGGAGGGCATCGCCGACGGCTCCATTGCGTGCGAATGCCCGCGCGAAGCGGCGGAGGCCGTATCGTTGTTGGCGAATCTTTGGCTGCTGCCATTGTTCCGTCCGCTCGAGCCCAAGGAGCGAATGCTCGCTCGCGCACAATGTTTGGCGCAGATGGCTGCCGCGGTGGGGCTCGATTTGGGTAATGAAGTGCTTCAGACAACGGCGCAGATTTGGGGCGTATGGGACCGCGCCGGGTGGTAATATAGATACCAACGGTATGTAATTGATTTGTGAGGGTAGCCACGGCTGCCCTTTTCAAGTCATTAAATACATACTAGTGGTATGTATAGGGGGTGGGCTTATGGCTGGGCTGAGAGACGTCGGTGTCTCGTTGAAATCAAAAACAGTGCGGTCAATCAGGCTCGCGGAACTTCTGGTTGCGCAGCTGTGCACGTATTCGATGCTGTCGGCGCTGTGCTTTGCGTATCCACTTTACTTGTTCGATCGCAGTGGATCGTCAACGTTATATGGCGTCGTCGCGGCGATAGCGTTCATACCCGGCGTACTTGCAACTCCGGTTGGCGGAATCTTGGCGGATAGGGGAAGACATCGCGAGGTCCTCGTGTCCCTCGGCATTGCTCTGATGACTGCATCACTGCTGTCTATCCCCATGAAGCGCTCATCGCCTCTTGCGGTCGTCGTAGTAGCGATACTTTGTGTTCAATATGGTGTTCAATCGCTGCTGAAGCCAATGCTCCAAATTGAGACGGTGCGCATGGCGGGTGAAGAGAAGGTTGAGCGGGCCACTGCATTGGTTTCGCAGATGACCATGGTGAGCAATATCTTGGGCCCTGCGGTCGGGACGGCAGTCTATGGGTGCTTTGGCATCGATACTCTTTGCACAACCGCGTCGGTGGCGTTTGCGATTTCAGCTTTCTTGTTTGGGGTCGCACTCAAGCAAAATGCCTCATCTGAAACAATGGGAGACGGCGTGACTCGCACGACATGCCGAAACGATTTTCGGGAGTCGATTCGGTATCTGTTGCAAAATGCATCATTGGCCGCTGTGATTTTGCTTGCGGCCGTTTTGAACCTTGCGTTGGTTGGGCTAACGATTGGCGCTCCCATTATTGTTACAAAGCATCTCGGCATGCAATCGTCCTGCGTTGGGATAGTTGAGGTTGCTATGGGCCTGGGTGGTCTTGCCGGCAGTGGCTTGGTCGGCATTTGGCCGCATCGCTTTTCTCTCAATGGCATATGTCGATATGTTGCGATGATCTGTTTTGGAGTCGTACCGATTATTGTTACGCTACTGTTCGGCGCAGATGTATGCGTGTTCACCGTGTTTGCGGTTGGTTCGGCATGGGTCATGGTGTGGGCAGCCATTGCGTCGGTTGAAATCATCGCGTTTGTTCAGCGGGCAGCGCCGACTGAGCTCTGCGGAAAAGTGCTTTCGGTCGTTTACACGGTTCTTTCCTGCGCAACGCCTATTGGCCAATTGGTTTACGGGCTCGCATACGATCGATGGACTCCGGCGATTGTATTCGCAGGCATGCTGGCGGTGCTGACGTTGACGACGGCGCTGTTTTATCGGCTGAAAAGTCGCTTGTGGCGATTGATTTAACGCGCTGGGGCACTGTGGCTTTGCGGGAGCGAATGTCCCGGCGCGTTGGAGCGCCCTTGCATGGGCGCGCTCATTCTCGTCTAAAATATCGTGCAGACGAAAGAGAGGCATGCCCATGATCAAGATGTTCGCGAGTGACTTAGACGGAACGCTGCTTAACGCCCTGCACGAGGCGGACGGGACTATCCGCCGTGCCATTCGCGAGCTGACTGAGGCTGGCCTGCACGTGGTTCCCGCGACTGGACGCTCGACGTTGCCGATCGGCGAGCATGGCTTTACGGGCTTGGCGCTTGACGCCTGCTGCTCCAATGGATCCATCGTGCGCGACAGCCATGGCGAGGTGCTCAAGACTTGGACCATCGATCCGCAGGTCACTGAGGAACTGCTCAAGGCGTTCCCGGACATTTGCTTTGATTGTTCCACGCCCGATGGCATGTACTCGAGCGGTTCGTTCGAGATGCATCAGGCGGGCTTTAAAAAGGACAGCCCCATCAAGCGTATTGTGATGCGCGGCATGCGTGCGCGTGGCGGCTATCACGAGGAACAGTATTTCGACCAGTCGATCGGCGATATCTTGCGTCACGATGTATGCAAGATCAATTGTCGCGTGACCTCGCCCGAGCTGGAGCGTGACCTTAAGTCGTATCTTGCCGAGCGATCGGACCGCGTGGTCAACGCGCCGTTCGATCCGGTGATGTTCGAGATCACGGACGTGGCGTGCAACAAGGGCGAGGGTGTGGCCTGGCTGGCGGGCTACTACGGTATTGCCGAGGACGAGGTCGCTGTCTACGGCGACGGCGGCAACGACATTGCCATGCTCAAGCGTTTCCGCCACAGCTACGCGACCAAAAACGGCAGCAATGCAGCTAAGGCCGCCGCGAGCGCAACTATCGGCAGTTGCATGGTCCACGCCGTTCCCAAACACATGCTCGCCACCATGCGCAAGCAAAACTCCCGCACCGTCATCGAATAATGTGACAAAGGGACAGCCCCTTTGTCACAGGGGCCTGTGTGCTTGGAATACGAACATATATTCGTATATATAACTAGGCTCTGGTAGAATCGGTATCGTTGACGGCAGTTCCATGTGCCGGGCAGCGCCCTCCATCTGATGGGAGGTGATGCCCATGACCGATCTGATTGATTTTGTGAGGCTCCTGACCGCCTTGGTCTCGCTCCTCACGACGCTCATCGGACTTTCCGAGGCACTTAAGCAACGTTCGAAGCAACGTAAAAGGGGTCGCCGCCGCTAAGGCGTTGACCCCTTAAACCAAGCAACGGCGCTGCCCAGCTAACCACAACTTGGGCTGCCGTCGACACTATTCTACCCACGAATGCCATTTTGAACAATCGGTAATACCGCTCCAAAAGCCAGGCACAACCGGCACAACCTAGGCGGTCACTGGATGCGACAAAGGGATAATCCCTCTGCCACATTCCAAATATTGCCTTTACGTGTTGATGCACACGGTGTGCAATAATACTCGCACTGTGCAATAGCGCACAGGCTGAGTAACAAGGAGGACGCTTGTCCCAGCTCGAGAAATGTGATCGCCGGTCCCTTCGCTCGCAGCGTGCCCTTCGCCAGGCACTTGCTAGCGAGCTTGCCGAAAGCGGCGACCTTTCGCGCATTAATGTCGCGTCGCTCACCGAGCGCGCTGGCCTTACGCGTCGCACGTTCTATTCGCACTACCGCGATATTCCCGACTTTATCAATCAAATCGAGGATGGCTTGCTGGCCGAGATCCGTGAGCGCATTGAGCTCATCACCGCAGCTCAGCTGCCTGATCTCTATCACAACATCGATGAGCTCGAGCCGGCGCCCGGTTCGGTTGAGCTGCTGCGTTATCTTGCGGCCAACCGCGACTTAATCGGTGCGCTGCTGGGTCCGGGCGGCGACCAGGCCTTCATTAAAAGGATTATCGACACCGCGCGTGAGGCTGTGGTGCCGCGTGCGCAGACGGGTATTTTGGGCCTGGCGCTGGGTACGTTCTTTGACTACTACGTCACCTACGTCGTGAGTGCCGAGGTCGGCATGATTCAGCGCTGGTTTGAGCGTGGGCTCACCGAATCGCCCGAGGCCATGGCGCGCATTATGACGGTGCTCGCTTTTGTGCGTCCCGGCGACCTGTATGGCCAACCCATTGATATCAACGTGCCGGAATACGGCATGAAGCTATTGAACTTGCAGCTCGAGGACGCGGCCGACACCGCCGCAACCGTCGAGTCCAACAACTAAGAGGAGAGACAGATGAGCAAACTCGTCGAGGGCATCAAGGATCGTATGGTTGCTGCCGCACGCGAGGCCGCGCCCGCCGTGGTGAACGCCGCGCAGAAGGCCGCGACCGCGGCAGCCGAGAAAGTTGTCGAGGCTGTTGCCGATGCCAAGAACGCGGCAGGGGAGACGTCCATCGCTAGCGAGCCCGCCACCGCCGCTGAGCCCGTAGCCGCCGCCCACGCCCCCGAAGGCGCGATCTTCAACCCCGAGGCCGCCCGCGGCAACCTGCACCTGGGCATCGACGTAGGCTCCACCACCGTTAAGCTCGCCGTGCTCAACGACGACAACCAGATCGTCTACGCCAAGTACCAGCGTCACCACACCGACGTCCGTGCCTGCGCCCGCGACCTGTTCGAGGGCGCTGCGACCGTGCTGCCGACGGCCCAGATGACCTGCGCCATTACCGGCTCGGGCGGCCTGCTGCTGTCCCAGTGGCTCGACCTGGAGTTTGTCCAGGAGGTCATCGCCAGCAAGCGTGCCGTCGAGACCCTCATCCCGGCCACCGATGTCGCCATCGAGCTGGGCGGCGAGGACGCCAAGATCATCTACTTCGACAACGGCATTGAGCAGCGCATGAACGGCACCTGCGCCGGCGGTACGGGCGCGTTCATCGACCAGATGGCAACCCTGCTGCACACCGACGCGAGCGGCCTCAACGAGCTCGCGGCCAACGCGACCACCATCTATCCCATCGCCAGTCGCTGCGGCGTATTTGCCAAGACCGACGTGCAACCGCTGCTCAACGAGGGTGCCCGTCCCGAGGATGTGGCCGCCTCCATCTTCCAGGCCGTCGTGACCCAGACCATCTCGGGTCTGGCGTGCGGTCGCCCCATCCGCGGCAACGTCGCCTTCCTTGGCGGCCCGCTGCAGTACCTCTCCGAGCTGCGCCACCGCTTCTACCTCACGCTCAACCTGGACGAGGAGCACCGCATTGTGCCCCAAAACGCCCACCTGTTTGTGGCAAGCGGCGCCGCCATGGCGCACGAGTCCAACAAGCTCAGCACGTTCCCGCAGCTCATTGAGGCCATCGATGCCCTGGGTGACACACAGGGTGCCGAGGTCGAGCGCCTGGACCCGCTCTTTGCCACCGACGAGGACTTTGCCGAGTTCAAGACCCGCCACGACACCGAGGTCGTCCCCAAGGGCAAGCTCGACGGCTACACCGGCCGTGTGTTCATCGGCATCGACGCCGGTTCCACCACCATGAAGGCCGCGCTCGTGGGCGAGGACGGCCAGCTGCTGCACACCTGGTACGGCAACAACAACGGCGACATCCTGGGCACGGCCAAGGTCATCATGGCCGATTTCTACAACCACATCCCTGCGGGCTGCACCATCGGCCACGTGACCACCACGGGCTACGGCGAGGCGCTGCTCATCGAGGCCCTCAAGGCCGATTCCGGCGAGATCGAGACCGTCGCGCACCTGCGCGGCGCCAAGGCTTTCCTGCCCGGCGTCGAGTTCATCCTGGACATCGGCGGCCAGGACATGAAGTGTCTGCGCGTCAAGGACGGCGTCATCGAGCACATCATGCTCAACGAGGCCTGCTCGTCGGGCTGCGGCAGCTTTATCGAGAGTTTCGCCGTGTCTATGAACATGGACGTGCGCGCGTTTGCCGATGCCGCCATTCATGCCAAGGCCCCCGTCGACCTGGGCAGCCGCTGCACGGTCTTTATGAACTCGCGCGTTAAGCAGGCGCAAAAGGAAGGCGCCACGGTGGGCGACATCGCGGCCGGCCTGTCTTATTCCGTCATCAAGAATGCCCTGTTCAAGGTCATTAAGCTGCGCGACCCCAAGGAGATCGGCAGTCAGGTGATCGTCCAAGGCGGCACCTTTATGTCCGACGCCACGCTGCGTGCGTTTGAGCAGCTCACCGGTGTTCACGCCGTGCGCCCCGACATCGCCGGCTGTATGGGCGCCTACGGTGCGGCCCTGCTCGCCCGCGATCGCGCCGGCGCCGACGGCATCTCGACCATCCTTTCGGCCGAGGACATCGCGCACCTCACCGTGACGCAAAAGCACGTCCGCTGCGGCCGTTGCTCCAACAACTGCCAGCTTACCGTCAACGATTTTGGCGGCGGCAGGCGCTTTATCACCGGCAATCGCTGCGAGAAGGGTGCCGGCCACAAAAAGCAAAAGACCGAGGCCCCCAACCTCTTCAAAAAGAAAAACGAGCTGCTGTTTAACCGCGAGGTGCTGAGCCCCGACGAGGCCCCGCGCGGCACCGTCGGCATTCCCCGCGCCCTCAACATGTATGAGAACTACCCCTTCTGGCACGCGTTCTTTACTCGTCTGGGCTTTAGCGTGCAGCTGTCCGACCAGTCGAGCAAAAAGACCTATCAGGCGGGCATCGAGTCCATGCCGTCCGAGAGCGTGTGCTATCCGGCCAAGATGAGCCACGGCCACGTGATGAACCTTATCGACCGTGACGTCGACTTTATCTGGATGCCGTGCGTGCGCTGGGAGCGTAAAGAGGACCCGACGGCCGGTAACTGCTACAACTGCCCCATCGTCATGAGCTATCCCACGGCGTTGGCACTCAACATCGACGAGATCCGCGAGCAGAACATCGAGTTCCTGTACCCGTTTGTGCCCTATCATGACAAGACCGAGCTCAAGCGCCGTCTGTACCAGGTGCTCGCCGTCGACCGTGTGGCCGATGCGCAAGCCGGTCGCGGTCGCGTGCGTGGGCCCAAGATCACGCGCTCCGAGGTCGATGCCGCTGTCAACGCTGCCTTTGAGGCCGATGCGCGTTTCCACGAGGACATCCAGACCATGGGCGAGGAGGCTCTTAAGTGGGTCGAGGACCACGGCGGTCACGGCATCGTGCTCGCCGGTCGTCCCTACCATAACGACCCCGAGATCAACCACGCCCTGCCCGAGCTTATCTCGAGCTTTGGCTTTGCGGTCTTTACCGAGGATTCGCTCGCGCATCTGGTAAAGCCCGAGCGTCCGATTCGCGTCGTCGACCAGTGGATGTACCACAGTCGCCTGTACGCCGTGGCCCGTTTTGTGACGATGCGCAACGACCTGGACCTGATCCAGCTCAATTCCTTCGGCTGCGGCCTCGATGCCCTGACCACCGATCAGGTACAGGAAATCCTGGAGGCCAGCGGCAAGATCTATACCGTGCTTAAGATCGACGAGGTGTCCAACCTGGGCGCCGCGCGCATTCGCATCCGCTCGCTCATGGCGGCACTCAAGGACCAGGAGGCCGAGCGCTTGGCCGAGGCCACGGCTGCGGGCGAGGTCTTTGAGCAGGGCGACGCTGCGCCGGTGGCGCCCTCCACGGATGCCCCCGCGTTCGCGAGCCGCAAGTACGCGTTCGAGGCACAGCGTGAGAGCGCCTCGACCGCATGGCCCAAGGTGCCCTTTACCGAGCAGATGCGCGACGAGGGCTATACCATCCTGTGCCCGCAGATGGCGCCGATCCACTTTGACCTGGTCAAAGAGGTGTTCCGCGGTGCCGGCTACAACTTGGAGCTGCTGCCCTCGACCGACCACGATGCCGTCGAGGCTGGCCTGCGCTATGTGAACAATGACATTTGCTACCCGTCGATTCTGGTGACGGGCCAGATTATGGAGGCCATCGAGAGCGGTCGGTACGACCTGTCCAAGACCGCCGTGGTCATCAGCCAGACCGGCGGCGGCTGCCGTGCCACCAACTACATCGCGCTCATCCGCAAGGCCCTGCGCGAGAGCGGCCACCCCGAGATCCCCGTGATCTCGCTTTCGGCCGTGGCGCTGGGCGAGGACAACCCCGGCTTTAAGCTGACGCCGGCGCTGCTTAAGCAGGCAGTCTACGCGGTGCTCTTTGGTGACGTGATGATGCAGATGCTCTACCGCTGCCGCCCGTACGAGGCCACGCCCGGTGCCGCCAACGCGCTCTACGAGGAGTACATGGCGCGTGCCCGCAAGCTGGCGCCCAAGTTTAACCGCCACAACTACACCAAGCTGTGCCGCGAGGCCATCCGCGCGTTCGACACCATGCCGCTCGTGGGCGAGGGCACCAAGCCGCGCGTGGGCGTGGTCGGTGAGATCTTGGTCAAGTTCCATCCCACGGCTAACAACCACGTGGTCGATGTCATTGAGCGCGAGGGCTGCGAGGCCGTGGTGCCGGGCCTGCTCGACTTCTTCCTCTACTCCATGAGCAACGCCGAGCTGCAGAAAGACGAGCTGGGAAGCTCTGCTACTACACGCGCGGGCATGCAAGCGCTCATCAAGCTTGTGGACTGGATGCGCACGCCGGTGGAGGAGATGCTCGAGAAGTCCCGCCGCTTCGAGGCGCCCGAGCGCATCGGCACCATGGCCGACAAGGCCCGTACGGTACTTTCGGTGTGCAACAACATGGGCGAGGGCTGGCTGCTCACGGCCGAGATGCTCGACCTGATCGACCATGGTGCGCCCAACATCATCTGCACGCAGCCCTTTGCGTGCCTGCCCAACCACGTGGTGGGCAAGGCCGTGATCAAGGAGCTGCGCCGCCAGCATCCCGAGAGCAACATTGTCGCGGTGGACTACGACCCCGGTGCGTCCGAGGTCAACCAGCTCAACCGTATTAAACTCATGATCAGTGTGGCCAAGGAGAACATGCGCGCCGGCAAGGGCTTTAAGCTCGAGAAGGTGGCGCCGCTCGCGATGGACGAGGTCACCGGCCAGATGCGCGCCCACGACGGCTGCGTGAGCTGCGGGCCGGCCAGCGAGGAGGCCGTGGCGTCGGTCGCCGAGCGTCTGGGACGCGGCATTAAGAAGTAGTTGGCCTGCTATGGGCTAGATATGAGACAAACGGGTGGCAGCCGTGCCGGCTACCACCCGTTTTTGCTGGACATGGAACCCTGAGATAATGAACAGGTGTTGCCGCTCGCCGCGAAATACCGCCCGTTTATAGAACCCACCCCCAACGCGCGTCATCCTTACGGTTGAATAAATACACATCAATGGAATTACGTAAGAGAGGACCGTCCCATGAGCTACAAGACCGTTTGTGTTGCCGGCGGCGGCGTGTTGGGAAGCCAGATTGCCTTTCAGGCTGCCTACTGCGGCTTTGATGTAACGATTTGGCTGCGCAACGAGGGCAGCATCGGCCGCACCCAGCCCAAGATCGATCACGTGCGCAAGGAGTACATCGCGGCAATCGAGGGCATGGAGGACGGTACGGGCGAGTGGTGCGCCGGTATCGCCGATGGCACCCAGCCCTTCGACAAGGAAGCGGCGCTCGCCGCCGTCGAGCGTGCCTACTCCACACTCAAGCTGGAGCTCGATCTTGCCAAGGCCGTGGCCGACGCCGACCTGGTCATCGAGTCTATGGCCGAGGACACCCAGGCAAAGATCGACTTCTACAAGAAGCTCGCCCCGGTTCTGCCGCAAAAGACCGTCATCGTGACCAACTCATCCACGCTGCTGCCGAGCACCTTTGCCAAGTACACCGGCCGTCCCGAGAAGTACCTGTCGCTGCACTTTGCCAACTCTATCTGGAAGAACAACATGACCGAGGTCATGGCACAGGACCAAACCGACAAGCGCTACTTCGACGAGCTCGTCGACTTTGCCAACGACATCCGCATGCTTGCCCTGCCCGTCAACAAGGAAAAGAACGGCTACCTGCTCAATTCCATGTTGGTGCCGTGGCTGCTTTCGGGCCTTGACCTGTATGTCTCGGGTGTGAGTGACCCCAAGAGCGTCGACCTCGCGTGGACGCGCGGCACCGGCGCTCCCAAGGGGCCGTTCCGCGTGTTCGACACCGTGGGCATCCAGACGGCGTACAACATCGTCATGCAGTACCAAAAGGTCCCGGGCTTGGTGAGCCCGCTGCTCAAAAAGATGATGATGCCCTACAACTTTAAGGCCATGGCCTCCGTCCTCAAGAAAATGCTCGACGAAGGTAAGCTGGGCGAAAGCTCGGGCGAGGGCTTCTTTACGTACTAAAAATGATCTCTTGGGGGTGGAAGCGTTGGGGATCTACGGTAGTATGCGACAAGATCTGAATAGGTCGAGCAAGAGCTGTAGTGCGCGTTGACGTTTGGCCAATGAAGCGCAAAAACGCACCGTTCGCCGATACGCCTCTCGCGAGTGGTTGCCATATGGTTTGATGTTGGAAACATATGATTGCCGGCAGGCCGTAGGTGGCGTTTGCGCTGATATCGGAGGTTCCAAGTATGTTTCGTGCTCCGCTAAACAAGTACCGGGCTGGCTAACATGAGCCGCCGTTTTGTCTCGATAACCCTTGCGGTGGTTTGCCTGGCTGTGCTCCTGGGCGTTGCAGGGCAGTTTGCTATAAATCGAGAAACATCCTATATGCAGGAATGCGTTTCCGAAGGCTTTGCCATTGATGGTTACTATCGGGATGACAAAACAAGTCTGGAAACTCTGGCCTTTCTTGAGGAGGATAACCATCGGTGGCAACTGGTCGGCAAGGGCGGCAACTGCGTTGATGGACAGTTCGAGCGTATGGACGACCCCAACATTCTGGTGTTAAAGAATGAAAACGGCGAAGAATTCGGTACGGTCCACGTGGCGTATATTTCGCGCCGACGCGATCAGGGCTTGCTCTACCTATTTAGAGATACCAGGGTGACCCGTTTTTATCTGGTGAGTACCGGTCCGGCGTTTACAGTGGAGTCTGGCGATGTCGATGCGGACAGCTGATTCACGGCAATAAATCAGCGAGCGGAGCGCGGCCATGAACCGCGTCCCGCTATTTGCTCGTGGCCCGCGTCACGTCTGCGCCATGTCGTGACTCGCGGCTGCGCGCATCCATCCCACGTCGCGTATTACTGCACATCAAACTCCACGCGATCGAGCTCGGGCACATTGAGGTCGATGAGCTTGCGGGCTACACGGCGGTCGTGTGCCCCAAGCGCCTCGCTTGTCGTCACATGGGCGACAACCTCGCGCTCGACGATACCCTCCTCCTCGCCTTCGGTGGCCGAGGTCTCGACGGCAACGGTGTAATCCTTAAAGCCCGGCAGCACCGCGGCAAGCTCGCGCGTGGTTTCGGTGACGCCATAGCCGTCCTGCACGCCGGCCTGCGCCGAGCCAATGGATCCCGCGGTCATAACGATGCAGGGGATGGCAAAGATCACCGTGCCCACGATGATGCGGCGGCGCACCTTGTGTGACAGCTCATCGACCTCGGCATTTTCCTCGGCGGTCACAATGCCGTCGCCGTTGAGGTCGCGCTTGAGCGGCACGCGCAAAAGAAGCAGCACGGCTTCGGCAGCCAGTGCGATAAAGACCACGTTGATGCCAAACTCGTAGAGGGCCGAGAGAAACAGCGACCCGCTTGCGATGGCGATGCCATAGCCCGCCGCGCACAGGGGCGGCATGAGCGCGGTCGCCACGGCCACGCCGGCGATGAGCGTGGCGGGTTCCTGGTCGCGCGAGTTGCCCAGTCCGCCCGCAAAGCCGCCCGCGAGCGCGACGGCAAGGTCCCACACAGTCGGTGTCGAGTTGTCGATGATGGCGGCCGTGGTGGTGCCAAGGGGCGAGAGCTTAAAGTACAGCGTGGACGTGATTAGACAAAAGACCATCTGCAGCGCGAGGCCGGCAATTGCCTCGACGGCAATCTCGCGGTCGAGCGTGGCGATGCCGTATGCCATGGCAAGGACCGAGCCCATGAGCGGACAGATGAGCATGGCGCCCACGATGGCAATGTCCGAGTCGATATCGAGGCCGATGCTCGCGATCAACATGGCAATGATCAGGATGCATAAGTGCGAGCCAGTCAGGCGCGCCCCGTTTACAAAGCGCTTGCGAATCACGTGATAGGGCGCGCGTCCCTCGCGTATGTTGAACGCCTGCTTAAGGAAACGGGTGGCATTCTCCATGGCCTCGCTGTGTGCAGGGCGTATACCGTGACGACGATGATGACGCTCGCGCAGCCGCTTGATCTGTTGTTTGTCGAGTTCCATGCTTACCTCGTTTAGCTTCTGAGCCGCTTCTTGCGTCTGTCGTCTTTACTCTACACCGCGTTAGGCGAGGTGTCAGACAAGGTTTGTTGACCTGGAAGTCAGGACAATCGACATGGCTAAAACGCCGTGAGGATCATAAGAGTCAAATAGACAAAAAAGCGCGGGGCCGGTTTGATTCCGACCCCGCGCTCTGCGCTGGTGCGTTGTTGTTCGGCCTACCCCAGCAGGCTCAGACCAACAGAGACAAACGCCAGGATAACGCCGACGATGGACTCGCCGCCGAGCAGGCCGCTGGCGACGACCAGGCCCTGCTCCTGGAAGGCGGCATCCTTGGAGGCCTTCTCCTCGTCCGAAAGACCGGCAGCGGCGTCGCGGCGTGCGGCCCACTTGTCGTAGGCGAGCTTGACGCAGGAGCCCAAGAAAGCCGTGAGCGACATATAGAACGGTAGGTACACGCCCAGGCCGATCATCATGGCCGGAATGCCGAGCCAGTACATGACGATGCCGGCGATAAAGCCGCCTGCGAACCACGGCACGCTCGGGATGCCCGAGACCATGGTGGCGACCACACTTGCCTGCGCGGCCACAAAGCTCTTGTCGGGGCCGAAAGCATCCGGACCATAGGCGGTGACGAGCGCGACCATGACGGCAGCGGCGACCAGGGCGCCCACGATGCCGCCGATGGCCTGGCCGATCCACTGCGCACGCGGGTCGGTGCCCAGCACGGCGCCGGCCTTAAAGTCGTTCATGACGTCGCCCGCAAGGCCGCATGCCACGGCCACGATGCCGGCGATAAAGAACAGCTTGACCTGGGCGATCTGTGCGAAGGCAGCCACGATGAGCATGACGATGAGGCCGAAGATCTCCATGGGGTCGATGCCCGTCTGGCCGCAGCTCTGCGCGCTCATGATAGTGGTGACAAAGGTGAACAGCGTGACGATGACGGCCGGGACGGGGCCAAGGTCGAGCGCGATGGCGACGATCACGGCTATGGCGGCAGTACCCAGGCCGATGATGCCGGCGTCGAGCTTAAGCGAGCCCGAGATGAGCGACTGCTCGTCGGTGTCGCTGGAGCTGTCGGCGGCGAGGCCGCGGGCGATGCCGGCGACCTGCGGCAGGATGTCCTTGAGGACGACGGCGACGCCAAAGCCCATCATGAGGCCCATGCCGAGCGATTTGACGATGCCCTGCGCAGTCACAACGTCGAATAGACCCGCAGCGGTGCCGCCCACGATGATGCCAAAGTTACCTAGCAGCGCGCCGGCAAACCAGAAGGCAACCGGGGCGAAGCCAACCAAAAAGCCGATGGAGAGCAGCATGGGCGAGTTATAGATGGCAAAGGTCACGCCGGGGATATTGAGCGTGCACAGCATGCTGGGCACCACGCCCAGAGCGTCGCGAAGCACGCTGTAGATGCCTGCGATGGCCATGGAGCCAAAGAGCTGCTTGCCGGTCTTGCCGCCGGCCTCGGTGGCGCGCAGTGTCTGAGCTGCGGCATTGCCGGTGGGAAACTCCAGCGCGGCGTCCACGATGAAGTGGCGGTGGATGAGCGCCGTTGCCAGCAGGCCCAAGATGGTGCCGGCGAGTGCCACGATAAACATGTCGAGCCAGCTGATCTGGTCGGCATAGCCCAGCATCCAGGCGCCCGGGATGGTAAACGCCAGGCCGCCGGCGACCATGGCGCCCGCGGACATGATGGTGTGGGTGACGTTGGCCTCGTTGAGGCTGGCGTTGCCCATGAGCTTCAGGAAGAACAGCGAGATGACGGCAGCGAAAATAATCGGCCAGGGGAGTGCACCCATCTTGAGGGCCGTGTAGGCCGAGCTTGCCGTGATGATCACGCAGCCAAGGACGCCGATGACGACGCCGCGCAGCGTGAGTTGCCCGCGCATCGAAGCGCGGTTCGAGGGATTGCTCATATAAAACTCCTTTGCGTATATCCGCTTCCCCCGGGAGCGCCGTTACGGATACGGCGCGGGAAGTCGGGTTACCAAGGGCCGCCGCGTGAGCTCGCAAACGACCGCGCACCAGTATAGC
>CAJMMA010000016.1 GCA_905214435.1 uncultured bacterium
GCTCGTTGGTCGACGGATCGTAGTTCTTGGGCATTTCTTCCATATATCTCTCCCTGTCCCGCCGGCGCGTCCGCCTGCTTGGTTTTCGCTCGGTCAGGTCCTGGCTCGCACGAAGAGCACATTAAGTGCTCTTCGGCTCGTGCGGAATCTACGAAAACCAAGCAGGCGGACGCGCCTTAGGTATCGATTACTTCAGTCTGAATTGACTTCGCTGAGGCTTAAACAAACACACAGAATAACACAGGTAGTTGGGTGTTTTGCGTATATATAAAATAGCCTCCGACCGCGGATGGTCGGAGGCTATTTGCAAGCACGTTTTTGGCAGGTTTACCCGTAGATGCGTTGGGGCTGTTCTTCGCCCTTAACCGCCGCTTCGGTCACGATGACCTTGGCGACACCCTCCTCGCTGGGGAGGTCGAACATCGTCTGCTGAAGCACGTCCTCGCAGATGGAACGCAGGCCGCGGGCGCCGGTCTTGCGGGCGAGCGCCATACGGGCGATCTCGTGAAGGGCCGCGGCCTCAAACTCAAGCTCAACGTCCTCGAGCCGGAACATCTTGCGGTACTGACGCACCACGGCGTTCTTGGGCTCGGTCAGAATCGACACCAGGTCGTCCTCGTCGAGCGCCTGCGTCTGGGTGACAACGGGCGTACGGCCCACGAACTCGGGGATCATGCCAAAGGCGTTGAGGTCCTGCGGGAGCACCTGACGCAGCAGGTCGTTCTCGTCGACCGAGGTGGGGCCGGCGATCTCGGAGTTAAAGCCCACGCCCTTGTTGCCCACGCGGTCGGCGATGATCTTGTCCAGACCCACAAAGGCACCGCCGCAGATAAACAGGATGTTAGTCGTGTCGATCTGCAGCAGCTCCTGCTGGGGATGCTTGCGGCCACCGGTAGGCGGAACGCTGGCCACCGTGCCCTCAAGAATCTTAAGCAGCGCCTGCTGCACACCCTCGCCCGAGACATCGCGGGTAATGGAGAGGTTCTCGGCCTTGCGGGCAATCTTGTCAATCTCGTCCACGTAGATAATGCCCACCTGAGCGCGCTCAATGTCGCCATCGGCAGCATTGATGAGCTTGAGCAGGATGTTCTCCACGTCCTCGCCAACGTAACCAGCCTCGGTGAGCGCGGTGGCATCGGCGATGGCAAACGGCACCTCGAGGATGCGCGCGAGCGTCTGGGCCAGCAGCGTCTTGCCGGTACCGGTGGGACCGAGCAGCAGGATGTTGGACTTGGCGAGCTCCACCTCGTCCATGTCATCGTCAAGCTGCGAGTCCAAACCGTCGTCAAAGGCCGAAAGCGCAGCACCGCCCTCGATGACGCGGCGGTAATGGTTGTACACGGCAACCGACATGGCGCGCTTGGCGTCCTCTTGGCCCATGACATAGGCCGAAAGCTCGTCATAGATCTCGTGCGGCGTCGGCACGTGCGTGATGACCTGGCGGTCGTCCTCGAGCTCAAAGCCCTCGGCCTCGGGGTCCACGGCGGGCTGCCCAGCAGCCTGGCCGTGATCGTTGAGGAAGCCCGGCAGCTTGCCGTTGCGGGCAGCGTCCATAAAGTCCGAAGCCAGCGACTCCTCAAGGATCTCGGAGCAGGCGGCGACGCACTCGTCACAGATAAAGATGTTGGTCGGACCCTTTACGAGGCGACGGACCTGCCCCTGCTCTTTTCCGCAGAAGGAGCAGCGGATGGGGTTGCCATTCTCGTCAAAGTTGTCCTGCATGTTTCCTGCCATCCTAGGCGTCCTTCGCGGCGAGGTCGCGCGAGGTAACGATACGGTCAATCAGGCCGTAGTCGAGGGCCTCGGCAGCGGTCAGGTAGTTGTCGCGCTCGGTATCGGCCTGGACCTTCTCGATGGGCTGGCCCGAGGCATCGGACAGGATCTGGTTGAGCTCGCGGCGGGTCTTCTTGATCTCCTCGGCCACGATCTCGATCTCGGTCTGCTGACCTTGAGCACCGCCGCTGGGCTGGTGAATCATGACCTTGGAGTGCGGCAGGCAGAAGCGCTTGCCCTTGGCGCCAGCCGAAAGCAGCACGGCGGCCATGGACGCGGCCATACCGACGCAGATGGTGGAGACCTGCGGCTTGATGAAGTTCATGGTGTCAAGAATCGCCAGGCCGGAGTAAACCTCGCCACCGGGCGAATTGATGTAGAGCGAGATATCCTTCTCGGCATCCTGGCTCTCAAGATGCAGCAGCTGGGCAACGACCAGGTTGGCGCTGACGGAGTTGATCTCCTCGCCCAAGAAGATGATGCGGTCGTTGAGCAGGCGCGAATAGATATCGTAGCTGCGCTCGCCGCGCGGCGTCTGCTCGATAACGTATGGCACGAGGGCGGAATCGAACTTAGCGATCATACGCATCTCCATTTCTCTTACGGACCAATAGTGGTTCTAGACAAACGTACGGTGCCCGCATGCTATGCATTGGCTGGCACCGTACGAAGCAACCGGATAACCGGCTTATAACTTTACCCCATCACGGGCACATACATGCGCTCGCGGGCAAGGTGGCGAGAATTACTCGGCGTCCTTGGCGGTCTCGTCGACCTCAGTCACCTTGGCGTTCTCGACCAGGTGATCGACGGCCTTGGAGCGACGGATGGACTCGCGGACGGCAGGCATGCGGCCATCGGCGATGAACTCGGCCTTGGAAGCCTCGACGTCCTTGACGCCGGCCTTCTCGAACTCGGCATTGATGTCGTCCTCGGTGACCTCGATCTTGAGCTCACGGGCGAGGGCGTCCAGAGCCAGGGACTCACGGGCAACGTCGTTGGCCTGCTTGTGCAGGTCGCCAATGAACTGCTCCATGGTCAGGCCGGAAGCGGGCAGCCAGGTGTCCAGCGTCATGCCGCGGGCAGCGAGGTTGGACAGGAAGTTCTGGCCAAGCTCCTCAAAGACGGACTGCTCGTAGTCGGCGTCCATCTCGTCGAGCTGCAGGCGCTCGGCGAGAGCGGAGACGCAACGGTTCTCCTTCTCGGCCGGGAGGCGGGAAGCCTTGTCCTGCTCGATCTCGATCTTGATGGCGTCGCGCATAGCGTCGATGCTGTCGAAGCCAAAGTCGGACTTGACGAGCTCGTCGGTGAGCTCGGGGGTGTTGCGGACCTTGATGCCCTTGACGGTGACCTCGACGGTGTGGGTCTCGGCCTCCTCGCCCTCCTCGGCCTCGTCGGTCCAGGTGACGGACTTGACGTCGTCAACGTTGGCGCCGATCAGAGCCTCGTTGAACTCGGCGGGGTTGCTGTCGCTACCGGCGATGAGCATACGGCCCTCGGCGGCGAAGTTATCGGCGTTCTCGACGGCCTTGAGGTCGACGGTCACATAGTCGTCAGCCTCGACGGCGCGACCCTCGACGTCCTCGAAGGTGGCACGGTAGTTGAGGAGCATCTCGACCTGGTTGTTGATCTCGGACTCGGTGACCTCCGCAGGGGGCATCTCGATCTCGACGGCGTCGAAGGAAGAGAGCTCGGCAGCAGGACGCAGGGAGAACTCGACGGTGTAGGTGTAGTCCTCGTGATCCTTGGCGAGGTCGAGCTCCTTGTAGTCACCGTTCTTGGTGGGGACGATGTCCAGCTCGTTGAGGACGGCGGGCTCGTTGGCGGCGATCAGGTCGTTAGTGGCCTGAGCGAGGGTAGCCTCGGCGCCAAGAGCGGAATCGATGACCGGACGGGGAGCCTTGCCGGCGCGGAAGCCCGGGAAGCGGTACTTCTTGGCGGTGTCCTTGTAGGCCTTCTTGATCGCGGCGTCGACGTCGGCGGCCGGGATGGTGACCGTAGCGGTGAGCTTGGCGTCCTTGACGTCAGAAGCGGTGATGTTCAACACGTTCCTCCTCATACTGCCCAGCTTATCTGAGGTGCTGGTACCTTTATGCAACAAAGAGTCGCGACGGCCGAAGCCGACGCAGATGCGTTGGTGCGGGCGAAAGGACTCGAACCTTCACGGGAATCCCACCAGAACCTAAATCTGGCGCGTCTACCAATTCCGCCACGCCCGCATGAGCGCACAGATTAGGAATGATAGCAGATACGAGCGGCAAGCGCACGCACACCTTTTACAGGCTCACGACCTCACCACGAGTGCAAAAGGCGGGGCGAGTTGTCCCGTCCCGCCAACTACGACTTGTTCGCTGACCCGCTACTCCCCCAGCAGAGCCTTCTCCGGTGTGATGGGCAGCGAGCGCACCTGGTGGCCGGTGGCGTGTGCCACGGCCGAGGCAACGGCGGCGAGCGGCGTGTTGATGACGACCTCGCCGATCGACTTGGCGCCAAACGGGCCCGTCGGCTCGTAGCTCGGCTCAAAGGCCACGCGAATGCTGCCGATATCCAGGCGCGTGGGCAGCTTGTAGCTCATAAAGTTGCCGGTGCGCAGACGGCCGCGTTCATCGTGCTCGACGATCTCGTAGAGCGCGTGGCCGATGCCCTGGGCAATGCCGCCCTCGGCCTGGACGCGCGCGAGCGCCTCATTGATCACGGTGCCGCAGTCGACGGCTGCCGCGTAATCCACCACGGTCACCTTGCCGGTGGCCTTGTCGACCTCGACCTCGGCAATGCCGGCCATAAACGGCGGAGGCGAAACGGGCAGGCAGGCAGAAGCATGCGAGGTGAGCGCGTCGCCACCCGCGATGTTCTTGACGCACAGGTTGGCAAAGTCGCGCAGCGTGAGGTAGCGGTTCTGCTCGCGCGCGGCGCGCTCGTCGGACAGACGCACGTACTGGCCGTCGAAGACCACGTCGGCGGCGTCCACGTCCCACATCTGGGCGGCCTTGGCGCAAATCTTCTCGCGCAGCTCGGTCGCGGCGTTCTTGGCCGCCAGGCCCGTCACGTACGTGCCCGAGCTCGCGTACGAGCCGGCGTCGAACGGCGACACGTCGGTGTCCACGCCGCGCACCACGATCAGCGAGCTCTCCACGCCCAGCTCCTCGGCGGCAATCTGCGCCAGGATCGTGTCGACACCCATGCCGTTATCGGTGGCGCCGGTGCCGATGGTAATGAAGCCGTCCTCTTCCAAGCGCATGTCGATGCCGGCGATATCCACGTTGGAGATGCCCGAGCCCTGCATGGTGAGCGCACAGCCCAGAGCACGCACACGGTCGCCCAGGTCGACGGCTAGCGGCTTGTCGCGCCAACCGATCATGTCCATCGCGCGCAGCAGGCAGCGGTCGAGCGCGCAGGCGTTGAGCTTCTCGTTGTAGTACTGCGGCATGATCTCGCCCTCGCGCACGATGTTCTTAAGGCGCAGGTCGGCGGGGTCCATGTGCAGCATGTCGGCGAGCTCGTTGACGGCGCTCTCCACGGCAAACTGGCCCTGGGTGGCACCGTAGCCGCGATACGCGCCGCCGCGGTTGGTGTTGGTGTAGACGGCGTCCCAGCTAAAGCGGCTCGCCTTCACGTGGTTGTAGATGGGCAGGCTTTTGTGGCCCGAAAGGCCGATCGTCGTGGTAGCGTGCTCGCCGTACGCGCCGGCGTTGGACAGCGTGTGCAGATCGATGGCCGTAATGGTGCCGTCGTTCATGGCGCCCAGCTTAACGGTCATCTGCATCTGGTGGCGCGAGTTGCCCGCGGTGATGGTCTCCTCGCGGGTGTAGCAGCAGTAGCTCGGACGGCCGGTCTGCTGGGTAACGAATGCCACGAAGATCTCGCAGCAGCCCGTCTGCTTGGAGCCAAAGCCGCCGCCGATGCGCGGCTTAATGACCTGCACCTGCGACTGCGGAATATCGAGCGACTGAGCGACCATGCGGCGCACGTGGAAGGGCACCTGCGTAGAGGTGGTCACCGAGATGCGTCCGAATGCGTCAGTCGTCGCGAAGGCACGGAAGGTCTCCATGGGCGCGGTCTGCGTGGCCTGGCTGGTGTAAGTGCGCTCAAAGACGATGTCGCTCTGGGCGAAGGCCTCGTCCAGATCGCCATAATCGCTGGTACCGCTGCAGACCAGGTTGCGCGGAACATCGCCGCCCTGCGGGAACATAAAGGTCACGTCGCCCTCGGGGTGGACCACGATGTCGTTATCGAGTGCCTTGGTAAAGTCGAGCAGCGGCTCAAGCACCTCGTAGTCGACCTTGATGAGCTTGAGCGCCTTGTCGGCAGCCTCCTCGGTCTCGGCGGCGACGATCGCCACCTCTTCGTTTTGGTAGCGCACGAGGTTCTCGAGAATCAGGCGGTCGTAGGGACTCGGCTGCGGATAGCTCTGACCGGCGATGGTAAAGCGGCGCTTGGGCACGTCCTCGTAAGTGTAGACGCCCACCACGCCGGGCACCTTCAGGGCGCGCGACGTATCGATGGAGCGAATCTTGGCGCGGGCATAGGGGCTGCGTTTGAGTTTTACGATGAGCGCACCGGCGGGCACCATATCGCCGGTGTAGACCGGACGACCCTCGAGCAGGGCCTTCGAGTCCTTCTTGGGCTGCTTGTGGGTAATCTGCTTATACGCGACACCGTCGCAGCTGGTGTCGTTGACCGGCAACTCGGGCATCTCAAAGCCCACCTGCACGCCGGACTCGGTAAGGAAGCGGACGATGGCGCGCAGCTGACTCTCGTAGCCGCTGCAACGGCAGAGGTTGCCGGCGAGCTGGCGCGAGAGCTCCTCGCGCGTGGCGACGAGGCTCGGGTCCTCCTTGGCGGCGCGGGCAAGCGCCAGCACGTTCATGATGAGGCCGGGGGCGCAAAAACCGCACTGCTCGGCACCTTCGGCGGCCATGGCACGGGCGAGCGCCTCGGACTCGGCCTTGAGGCCCTCGAGCGTGGTGACCGAACGGCCCTCAACACGGGCGGCGGGAACCGAGCAGCTCAGCACCGGGTCGCCGTCGAGCCACACCGTGCACAGGCCGCAGTTGGTGGTCTCACAGGCGCAGCGCACCGACGCACAACCCTGCTCGCGCAACAGCGCAAAGAGCATGGTGTCGGGGGCAATCTGAACCTTGACCTTACGGCCGTTGAGCGTAAAGGAAAGATCGATGAGTTTGGCAGCCATTAGCGCACCTCGCTAGAATCGACGCCGGGCACGCGGCGGCAGGAATACTCGTCCGTGGCATATTTGGGGACCTGCACGGTCTCGAGCTCGCGGGCAAGCGCGGCCGAAAGCTCGATGCCGGCGGCGCGGCGCACGGCCTGAATCGCCAGCGGGGCCGAGATGCGGCGGCGGTACTCAGCCGAGCCCCACATGTTGGTGCCATAACTCAGCGCGCGCACGGACGCGGCCAGGGCGCGCAGCTCGTCCTCGGAAGGCTGCTCGCTGGTGAGGCCGCATGCCTCGCCCTGCAGCAGGGTCGCACGCAGCGGTCGGGCGCCCACGGTGACATGCCAGCTGTTATCCCACCAGGCGGCGGTAACGTTTAAGGAGGGGAAGTCGGTCGCGGCCTTGCGTACGGCCTCGTAGCTCGCGCGGTAGTCGTGCTTGACGACCACGACGTGCTCGATCACATCGCGCACATAGCCCATGTTCACAAACTCAGCCAGCGACACGCGGCCGGCACCCGTCAGCTCAACGTAAGAATCAAGCGCGAGGAAGGCGGAGAGCACATCCGAGAAGCCAAAGCGGCCGTAGATGCTGCCGCCCACCGTGGCGGTATTTCGCAGCTGCACGCCCACGATGTCATGGACGGCGAACTCAAAGACATTGTTGACAAGCGCGTTGAGCTCGGCATGGCGCTCGAGCTGGCGCAGGGTACACATGGCACCGATGCGAAACTCGGTCTCGGTCTCCTCGATCTGATCGACTCCGCAGGCCGAAAGGTCAATCGCCGTCGCCACGCGACGCGAACCCAGGCGCATCCAGATGCCGCCGCCCACAATCTTGTTGTTGCGGTTCTTCTGCAAGAGCTCATAGGCTTCGGCCGCGTTTCCAACACGGACGTAGGTACCGAACTTGAGCACGTTCTCCCCCATCTCTTTACTTGTCCAGTACCTCTAAGTGTACCAAACGAGGGCGCACAACCCCCACCGCCATAGAAAAAGGCTCCCAGCCAAGATGACTGGGAGCCTCATCACATGCTATATCGAGCGAAGATTTAGCAGACGCCCTGGGCGAGCATGGCGTCGGCGACCTTCAGGAAGCCGGCGATGTTGGCGCCCATGACAAAGTTGCCCTCCTGGCCATACTCCTTGGCGGTGTCATCCACGTTGTGGAACATGCCGCGCATGAGCTGCTCGAGCTTGCCGTCGACCTCCTCGAAGGTCCAGGACAGGTGCTCGGCGTTCTGGCTCATCTCAAGGCCGGACACGAGCACGCCGCCGGCGTTGGCAGCCTTACCGGGCATAAAGGCGACGCCGTTCTCCTGGAAGTAGGTCGTGGCCTCGATGGTCGTGGGCATGTTCGCGCCCTCGCCGACCACCTTGCAGCCATTGGCGACGAGCGCCTGGGCGTCCTCGAGCAGCAGCGTGTTCTCGCGAGCGCAGGGCAGCGCGATGTCGCAGGGCAGCTGCCACACGCCGCGGCCGTCGCCCTCGTGCCACACGGCACCGGGCTTCTCGTCAACGTACATGGCGAGCGTGACGCCCTTGTCGTGGCCGGAGCGCTTCTGGTTGTAGACGTGCTCGAGCACGGAGTAGTCGATGCCGTCGGGATCCTCGACCCAGCCGTGGGTATCGGAGCAGGCCAGCACCTTGCCGCCGAGCTGGGCGACCTTCTGGACCGCGTAGATGGCGACGTTACCGGAGCCGTGAACGACGACGTTCTTGCCCTCGAAGGACTCACCGCGGCTCTTGAGGTACTCGTCCACAAAGTAGACCAGACCGTAGCCGGTGGCCTCGGTACGGGCGAGCGAGCCGCCAAAGGAGAGGCCCTTGCCGGTAAGGACGCCGGTCCACTCGTTGGTCAGGCGCTTGTACTGACCGAACATGTAGGCAACCTCGCGGCCGCCAACGCCCAGGTCGCCGGCGGGAACGTCGGTGTTGGGGCCAATATGGCGATAGAGCTCGGTCATGAAGGACTGGCAGAAGTGCATGATCTCGTTGTTGGACTTGCCCTTGGGGTCAAAGTCGGAGCCGCCCTTGCCGCCGCCCATGGGAAGGGTGGTCAGGCTGTTCTTGAGGATCTGCTCCAGGCCCAGGAACTTGAGCATACCCAAGGTGACCGTCGGGTTAAAGCGCAGGCCGCCCTTGTAGGGTCCAATGGCAGAGTTGAACTCGACACGATAGCCGCGGTTGACCTGGACCTTGCCCTGGTCGTCGACCCAGGGAACACGGAACATGACGATGCGCTCGGGCTCGACGAGGCGCTCCAGCAGGGCGGCCTCCTCGTACTCGGGGTGGGCGTCGAGCGCCGGCTGGATGGTGCCGAGGATCTCGGTCGCGGCCTGGATGAACTCAGGCTGCTCGGGATAGCGGGCCTTGAGCTCGTCGAGAACTTTCTGCGTGTAGCTCATGCTTCCTCCAATTGATGGAAAAGAAAGGTGTCGTTCGCGGCGCCCCATGCGCCGCGAGCTTTATCGAGTATGGATAATATCGCACTGTTGCAGCAAAGTTTCGCATAAGCCGACGAGCAGATGTTTCGTTTTGATTACGATGCAGGTAGAAGCGTTTTTGAGCACCCGACGTACAAATCGCGTGTTTCGAAGCTGTTTCGTCCACATGGTCCATACCACCACAAAGAGGACAGGCACCTTTGTGGTGGTTGGCAGGATGCGTTGGCGGGAACGTATGTGAATCGAACACATCCAAGACGTTTTGCACGCCTCACAACGGTTTTGAGGACCGCGGGGCCCACCGGAGCCCATCCGTTCCCAAACGTGGCGGTATTTTACCAAACCCAACAGACCACAACCGAAAAGAGCGATGCGGAAACCGCTAACGCAGCGATCTCAGACCGCCGGACTCCTTGTCGAGTACTGTAAAGCGCACGGCATCCAGGTGCTCCAAGATGCTAATGGTTCGTTTGCGCGACACGCCCAGGGCTTCGCGCAGCACACTCGTGGTGGCGGCGCCGCCAGCAGCCTCGATAGCCGTCGCAACAACCTCACGCGCATGGGCCTCGGCAGCGGCGGACAAGGCAACGTCGCGCTCGACCTTAACGATCGAGTGGTTGAGCGAAAGCTCGCGCAGTACACGCGTCATGGTGTCGCGATCGAGCTGCAACTGTTCGCTCACCTCGGGAAGCGTCGGCGCATTAAGACCGGCCTCATCCAGCAGGGCCACGATACGCTGGCCAGCCTCGCGCACCACGCGTATCGCCGCGGCGGCGGAATGCGGGTCGAACACCTCGGCACCGTCGACGGCGCACACGCCACGTGCACAGCCCTCGGCAATAAGTGCCATCGCGACATCGTTACCGGCGCCCGGCCAAGCCGCGTGCGCGACCGCACCGGACGTAAAGCCGATCTCTTTGGGAGCCGCCGCGTGCATGGAGGACAAGGCCGCAGCCAGCACATCCATTGCAGCATCGAGAGCCGAGGCATCTGCGTAGAGCACCGCACCGCCCGCAGCAAGCTCGCACACGGCAGCCTGGTCCACAAGCCCACGCAAAACGATCTCGACCTCGCCGGTAACAAGATCGAGCGCTGCGGCAACACCGGCAGCAGCAACAGGCAGCGTTTGCAGCGCCAGCCACGCGTGTACGCCGTCCGCGACATCTCCGGACTCAAGCGCCGCATACAACGCGCGCTCCCCCGCCGACAGGACCCGCGCGCGGCGACAGCGCGATAGCAGGACGCGTCCGCCGCCAAGCAGCGAAATCGGCGAATACGACAGAATGACGGCATGATCGCCGGCGCGCAACGGCAGCGGCCGTTCCAGGCGCACCTGCACCACACGCGTCTCGCCGACCGCAATAGGCGGCTCGTCGTCTAAAAGCATAATGCGGCCGAGCACCTCAGCCGTGCCCGCCATAACGTGCACGCGTGTACCCGAAGCAAGAACGCCGGCTCGCACGCCATCGCGCCCCACATATGTCAGTTGCATCAAAAAGCGCAGCGTCTGGCCCACGCGACCCTCGACGCCGAGCATCTCGCCGCGCTTGAGGCCCGCCACGCCATCGCCCACCAGGTTCAGGGCGACGCGCTGGCCGGGAACCGCGCACTGGGTATCCCCGTGAACCTGCACCCCGCGCACGCGACAGCGCGTTTGCGACGGCAGCGCAACGAGCTCATCGCCAACCGAAACGGGACCGTCGTGCAGCGTACCCGTCACGACGGTTCCGGTGCCGCGGATGCTAAAGCAACGGTCGATGGGAAGACGGGGCGCGGCGCCCGAGCCAGCGGTCGCCTCCAGATGCTCCGACCAGCACGAACAAACCGTGTTATCGAGCGTCGTAAGCAGCTCGTCCAGGCCCTCGCCCGTCTTGGAGGACACCGGCACTATAGAGGCACCCGCAAACACGGTCCCGTCCAGAAACGCCTCGACATCGAGCTCCGCCAGCGCGGCAATCTCGTGGTCGGCCAAATCGCGCATCGTGAGTGCGACGACCATGCGCGTCACACCCAACAGCTCCAGAACCCGAACGTGCTCGCGGGTCTGCGGCATCACGCCCTCAACGGCCGAAACCGCCAGCAACGCAACGTCCACGCCGGTGGCGCCCTGCACCATGGCGCGCAGATAGTGCGCATGCCCGGGTACGTCGACCAAGCCGACAAGCTTGCCGCTGGGAAGCTCGAGCTCGCCAAAGCCGAGCTCAGTGGTCATGCCTCGGCGCCGTTCGACCTCCAGACGGTCGGGATTTTTGCCGGTCAGCGCCTCGATAAGGGCCGACTTTCCGTGGTCGACGTGTCCTGCCGTTCCGACGATAACGGGACATTCGACAAGCTCGCGCGCGGTCATCGACGCAAACCTGCCCGCACGGCATCCGCCAACGCAGACGCACACAGGTCAAGGTCGGTGTCGCGCAAAAGCGTGCGAACGTCAAAAAGCACCTGGTCGTGCCGCACGCGCGTCACAACCGGCGTATCGGGCTCCTGTACCATAGCGCGCTTTAGGCCATCGGCGGATAGACGCCCATCGACGGGACAGACGGCAACGCAAAATGTAGGGAGCTCGACAGTCGGCAGCGATCCGCCGCCGGGAGTAGAGGCGCCCTCGACAACCTGCAGCTCCACGGCCTCCTCGCACTGAGCCTCGCGAAGCTTGCGCAGCATGCGGTCGTGCAGGCGCTTGGCCTGGCGCTCGAGCGGAGCCGGCGCGCCGGAAAGCATGTTGAGTACCGGGATCTCCCGATGCGCCGCATCGGGACCGGTCACATACAGTCGCAAAGTGGCCTCGAGCGCCGCGAGCGTGAGCTTGCCAGGGCGAAGCGCGCGCATAAGAGGATGCGAGGCACAGGCGGCGATTGCCTGGGCGCTGCCGAGAATAATGCCTGCCTGCGAGGCACCGAGCAGCTTGTCACCCGAGCACGAGACGACGTCAACGCCGGCGCAAAGCGAGGCGGACGTGGGCTTCTCCCCCGCATCGGCGAGCACCCCGTCTGCAAGCAAAGCGCCCGAGCCCTGATCCTCGTACAGCAACAGCCCGTGCTCATGCGCCAGCGCGGAAAGCTCCGCCGCGGAAACCTCCTCGTGGAAGCCCTCGATACGGTAATTAGAAGGATGAACTTTCAAGATCATCGCCGTGTTGGGCGTAATGGCGCTTCGATAATCGTCCAGATGTGTGCGGTTGGTAGAGCCAACCTCGACAAGCTTGGCACCCGAAGCCGCCATGATGTCGGGGATGCGGAAGCTGCCGCCCACCTCGACAAGCTCGCCGCGGCTCACGATGACCTCTTTGCCAGCCGCGTGCGCGGCAAGCACCAACAGCACCGCGGCGGCATTGTTGTTGACAACTAAGGCGTCCTGCGCCCCCGTGAGCGTGCGCAGCAGACGCGCGGCATGCTCTTTGCGGCCCCCGCGAGCGCAGGTTGAGACGTCATACTCAAGCGTGCTGTAGCCTCGGGCGACATCGGTCACCGCCTGCACCGCCGCGGGAGCGAGCGGAGCGCGGCCCAGATTGGTGTGAATCACAACGCCCGTCGCGTTGACGGCAGGGCGCAGGGTCGGCAGCGACAGGCGATGGGTCCGCTGCTCAATTGCCAAGGCGAGCTCGCGCTCGTTCCTTGCAGGGGCGCCGGAGCGAATCGCCGCGCGCTCGGCATCGAGCTCGGCGTCAATCGCCTCGCGTACCATCGTGTCGCCTGCATCGCCAGCAGCCTTCATGACCGGCCACTCGGCAAGCAGCTCGTGAACGGCGGGAATGGAACGCAGGCGGCCGCGCACCTCGGCAGACATGGATTCGCAGTCGCTCATGAAAAGCCTTTCGACATGTTCAATAAAAAGCTGGTCCCCCGCGATCGTCATCGGGCAAAAAAATACCGGCGCGCACGCAAAAGGGACAGGTCCATTATGGCAGCTCGTGACAAGACGTCGAAGCGCCTCGTCCAAAACCTGCCAAATAAACCTGTCCCTCTTTGGTCGGTTATGGCTTGGGTCCTTAGGCCTCCCTGTTGGCGTAGATAAACCAGTAGCCCAGCGCCACGATCAGGGCGCCACCCACGATATTGCCCAGCGTGGCGACCGTAAGGTTGAGCGCCAACCCGGCAGCATTGAGGGCATCGGCGCCGGCGACATCGGCTCCATAGCCGCAGGAGTGCATCAAAATGCCCATAGGCAAAAAGTACATGTTGGCAACGCAGTGCTCAAAACCGCAGGCCACAAAGGCGGCAATGGGCAGCAGAATGCCCACGACCTTATCGACCACGGTCTTGCCGGCGGTACCGATCCATACGGCCAGGCACACAAAGATGTTGCACAGAATGCCGCGGAAGAAGATGGTGACGGCGCCGATCGTAACCTTACCGGCGGCGACACTCACCATGGTGTTGGCGACGGCCTCGCCGTTGAGTTTGTAAATGGCTGCCATGTAAATCAAAAAGACAACGAACAGGGCGCCGGCAAAGTTGCCGATCCACACAATAGCCCAAGCCTTGAGCATCTGGACGAGCGTGATCTTTTTGCTCTTAAGCGCGCAGACCATAAGCGAGTTGCCGGTAAACAGTTCCGCGCCGCAAATGAGCACGAGCACCAGTCCCAGGCAAAAAGCAAGACCGCCCACGAAGCGCTGGGCGCCCCAGCAAAGCGTGGGATCGCTCAGAAAGACCGTGAAGAACAGGCCGCCGAAGGCGATGAACGCGCCGGCGAACATGGCGAGCAAAAAGGCCTTCGAGACCGGCAGGTTGGCCTTGGTAACGCCTGCGGCCTCGGTCTTCGCCTCGATCGCGGCGGGCGCCAGGCAATCGGAGGTGGGGTATTCTGCCTTACTCTGTGCCATGGAAATCACTTCTTTCTTACGATTCGGGACAAACGCTCCTGGTTCATTTGCCCTGCGAGGTCGGACGGTATAAAAATAAACGCGAGCCAAATTAGCATATTGGCCTGCGATTATATAGCTTGGAGCGGGCGACGGGAAGTCCAAGGATTTGCTTCGCTGCGGGCCTTCGGCCCTTGCGTGCTGCGCTGGAAAATGCTCACGCATTTTCTCAGCACCGCACCCTGGCGGGTTCGATTCCCGTCGCCCGGCGCGTAAACGAAAACAGCTCTGATCCCCAAAGGAAACCAAAGCTGTTAAAACAATTCTTATGGAGCGGGCGACGGGAATCGAACCCGCGTCATCAGCTTGGAAGGCTGGGGTTCTACCATTGAACTACGCCCGCAAGATATGGTCGGGACGACAGGATTTGAACCTGCGACATCCTGCTCCCAAAGCAGGCGCGCTACCAAACTGCGCCACGTCCCGAAGGTGTTGAGCAGCTAAGGTCTAAACCTTGCGTGTCCCAAAGCGAAGGAAATTATAGGGGAGACTCCCCGCCTGTGCAAGCGACGATACCCTAGCTCCTCGAATGTGCGACAAACCGGCTATGGAGCAGGCCGATCGCAAGCGCCACAACGGCAACCGGCGCCCACGAGGCTCCAATATCAGCCAGCGGCAGCGCATCGAACGGCAGCCACGCACCCGCAAAGAACGCGTCGCGAACCGAGGTGATCACGCTCTGCACCGCGACAACGCCGCCGACCCAAACCCACACCTGCGGATGCGCGTCGCAAAAGCCGTGCACCAGGCCCATCAGTACCAGCACGATGGCAACGGGATACAAGGCGTTGAGCATGGGCACCGAGAACATAAGAATCACGTCGAGGCCCACGTTGGAGAGCACGCACGAAAACGCTGCGAACACAAAGGCGAGAACCGCAAAGGGACGGCGCATGGCCTCCTCAGAGGCCTCCGCTCCCCCTTCGACCACATACGTCTCGCAGAAGTAACGCGAGCAGCAGCTGATGAGGCCGATGCACACGTTCATGCAGGCGAGGAAGAAGATGGCGAAGACCACGACCGTGCCGGCAAGCCCAAAATGCATGGAGGCCGAACGGGCGAGGATGGCGGCGCCGTTGGTAGCGTCGGGCATCACGGTGCCGAGCTGCATACCGGCAAGTCCCAAGCCGCAGTAGATGATGGCCATGAGCACGCCGGCGATCACGCCGGAGCGCGAAATCTCGAAGGCCACGCGCTTGTCATCGGTAACGCCCAGCTCGTGGATGGTCTCGGCGATGATGATGCCAAAGGCGAGCGACGCGAGCAGGTCCATGGTCTGGTAGCCGGTCAAAAAGCCCTGCACGGCAGCACCGGCATCATAGGGAGCCTGCGGCGCGGCGGCGGGGCCCAGCGGCGAGACCATGGCGGCACCCACGACCAATACGATAAGGGCAATGAGCGCGGGGCCCGTAATGCGGCCGAGCACGCGTGTGATGACGCCCGGGCGCAGCGTGAGCGCAAACGCGACGACGAAGAAGCCGACGGCAAACACCAGGCGCGCCGTGCCGAGCGAGACGCCCTCGGGCAACAGCGGCACCAGCATCTCGAAGGCCGTGGAACTCGTACGCGGAATGGCCAGGCACGGGCCAATGGCCAGATACACCGCCGCGACAAAGAACTCGCCAAACTTGGGGTGCACGCGGCCAGCAAGCTCGCGCGCCGTTCCGGCAAGCGCCACGGCGATAAAGCCCATGACGGGCAGGCCGATGGCGGCAATTAGAAAGCCGAACATGGCGACCGGCGTGGCGGAACCTGCCTGCAGCGCCAGCAGCGGCGGAATAATGAGGTTGCCGGCGCCAAAGAGCATCGAGAACAGAGCGATGCCGACGGTGACGACATGGTCGGAGCGCAGACCGCGCGGAGCGGATGAAGCCATGGGACCACCTTTCGAGTCAAAACAAAAACGGGACGGGCAAAAGACCCGTCCCGCAAGTATATACGCTTTAGCAAGCTAAATCGCGCAAAGCTTCAATCGCGGCGTCAACTTCCTCGTCTGTGTTGAAATACCCAAACGAGAAGCGAACGACACCCTGGCGCTCGGTCCCCAACGCGCGGTGCATGAGCGGAGCGCAGTGGGCGCCGGGGCGCGTCGCAATCCCCCACCCTTGCATGAGCGCATCCGAGATCTCGGCCGAATCGATATCGCCCACGTTGAGCGAGACGATCGCCGAGCGTGCTGGCTGGTCGAAGGCACCGTAGAGCTTGATTTCCGGAATCTCACGAACGCCGGCGAGGAAGCGTTCGGCGAGCGCGCGCTCGTGAGCCGAAATCGCCTCCACCCCGCCCTGGGCCTCGATAAAGTCGAGGCCGGCAGAAAGGCCGGCGATACCGTGACCGTTGAGCGTGCCCGCCTCAAGGCGCGTGGGCCACTCCCGCGGCTGCAGCGCATCGAAGCTGTGCACGCCCGTGCCGCCCATGGCCCAGGGAGCCACATCAATGCCCTCCGCCACGGCCAGGCCGCCGGTGCCTTGAGGTCCCATGAGCCCCTTGTGGCCGGTAAAGCACACCATGTCGAGCCCCATGGTCTGCATATCGATATGCGCCGTGCCGGCAGATTGCGAGGCATCGACGATCACCAGCGCACCGGCAGCATGGGCCATGGCCGCCACGCGCGCGATGTCGACCGCGTTGCCGGTCACATTGGAGGCGTGCGTCACCACCACGGCACGTGTGCTCGGCGTGACCAGCCGCTCGAGCTCGTCGTAATCGAGCGCGCCGTTCACGTCGCAACCCGCATGCTCAACCGTCACGCCCTGCTCAGCCGACAGGCGGTTGAGCGGACGCAGCACGGAGTTGTGCTCGAGTACCGTCGTGACCACGCGGTCGCCGGGGCGCACTACGCCATTGATGGCGGTGTTGAGCGCCGCCGTGGAGTTGGGCGTAAAGCACACATGGTCCGCCCTCGGGCAACCCAAAAGGCGCGCGAGCTTGGCACGGCAGCCATGAATCGTACGAGCGGCATCGAGGGCACCCGACGTGGCGCCGCGCCCGGCATTGCCAAGCGAGCACATCGCCTGCGTCACGGCATCGATGACCGTCTGCGGCTTATGCATGGTCGTCGCCGCGTTATCCAGGTAGATCATCGCACGACCTCCCACATATCAATCACGGTATAGCCCTCGGTGGGAACACCCGCCTCGGCGAGTTCGCCGCGCAGCAGTTCCTCATCGGCAGGCAACGCCTTCCACGCCAGACCGCAGCCGGCAGCGACCTCCCCGGGCACGGGAATCGTTCGCCCGGGAAGGCCGCGCTCAATGCACAGGGACTCGCAGCCCATGGCGGACGCCGTGGTGGGAAACGTGATGACAAGCGCCGGGCGCTTCTCCCTCATGGCAACTCCAACCAATACGCTACGGGCGCACGACGCGCACGGCCTGCTCCATCTTCTCCACGATCACGTACATGTTCGTGACCTCGCCCACCGCGAGCTGGTCCTTAATGCCAAAGTGGTCGAGGCAGGTACCGCAGGTGAGAATCTCGACACCCTGCTCGGCCAGGCCCTTCAGGTCGTCGAGCACCGGCGAGCCCTCGACGGTGAGCTTGGCGCCGCCGTTGTAGAACAGCATGGTCGCGGGCAGCTCCTCCTGCTGCGTCACGGCAAAGATAAACGCCTTCATGAGCTTGTGGCCCAGCACGTCGTCGCCACGGCCCATGCAGTCGGTGTAGACGGAAATGACGAGCTTGCCCTTGCCGGCGCTGGCATCACAGAAGGCAGCGCCATCCTGCTCGGGATCGGCCACGGCAACGGCGCCAGAGGTCGCCACGGTCACGTGCCACTCGGCGTCAGAAACCTTCTCGACCGAGGCCGTGCAGCCTTTCTCCTGCGCCATCTTGGAGATGTTCTTGACGGCGGTCTCGTTGTCGACCGAGGTCACCACAGCACCCTCGCCATCAAGCTGCTTCAGAGCTTTGAGCGTCTTGACGACGGGCAGCGGGCAGGCATCGCCCATGGCATTGACTTCAATTTTGGTAGACATAGCAAATCCTTTCAAAAGGGACCGCCCAGAACAGTAGACGGTCGCATAAACGGTTTTCCTTAATGCACAACGTGAACGGCAGGACCACCCGGCACCGCCTCGCACACGCGGCCGATTGTGGCGGCAACGCGACCTTCGGCATGCAGGCGGCGGGCGAGCTCATCCACATCGGCAGCAGGCGCTGCGATGAGCAGGCCGCCCGAGGTCTGCGGATCGTACAGCGCATCCAGCATGCCCGGCTCCAGGTCATCGTCGGCCGCCACGCGCGGGCCAAAGAAGTCCTGGTTGCGGTAGGCGCCGGCAGGGATAATGCCCAGACGCGCCATATCGAGCACCTGGTCAAAGAGCGGTACGGCCCCTGACGCAAGCTCAATCTGCACACCCGAGCCCTCGGCCATCTCACACGCATGCCCAATCAGGCCAAAGCCTGTGACATCCGTGCAACCGTGAAGCTCAAGCCCCTCGGCCAGACGAATCGGTGCCTCGTTGAGGGTGCGCATCGAGTCAAACATCGGGCTAGCCTCGTCCTGCTCAATGAGCTCGCCCTTAATGGCCGTGGTGATGATGCCCGAGCCGACCGCCTTGGTCAGCAGCAGGACATCGCCCACGTGCGCGCCGCTGTTGGCGAGCATGCGATCGAGCGCGACAAAGCCGCTCACGGACAGGCCGTACTTGGGCTCGTCGTCGTTGATGGTGTGGCCGCCCGCGATGGTGCAGCCAGCCTCGACGCACTTGTCGGCGCCACCCGCCAGAATCTGGCCAGCAGCCTCAACACCCAGGCAGCTGGGTATGCAGAGCAGGTTCATGGCATGACTCGGCCGCCCGCCCATAGCGTAGATGTCCGACAGCGAGTTGGCCGCGGCGATCTGGCCAAACAGAAACGGGTCATCGACCATCGGCGGGAAGAAGTCGATGGACTGCACGAGGCCCAAGTTGTCGCCAACGCGAAAGACGCTCGCATCGTCGGAGGTATCGAACCCCACGAGCAGGTTGTCGTTATGCACATTGGGTAAGTCGCCCAGGACCTGGGCGAGGGCTCCAGGAGCCAACTTAGCGGCTCAACCAGAGGCAGCGGTCATCTGCGTGAGCTTGATGAAATCGTCAGCCATCGATCCCTCCTCTCATAGGTCAATCTTTTCCTCCCAGTATACGCATGGTGGCGCCGCGAGCGGACGGCGTATCGCAACCCCTACGCGACGCAGCAGAAGGGACAAAGGGACTGTCCCCTTGTCACATTTATCGACAAACCAGATGAATTCTCTTGGCATCGAAGTGCATGCGCAGGGTCTCGTCGGCCTGCGGCAGCTCGTCGGAAGCCACGCTCACCTTGTTGACCTTCCACTGCAGACGCGTGGGTGCATCGACACGTGGCACGTCCAACAGCACCAGCCGCTCAAAGCGCGAATCGCTCACCCGGGCCACGTGTAAGTCGTAGCTGTTACGACCCCGCTCGGCACGGTTGTCAACATGGAAGTAACTTGCGCGAATCCCCAGGTACGCCACATCATCAGGAACCTCGCGACCCACATTAAAGGTCATGCCCCAGTCGAGAGCCTCAACTTCTTCGTCGCCGATCTTGCACGCCCGGCTTGTGTTCTTGCAGCCCGTCAAGCGCAGCGCGGCCAAGGTTTGCGGCCGGCGGACCACATCTTCGACGGAGCCGATCTCCTCCACATGCCCGTTATGCATCACGCAAATGCGCTGGCACAGGCGACACGCTTCGTCGATATCGTGGCTCACGTAGAGCACGGTGCGGTTGCACACGTCGAACAGGTCGAGCATGTTCTGCTCGAGCGCGCTCTTAAGGTAGGCATCGAGCGCGCTCATGGGCTCGTCGAACATAAAAATGCCCGGGTGTGCCGCCACCATGCGCGCAAGCGCCACGCGCTGCTGCTGACCACCCGAGAGGCGTGCGGGATAGCGGTCGGCAAAATCGGCCAGACCAAAAATGCCCAGATAGCGCTCGGCGAGCTTTTTGCGTGCAGCGACGTCACCCGCATCCTGTACGCCGGCGCACACGTTATCGGCCACCGTCATATTGGGAAACAGCTGATAGTTTTGGAACAGCAGGGCGCATTTACGCTCCTGGGGCGATAGGTTGATGCCCGCCGCCGAATCAAAAAAGGTCACGCCGTTGACGACGATCTTGCCCTCGTCGGGCGTCTCCACACCGGCAATGCAGCGTAGCGTACAGCTCTTGCCGCACCCCGAGGCGCCCAGCAGCGCCACGCGCTCCTCTCCAGCCTCAAGCTGCATATCGAGCGTAAACCCGGGATAGCGCTTTTTGATATCCAGAACGATCGACATGGCCTATCGACCTCCCTGCAGAGTGGCATCATCGCGCATGAGCTCGGCCAGCGCCTCGCGATCGATACGCAGGGCATCGCCGCCCACCGGGTCGAGCGAATCGGCCGTATCGGCGAGTTCTTTGGCCCGCTTGCGCTCCGCACGGGAAAGGCCCCGCTCGCGATACTTTTGCGAATGCGCGGTGTACATGTTGATAAACAGGATGACCAGGAAACTAAACGCAATCACGACGACAACCCAAAAGAGGGCAACTGAGATGTTGCCACCCATCCACTCAAAGTAGATAGCGATGGGGATGGTCTGCGTAATACCGGCATAGTTACCCGCAAAGAAGAGGGTGCAACCGAACTCACCCATCGCACGGGCAAAGGCGAGCACCGTACCGGCGGCGATCGAGGGCCAGCCGAGTGGCATCATAAGCTTGGCAAAGATACGGCGCTCGGACCACCCCAGGGTTCGCGCGGCGTCGAGCATCTGCGTGTCCAGGCTCTCAAAGGCGCCGAGCGCCGTACGGTAGACCAGGGGAAACGACACCACCACGGCAGATATCACCGCCGCTGGCCAGGTAAAGACGATCGAGATGCCGTGCGCGATAAGCCACTGGCCAACCCCGGTCGAGCGGCCAAACAGCATGAGGAGCAGAAAGCCGCACACCGTGGGAGGCAGCACCATGGGGATGGTAAAGGCCGAGTCGAGCAGGCCCTTCACGCGGCTCGTCGTGCCCATAGTCTTCCATGCGGCAAACAGGCCCAGCGCAAAGGCAATCACCAGGGCAAGGCCACTCGTTTTGATAGACACCCAAAGCGGGCGATAGTCGATGCCGGTCAAAAAGGCGACAAGGGACGCCAAGGGCTCCTGTTCATCTTGCATCACAACGGATGATGCTTCCACGATTTGAGCGCTATCAAGCCAACGCGCGCCGCCCTTGGCATCACCCGAGGCTGATGCGATGACCACATAGCGGTCCCCATTCGCACCGCGCTCATCAAAGGCATAGGTATACCCACCGACATTAAACGCCGCTTCCGTCGTGGCATACCAAGGAAGATCCATGTCTTCCAGCCGTGCGCCTCCCATGCAGTTTGCGCCGTCAAGCTCGCAGACGAGAGCCTTGAGACCCGATGCGCACTCGTTGTCCTGCGGATCCAATCCATACTTCTCGACCGCCTTGGGCGATACCCACACCACAACGCGATCGGCAGCAGGCGCCACTATGAGGTCCGTGTCCCCTTCAACGGGAAACCGATAGCCCTCGGGCTGGCCCTCCATGACACGGGCGGTCCCCTTGGCTAACCGTTCAAAACCATCGAGCCCATAAGAAAGCCCCTTGGCGGTCACGGCAACCTGGGCCCCGCCCTCAGTACCACCGGCAAACGCCCATCCCGGCACCCAGCAAAGCGCGAGCGTCAAAGCACAGGCGACAAGAATGCGAAATCTATTACGCACGAAACGCTCCAAGGAAAGACGAGGACAGGGCAAAAGACAAAACGATGGGATTATCGCTCCAAGCCGCACTACGCGGAAAGCTCAAATCCGTACTTAGCCCAAATCTTCTGCGCCTTCTTGTTGGTCAGACAGAAGTCGATGAACGCCTTGGCCTCGTCGGCGTGCTCGGAGCTCTCGGCAACGGCACCCGGATACACGATGGGCTTGTGCGAATCCTCGGGGCACACGAAGGCCTCCTCGATGCCGTCGTAGCGGAAGATGTCGGAGCTGTAGACAAAGCCGGCCACGCAGTCGCCCGTAGAGACGTAAGCTGCGGCGGTGCCGACCTTGTCGGCCAGGGCCACCTTGTCGGCGAGCTCGGGTGCATACTCGCCGTCGTCGCCCTCGGTACCGGTGTAGAGCCCAACAGAAGCCAGCGCTTGGTTGGCATACTTGCCGGCGGGAACGGTCTTAGCGTCGCCGACGGCAATCTTGCCGTCCAGGTTCGCGACGTCGGCGATGGCCTCGACCTTGGTGTCGGAGCCCTCGGCACGAATAATCACGAGGTCGTTGACGAACATGTCCTCACGCGTGTCGGCGTCGACGAGCTCGGCGGCCTCGGCGTCGTCCATAGTGCCCTTGGAGGCCGTGATGAGCACGTCAACCGCGGCGCCGGCGCGCATCTGCTCGACAAGGTCGCCGGACGCCTTAAACTGCGTGTCGGCAAAGGTGGTACCCGTCTGCTCGGTGTAGAGCTTCTGAACCTCGGGCAGAGCCTTCTCGAGCGAGTTGGCGGCGAACACCTGCAGCCCGACGGCCTTCTTGAAAGAAGTCTTGGCAGAACCCGCATCGGAGCCGGCCGGCTCAGACGTCTTGTTGCCCGAGCAGCCAGCAAGGCCAAGGCCGGCAGCGGCGACAGCAGAAAGCGAGACGAATCCGCGGCGAGAAACCATATCGAACATGTTCAACCCTTTCGAGCGCTACGCCCGGGCACCCCGCCGCGGGCTTTATCCTGTAATTGAATTATACTTTAGCGCGAATAATGCTTGTGATAAGAAATTATCGTTTGATAATTTCTTATACCGATAGCCGCAAGACGCTCGCGTTGTCGCCGCTTAAAAAAGCGGAGCGACCCATAAGGTCACTCCGCTACAGGCAAGCAGTTTAGCGAGCGTGTCCACCGCCCGCCGTCATGTGGGCCGCGTGCTCCAGCTGGTCGCTCACGGCCTCCCAGCTTTCGCGAGCCGCCTTCGTGGATCCCGGAAAGTTGATGACAAGCGCAGCCCCACGCTGCATGCACACGGCGCGCGAAAGCATGGCACGGCGCGTCTTGGTCATAGAGTATGCACGGATCGCCTCGGCAATACCCGGCACATCGCGGTCGCAGACGGCACGCGTCGCCTCGGGCGTCACGTCGCGCATCGAAAGCCCCGTGCCGCCGCAGGTGATGACCACGTTGGCCTGGCAATCGTCGGCCGCAGCCACAATGGCAGCACCGATCTCGTCAACATCGTCATGCACCACCGTATGCGAGGCAACCATCCAGCCCTGCGCCGCGATGAGCTCCTCGAGCACAGCGCCTGCTTCGTCCTGGGCAAGATCGCGCGTATCCGAGCACGTCACGATCGAAATCTTCAACTCCATAGCATTCCTCCTACAGCACGGCGCCCTCGGGCAGATCGACACGGACGACATCCACGACGTCGCCCGGCTCAAGATCGCACGGACCCTCGTTGATGCGCAACAGGCAGTTCGCACGCTGCATGGTTCCGAGCAGCGCCGAGTTCTGGCTGTGCGCCTCGGTGACCGTAAGCTCACCCGTCTGCGTATCGCGCGCAACCGTGGCGCGATCATAGAAGCGTCGGTCCTGTCGCTTCTTCACGCCGTGGGTAAGAACCGCCTGCTGCACGGGACGCGCACCCTCGGCAAAGCCGCGCATCTTGCGAATCGCCGGGCGGGCGAGCATCTCAAAGCCCACGTATGCCGCCGCGGGGTTGCCCGAAAGCCCCAGATTGGGCTTGCCGCCGAGCAGGCCAAACGTAATGGCTTTGCCGGGACGCAACGAAATGCGATCGAACAGCACCTCGCCCTCGCGCCGAACCAGCGCCGTCACGTAGTCATAGTCGCCAGCCGAGGCGCCACCGCTCGTAATGACAAAATCGCACTCTTGCGCGGCGCGGTGCACCAGCTCGGCAATCGCCCGCTCGTCGTCGGGCGCAATGCCGTAGAACACTGGGTCGGCCCCAGCATCGAGCACCTCGGCCATTAACGCCGAGGAATTGGAATCGCGAATCTGCCCGCGTGCCGGCAGCTCGCTCGGCGCGACCAGCTCCGTGCCCAGCGAGATAATGCCCACGCGCGGAGCGGCATGGACCTTCACGCTCGCATACCCGGCGCTCGCCAACAAGCCGGCGCCCGCCGGAGCCACGACCTCGCCGGCGTGCATCACAACATCGCCGGCATGGGCCTCCTCGGCGGCAGAGCGAACGTTCTCCCCTACCTTGGCAGGCGCCGAGAACCTCACACGCGAACCCTCGTTGCCGTCACCGACGAGCACATCGACGATCTCATACTTCACCACGGCATCGGCACCTTCGGGTACCGGTGCGCCCGTCATGATGCGGACCGTCTCGCCCGCGCCAATTGTGCCCTCAAACACATGGCCCGCGGCCTCGTGTCCGATAACGTCGAGCGTCACCGGCGCCTCGCCAGATCCCTGCGCCAAATCCGCCGAGCGCACGGCATATCCGTCCATAGCGCTGTTAGCAAACGGCGAGATGTCGATATCGGCCACCGCGTCCTCTGCCAAGGGAAGACCGGCAGCCTGCCACACGGGAATCTCGACAACTTCGGTGCGATTCACGTGCGACAAGACGATCGCCTGTGCGTCCTCCAACGGAATGAGTTTCTCTGCCATATACACCTCTAGCATGCAACGGCGCACATCACGGGCGCCGATTCTTTATGTTTATCTCAGTATAATCCCCCGCCGCACGACGGCGACACGGCCCGTGCCCACGAATACACCTGTCGGTAACGGACGGCGAAACAGAACCAAAACCAACCAGCCGGTTTGTCACGTTTGGCACGTTCTATAATGCTCGTGTTGCAATCAAGAAGAGGAACGTATGGCTTTTACCGACAAACCCGAAAGCGCTAACGAGGCGCAGGATCATTCCCAGTCGCTCGACGACGGCGGCTTTTTCTCCCTTAACGACGTCATCATGGCCGGCAGGCATCAGCTCACCCGCTCCGAGCATCTCTTGGCTGCCGACACGCGCCGCAACGCCCGCAACCTACTCGCGAGCGCCAAGTTGCTCGCACTCGTCGTCATCGTCTCGCTCGCCATGGGCGTTGCCGCCTGGGCGTTTTTGACCTCGCTGAATATCGCGACCGACTATCGCGAGCACCATGCATGGGTCTACGCCTTGCTTCCCGTTGTGGGCGTTGCCACCGCATGGGTGTACAAAAACCACGGCCTTGCCGCCAAACGCGGTAACAACCTGGTCATCGACTCCGCTCTGGGCACACGCCTCATCCATATGCGCATGGCCGTTCTCACCTTCGTCTGCTCCACGCTCACGCACCTAACGGGCGGATCTGCCGGTCGCGAGGGGGCCGCGGTGCAGATTGGCGGCACCATCGCCAGCAACATCTCGAACCTCGCCCACCTCAAAAAACATGACCACCACGACCTCATGCTCGCCGGCATCTCGTCGGCCTTTGGCGCCGTATTCGGCTCGCCCCTTGCTGGAGCTTTCTTTGGCATGGAGATGTGCTTTATCGGCAAGATCGACTACACCGCGGGCATCTACTGCCTGGTCGCCTCGTTTACCGGCTACTTTACGTCACTTGCCTTGGGAACCGAGTACGAGGCGAATGTCATCGCCAGCGTTCCCAACATGACACCGCGGACGGTTGTCATCGTTGTTATCAGCGCAATTATCTTCGGTCTGACGGCACGCCTCTTTGCCTGGTCGGTTCGAACCGTCAAAAGCCTTTACGGTCGCTTTATCACCAATTACCTTACTCGCGCACTCGTGGGCGCACTCGTGGTTTTGGCCGCCTATGCCCTCCTTGACGCCTGGGACTACGCCGGCCTTTCCACGTGGCTTTCCGGCGCCGGATTTGCAGGCAACACCACCCTGGCGGACGCAGCCATCAAGTTGGTCGTCACAGCGCTTACCCTGGGCGCGGGCTTCCAAGGCGGCGAGGTCACGCCCCTGTTTGGCATCGGTGCGGCGCTCGGCGGATGGATTGGCTGCCTCGCTGGACTCGACCCGAGCTTTATGGCGGCTCTCGGCATGCTCGGCGTGTTCTGCGCCGGCCTCAACGTGCCCATCACCACCTGCATGATGGCCATCGACCTGTTCCACGGCACGGCCGCCGGGTTCTTTGTCATCGTGGCCTTTATCAGCTACCTAACCGGCGGACACCGCGGCGTGTACCCCGCCCAGCGCATCATCTCACCCAAGCGCCGCTCGCTTATTGTGGATGAGGGAGGTACGGTAGCGGATGCTATCGAGCGCCACAACGACCTGATAGAGTAGATGTAATTATCGCCGTGCAGCCACAATCGGGGCTAATTCGACCTGAGCGCGACCGCACTGTCATGTCACACGCCGGGAGTCGCCCCATGCACGCAACTGATTTTGGTCGCACGCTCATCATCGCCAACCCAGCCGCCCAGTCGGGTGCGGCACGCGAAGTTGCCGAGCGCCTGCAACGCTTTTTGGACATGACTGCACGCGCATCCCAGTTTGACCTGGTGTTGACCGAGCGTATGGGACACGCCAAGGAGCTGGCCGCACAGGCTCAGGGCTATCGCACCGTTATCGCACTCGGCGGCGACGGCGTGATTCACGAGGTCGTCAACGGGCTTATGACGCAAAAGGAGGACGTCCGCCCCGCTCTTGCCGTCCTGCCCGTGGGCTCCGGCAATGATTTTGCCCAGACGCTCGGCATCAACGATTTCTCCGGCAAGGATTATGGCGCGCTGCTCACCTGCGAGCTGCAGCGTCAGGACATCGGGCGCATTCGCTCGTGGAGCCCTGCGAGCGGCAGCGGCGAGGCTACCGTTGAGTACTACGACCAGACGCTTTCGGTCGGCATCGATGCCGCCATCGGCCTGGGCACCACTGAGCTGCGCAAAAAGACCGGCTTGACGGGCGCGCCGCTCTACACCCTTTCGGGACTTGAGCAGTTTGGCCTGCGCTACCGCAACTACCCCATGACAGTCAGCTTTGACGGCGCGCCCGCCGAGCGCGTGAGGGCGATCATCATGGCGATTCAGCTTGGTCCTACCTATGGCTCGGGCTATCGCATCTGCCCCGATGCCGACCCCTGCGACGGCATGCTCGACGTCTGCTACGCCTGCGGCCCCGTCCCTCGCGCGGTAGCCCTGCCTATGTTCCTTTCGGCCAAGGACGGCCACCATACCAAGTTGCCACCGGTTCGCATGCGCCGCTGCCGCCATGCCGAGCTAACTTTTGAGGAGCCCGACTACCCCATCCAGGCCGACGGCGAGCCCGTTGACGCCTCGCGCATCGAGGTCGACGTCCTCGGCAGCGCCCTCCAAGTTTGGCACCCTACCCGCTAGCAAGGCCAGCGGGGCAATCGACTACTCGTCACTGCTCGGCTTGCGGCGGTTGGCCTTTTTGATGGCGTTGAAGTGCTTGTCGTTGAGTCTACGCTGGCGGGAGCGCTGGGGCACCTTGGTCTTTACGCGTCGGCGCGGTGGACGCCCGCGACGCTCGAGCTCGGCGCGTAGTTTGCGCAGGCAGCTCGCGCGATTCTGGAACTGGCTGCGGCTCTCGCGCGCCGTCACGGTAATCCCCGAAGGGATATGCTTCATGCGCACCGCCGAGTCCGTCGTGTTCACGCCCTGGCCGCCCGGACCCGTCGCGCGAAACACCTGGACCTCGCAATCACGCGCCAGCTCCTCGGCCGACATCTCGGCATAGCGCGTATACTCGCGCCATCCCATCTTGTTCTCGTCCATATCAACACCTCCCCTCATACAAAAAATGTGACAAAGGGACAGTCCCTTTGTCACATCGCATACCAATCGCTTGTGTCGCGCGCTTAGGCGAAGGTGATCTCGCCGTTATCGCAGTCCATATCGGCGATACGGGCCAGGCTCTCAACGCGGAAGCCGCGCTCGCGGAGCTTATCGCCACCGCCCTGGAAGCCCTTCTCCACCGCAATGCCAATGCCGGACACCTCGGCACCCGCAGCCTCGCAGATCTTGATAAGACCCTCGAGCGCACAGCCGTTGGCCAGGAAGTCGTCGATAATCAGGACCTTATCGCCCTCGGAAAGGAAGCGCTTGCCCACGATGACGGGGTACTCCTTCTGCTTGGTAAAGGAGTAGATGGTCGTAGCGTACTGCTCGCCGTCGAGGTTGATGGACTGTGCCTTCTTGGCAAAGACCACCGGCACGCCGCCAAAGTGCTGAGCGGCAATGCAAGCCATGCCAATGCCCGAGGCCTCGATCGTCAGGATCTTGTTGATCTCGACATCCTTGAACAGACGGGCCCACTCGGCGCCCATATGGTCGAACAGCTCAACGTCGCACTGGTGGTTGAGGAAGGCATCAACCTTAAGGACGTTACCGGCCTTTACGATGCCGTCATGGCGAATACGATCCTCAAGCTCCTGCATGGCGCAACCCCTTCTCGCGGCAACGATACCGCGCGATTAATAAACGTTGTTCGATAGTCTACCACGGACCGGCCCCCGCCCGTCCCACAAGCCACATCGCACCACAAACCAGTCTTTTTGGGACGGCGCGAATCGTGGCAGACAGCCTCCCAACACGCTAATGGCGGGCGCACATCTTCACCAAACGCACCATGGCGAGCGCAAAGCCCACAGCGGCCACAGCCATGAGCACGTAGAACACCGAGCGAAAGCCGAATAAGAACACATCCGGACGGCCTGCAACGAAACTGGTCACGGCCTCGCCCATCGCCACACTCATCTGCCCATACAGGATATTCGACGCCACCGTAATACCGAGTGCCATGCCGGCGTAGCGCGCCAAACTGCCCAAGCTGCCAGCAAAACCGAGCGCTTCGCGCGGAGCCGAGCCCATGTACAGGGAGTTATTGGGGCTCTGGAAAATCGACGTGCCGCACGACATAAACGCGACGCAGCACACGATCACGGGGATGGAAGAGTGCTCGTCGAGCGTACTTACCGCAAAGAGACCGCACACGTACACACCCAGGCCGACCGCCGTGGGACCCTCGCAGCCAACACGGTCCGAAACCGTACCCGAAAGCGGCCCGATAAAGGCATTTACCATCGGCAGCGCCAAAAAGAGCAGTCCGGAAATATCGGAGCTAAAGCCATGAGCATCCTGGAAATAGAACGGCAGCACAAACTCAGATGCACCGATGCCGATAAACACAATAAGCATGCATGCCAAGTTAATCGTAAAAGCCGAACTCGCAAAGCAGCGACGCGCGGCCTCCGCCAGCGACATGGGGCGCTCACCGGCCTCCGGCTTAACATGCGGCAGCGTGTAAAGCCCCACGATAAACGAGATGACGCCAATGGGCAGGTTGATGAGGAAGATGCTCTCCCAGGGAAAGCTTGCCACCAGCATGCCGCCCAGCACGGGGCCACACATCATGCCGAGGGCCACGAAAGTCGCGAGGATACCCATGGCACGACCGCGCTCGCGCGCCGGAAACGACTCGGTGATGATACCCATGTTGTTAGCCATGGCCGCCGCGCAACCGACTCCCTGAACAATACGTGCCAGGATAAGAACCTCGAGCGAGGCCGAAAGGCCGCACAGCAGCGAGCCGACCGTAAAGACGATGACGCCCAGTTGGAATACGCCCACCTTGCCGCGCACGTCGCCCAGACGGCCAAACGGCAGCATAGCCACGCATGTCGCAAGCAGATACACCGAGCTCACCAGCTGGATGCGGTCGAGGCCCACGCCCAGCTCCTTTTGCATCACCGGCAGTGCCACGGTCACGACGGTCGAATCCAGACACGCCATAAACGTCATGATGAGCACGGTAAACAGAATCGCCCATTTGTTCTTGCCATGGGTGTCGCCCTCTAGGGCAATGTGCTCGCGGCGCAGCTGCTCTGCGGTTTTCTCCATATCCATCCTTTCGAGTGGCCCAACACAAAAACGGGGCCCCAATCGCCTGCAAACAGCCGCGATTGGGGTCCCGCCTACGGAATCGGAACGTAAAGGTCGCCGAAGCCCTCTGTCGGCATCGGCGACTTATGCGAACGCTAGCCTAGCACTGCTCGAGAGCCTGCTCAAGGTCGGCAATCAGGTCGGCCGTGTCCTCGAGGCCGCACGACAGGCGCACCATGTCGGCGGAGATGCCACAGGCGATGAGCTCCTCATCGTTCATCTGGCGATGCGTGGCGTTAGCGGGATGCAGGCAGCAGGTGCGAGCATCGGCCACATGCGTGGCGATCTGGGCGAGTTTAAGGCTCTTCATAAAGGTCTCGGCCGCCGCGCGACCACCGTTAAAGCCAAAGCTCACGACGCCGCAGGTACCGTTGGGCATGTACTTCTGAGCCAGGTCATAGTACTTATCGCCCTCCAGGCCCGGATAGCTCACAAAGCGCACCTTGGGATGGCTCTGCAGGAACTTAGCAACGGCCAGGCCGTTCTCACAATGACGCGGCATACGCACATGCAGGCTCTCGAGCGAGCTATTCAGGAAAAACGCCGCCTGCGGGTTCTGCATGGGGCCGAGGTCGCGCATGAGCTGAGCGGTTGCCTTGGTAATGAAGGCACCCTCGCGACCGAACTTCTCGGCATAGGTCACGCCGTGATAGCTCTCGTCGGGCGTGGTGAGACCCGGGAACTTGTCTGCATGGGCCATCCAGTCAAACTGGCCGTGGTCAACGATCACGCCGCCCAGGTAGGCCGCATGCCCATCCATGTACTTGGTGGTAGAGTGCGTGACGATGTCGGCGCCCCACTCAAAGGGACGGCACATCACGGGCGTCGGGAAGGTGTTGTCGACCATCAGCGGCACGCCGTGGTCATGCGCGGCCTTGGCAAAGCGCTCAATATCGAGCACGGCAAGGGCGGGGTTGGCAATCGTCTCGCCAAAGACGAGCTTGGTATTGGGCTCAAAGGCTGCCTCCAGCTCCTCATCGGTGCAGTCGGGGGCGACGAACGTGCAGGTCACGCCCATGCGGCCCATGGTGTGGGCGAGCAGGTTATACGTACCGCCGTAGATAGCAGAGCTCGCGACCACGTGATCACCGGCACCGGCCACGTTAAAGATCGCGAGGAAGTTCGCGGCCATGCCCGAACTCGTGAGCATCGCAGCGGTGCCGCCCTCCATCTCGCAGATCTTGGCGGCGACCAGATCGCACGTGGGATTCTGCAGACGGCTGTAGAAGTAGCCCGACTCCTCCAGGTCAAACAGCTTGCCCATGTGCTCGGACGTGTCGTATTTCCACGTGGTGGACTGGTAGATGGGCACCTGGCGCGGCTCGGCATCTCCCGGGTGATAGCCGCCCTGAACACATGTAGTTCCGATGGTCTGCTCGCTCATATCTAGCTCCCTTGCCTGGGTTACGTTTTATTCGGTTCACGATACCGCTACCCTGCACCCCTCTCAACCCATCCCCAAGGTAGGTTAAGGGACAAATTAATCAGAGGTATTTATCTCAAGCCTTGGGCATTTGCTCGATAGATAAAAACGAGGCATACATGAAGCTCTCGATGATTACATACCCCGTCACGGGTACCATAGGCGGGTACACCGTAACCAAGGAGACAACGATGAAGCAAATCGATACGGCCCAGCTCAACACTGCCGCCTGCCAGGCTCAGGCTGCCGAGTACCACGCCCGCGGCTTTAACTGCGCCCAGGCTGTCGCTTGCACGCTCGCGCCCGCTGTGGGGCTCGACCCCCAGATCGCCTTTACCCTCACCGAGGGCTTTGGCGCCGGCATGGGCGGCATGACCGAGACCTGCGGCGCCATCTCGGGCGCCGTGGCGATCATGGGCTTTGTGATGAGCGACGGTATGGAGAACCCCAAGACCAAGGGCCAGACCTACAAGCTGTCGCGCGAGATTGCCAAGCGCTTTGGCGAGAAGAACACGACGACCGTCTGCGGCACGCTCAAGGGCATCGGATCGGACAAAGGTCCGCTCCGCAGCTGTCCCGGTTGCATCGACGATGCCGTCGAAATCGCCTGTGATGTACTAAAGCAGCTCGCCGAGTAAACGGCAGCGACATAAAACGACGGTCGGTGTGCTTGGGATCCGTCCAAAAGCACGCCGGCCGTCGCCGTTAGAACTCGGCAAATTCGGGAGTGCTGACCTCAATCTCCTCGCGCCCCGCCATAAGCTCGCGCATCTTAGCGCAAAACGACTCCTGCTCCCCCGCCTTAAACACCAAATGAAGTGTCACGGCATCCGCGTACTCGGTATCCGAAACCTTGGCACCGGAATCCTGGGCCAAGCGAAGCACCTGCTCATACTGCGGATAGGCCACATGCACGTCAACAGGCACGACACTCGTCATCTCGACGATCTGCCCGGCCTCCTGAGCCGCGGCCACCGCCGCTTGCGTCGCCGCAGTATAGGCGCGAACCAGGCCGCCCGGCCCCAACAGCGTGCCGCCAAAATAGCGCGTCACTACGCAGCAAACATTTTTGAGCTCCGCACCGCGCAACACCTCGAGCGTCGGCATGCCGCTCGTACGGCTCGGCTCACCATCATCGCTCTGGCGCTCACGCCCATCGACCAAAATCCACGCGGGAACATTGTGTCGAGCGTCGTAATGACGCTTGCGAACCATCTCGATAAAGGCATTCGCCTCGTCCTCGGACTCAATATGGACCAGCTGGGCAATAAACCGGCTCTTGCGGTCCACAAACTCGCCCGAAGCCTCAATATTCGATTGCAGAGTAAAATAGCTGTCCAACAAAGCCCCTCAACAAAATAAAGCGC
>CAJMMA010000017.1 GCA_905214435.1 uncultured bacterium
CCCGGCACGGGCTAAGTTTATCGCGAGTTCCGCACGAACAGGAGACCACTTAATGTGGCCTCCGTCGTGAGCAGGACTGTAGAGCAGGAAACTTAGCCCGTGCCGGGGCCGCTGAGCCCTGACCGGCGGGATACACAGGTTCAGATGGGGCTTTGATGCATGGGTGGTCTGTTGTTGTGCAAATGGGTATCATACTGTGGTTATTGCATCGACTCTGTGATGCATGTTTGTACGTTCCCGGCGGTCGGTTTGCCAGAAGCGCCCCGTCGGTTGTTTCAGACCCGTTTCGAAGAAAGGAAACAACACTAACCTATGGCAGCTAAAAAATCATCTCCCTTGAAGATCATCCCGCTCGGCGGCCTTGACGGCATCGGCAAGAACATGACGGTCTTCGAGTGCGGCGACGACATGGTGCTCGTCGACGCCGGCCTCATGTTCCCGGATGACTCCCAGCCCGGTATCGACCTGGTGCTTCCCGACTACACCTATGTTTTGGAGAACGAGGAAAAGCTCCGCGGTATCGTCGTCACCCACGGCCACGAGGACCACACCGGTTCGCTTCCGTATCTGCTGCAGGACCTCAACAACAAGGTGCCCATCTTCTCGAGCAAGCTGACGCTCGGCTTTATCGAGGGCAAGCTCTCCGAGTTCCGCATCCGCGCACCCAAGTTCCGTGAGGTCAAGGGCGGCAGCCATGTCAACCTCGGCGGCATCTCGCTCGACTTCTTCTCGATGACGCACTCCATCCCCGGCGCTCTGGGCGTGTTCATTCGCACCAACCAGGGCACCGTTATGCACACCGGCGACTTTAAGCTCGACCAGACGCCCATCGACGGCGTCACGCCCGACTATGCCGCTATCAGCCGTTTTGCCAAGCAGGGCATCGACCTGCTGCTTTCCGACTCCACCAATGCCACGGTTCCCGGCTTTACCAAGTCCGAGGCCGAGGTTGGTCCCAACCTGTTGCACGCCATCAAGAACGCCCCGGGTCGCGTGTTCGTCGCGTCGTTCTCGAGCCACATCCATCGTCTGCAGCAGATCTGCGATGCCGCCCGCAAGTGCGGCCGTAAGGTCGTTGTGACCGGTCGCTCCATGCTCACGAACACCCGCGTGGCGCGTGAGCTGGGCTACCTCAACATCGATGACGCCGATATCATCGATGCCTTCGATATCGATAACCTGCCCGACGATAAGATTGTCGTCATGTGCACCGGTTCGCAGGGCGAGCCGCTGTCGGCCCTGTCCCGCATGGCCAATGGCGAGCACAAGACGCTCTCCATCCACGAGGGCGATACCGTTATCCTTTCGGCAACTCCCGTTCCTGGCAACGAGAAGGCCGTCCAGCAGGTCGTCAACAGCCTGGCCAAGCTCGGCTGCGACGTGTGGGATAAGAACCGCGCTCTCGTCCACGTCTCGGGTCACGGTAGCCAGGAGGAGCTCAAGCTCCTGATGGCCATGGCCAAGCCCACGTACTTTATGCCGGTTCACGGTGAGGCCGTGCATCTGCGCGCCCATGCGCAGCTGGCCCGCAAGATGGGCATCAAGGACGATCATATCTTTATCCTCGATAACGGCGACACGCTCGAGATGCGCGGTGGTATCGTCAAGCGCGGTACGCCCGTCGAGTCCGGTGTCGTTTACGTCGACGGCCTGCGTATCGGCGATACCGACCCCATCGTCCTGCGCGATCGCCAGAAGCTCGCCAACGACGGTATGGTCACGGCCGTTGCCATCGTCTCCCTCAAACACAAGAAGATCGAGGCCATCGAGTTCTCGGGCCGCGGCGTCTCGTTTGCCATCGACGACCAGTTCTCCGAGGATGCCTCCGCGTCCATTATGAAGACGATCGAGAAGGGTAAGTTTAGCTTTACCAGCAGCGGTTCCGATGCCATTCGCAAGGCCGTGCGCGATTCGCTCTCTAACTTTATCTGGAGCCGTACGCGCACCCGTCCGATGATCATCCCGGTCGTCATGGAGGTTTAGTTTGGCGCGCGGATCTGCAAAAAACGCCAAAGGCAATAAGGCCAATAACCAACCGGCATCTGCTAAGGGTGCCGGTTCCCATCTGCGTGCCAATAAGGGCCACGAGTCCGAGTTTGATGAGTTTGAGCCCCTGGTCGAGCCTTCGGCCAATCGCGATATCGCCGGTGTGGTCATCGCCGTTTTGGCGATCGCGTCCTTCATTGCCGTGATCTCTCCGGCAACAGCGCCCGTGACGGCTGCGGTTGCCGGTTTCTACCACCTGGGCTTTGGTCTGGGCGCCTACGTGCTGCCGATCGTCATCTTGCTGTTTGCCGCCACGCTCTTTTTGGGTGAGGACTCGCCGCTCAACGTGCGCTCTGTTGCGGGCGGCGCCTTGGTCTTTATCGCCGTCGTCTCCATTCTTTCGCTGATGGTGCCGGGCACGAGCGATTCGTGCGACCTTATGTTTACGCCGCAGAACCTTTCCGTGTCGGGCGGCTACATTGGCGCCTTTATCGCAAGTGCTTTGCAAAACGCCTTGGGTAAACCTATCGCCATGGTTGTCTTGCTGGGGCTTGTCGTCGTTGGTTTGGTCATTATCGGCTTTTCGGTGGGTGGCGTTTTGCGCTCCGCACGCGATCGCGCTGCCGATTTTGCCGAGCGTCGACGTGCCGATGTCAATGCGAGCCCGTGGGGCGATGAAGAGGCCCTGTCTGTTCCCGGCGTCGCTTGTCCGCACCTGAGCATTTTGCGCCAGAAGGGGACTGACGCCGCGGTGACCACGGTCATGGGTGGCGATGTCGACCCGGTTTTGGATGACGACGAGGACGATGACCCGTTTGTCGACGTATCCGAGTCGGTTGAAGCCGAGCGGGCCAAGACCACGCTGCTGCCGCGCCGTCATGCCAAGAAGGGCAAGACTGCGCCTAAGCTCAATACGAGTGAGCCCGACCCGTCTTGGTCCGATAGCGAGATTGAGCTCACCGAGGGCGATGACGAGGACGACGAGGCTCCGATTGAGACCGCAAAGACAACTTTGCTGCCGCGTCGCCATGCAAAGCGCGGCCAGGTCACCGGACAGCTTTCGATGGAGGACGATCCGGACAAGGTTGACGAGTCCGAGCCGCCGTTTTCCGTGAATCCCGTCTCGGCCGCCCCCCAGATCCCCGACTTCCTGAAGCACCCCAAGGTCGCTGACGCCTCAACCTCTACGGCCTCTGCCGCTCCTGCTGCGGCTGACAATGGGGGAGCGAGCGACACCGCAACTGACGCCGAGGGCGAAGAAGAGGACGGCCTCAAGCTTCCGCCGCTCGAAATCCTGCATGCCAACCCGCAGTCGGCTTCCGCTGCGTCTTCGGACAAGGAGCTGGAGCAGACCGCTGAGTCACTGCAATCCACCTTGCTTGAGTTTGGCCGCAGTGCCCGCGTGGTCGGCTGGATCGCCGGCCCCACGGTGACGACCTTTAAGCTGCAGCCCGGTGAGGGCGAGCGTGTGAGCAAAATCTCGAGCCTCGAGGACGATATCGCGCTTTCGCTCGCTGCCCAGTCGGTGCGTATCTTTGCCCCGATCCCCGGCACCTCGCTCGTGGGCATCGAGATTCCCAACCGCAAGCGCCAGAACGTCAATCTGGGCGACGTGCTGCCCTATGTGAAGGGCGGTCCGCTCGAGCTCGCTATCGGCCGTGACGCCGAGGGCACGCCGGTCGTCGCCGACCTCGCCAAGATGCCTCACCTGTTGATCGCCGGTACGACTGGTTCTGGTAAGTCGGTGATGATCAACTCCATCATCACGACCTTGCTCATGCGCGCCCTTCCCGAGGACGTTCGCCTGATTATGGTCGACCCCAAGCGCGTCGAGCTTGCGGGCTATAACGGTCTGCCGCATCTCTATGTGCCCGTGGTGACCGAGCCTAAGCAGGCCGCGAGCGCTCTGCAATGGGCTGTGTCCGAGATGGAGCGTCGCCTGAAGGTTTTCGAGCGTCTCAACGTGCGTAAGATCTCGACCTACAATGAAAAGCAGGCCGCCGGCGAGTTTGAGCATTACGACAACCCGCCGCAAAAGATGCCCTACCTGGTCATCATCATCGACGAGCTTTCGGACCTGATGATGGTCGCCGGTAAGGATGTCGAGGCCTCGATCGTGCGTATTGCACAGCTGGGCCGTGCCGCCGGTATTCATCTTATCGTGGCCACGCAGCGCCCCAGCTCCAACGTGGTGACGGGCCTCATCAAGGCCAACATCACCAACCGCATCGCCTTTAACGTCGCCACGGGCATCGACTCGCGCGTCATCATCGACCAGATGGGCGCCGAGAAGCTCACCGGTTTGGGCGACATGCTGTTCTCCAAGGTCGACTGGGGCAAGCCCCGCCGTATCCAGGGCTGCTTTGTCTCGGACGACGAAATCAACGAGATTGTCGAGTTCGTCAAGTCGCAGAGCGAGCCCGACTACCACGAGGAGATTCTGTCCGCCGTGGCGCCCGCTTCCATGTCCATGGCTGGTGGCGGCGGCATTGTCCGCACCGGAGTCGCCGAGCCGCAAGACGATGATCCGCTCATTTGGGAAGCCGCCCATATTGTGGTGGAATCGCAGCTGGGCTCCACATCTGGCCTGCAACGCCGCCTGAAGGTTGGCTATGCGCGTGCCGGGCGTATTATGGACATGCTGGAAGAAAAGGGTGTCGTCGGCCCGCCCGACGGTTCCAAGCCGCGCGAGGTCCTGTTGGACGAGGAGGGGCTTGCCGCGCTGGAATCTGTCGACGCCGAGATGGCACGTGAAGATCGTGAGTTTGGAGGATTCTGATGGCTGCACGCTTTGGTGACATGCTGCTCGAGCAGCGTCGCCGAATGGGCCTTTCCATTCAGCAGGTCGCCAACACCATCAAAATCAGGCCGCAGATCATCGAGTTTTTCGAGACCGGTAACTTTGCTTCGATGCCGCCGCGCGGCTATGCGCAGGGCATGATTTCGAGCTATGCTCGTTTTTTGGGCCTCAATCCGCGCGAGGTCGTCAATGCCTACTTTGACGAACTGATGGCATACGAACGCGAGACGTCGCAGCAGGGCGGTCGTTTCCAGGACGCCGCCGGCTACGTCAATTCGCGTTCCTCTGTCGATAACGGGCGCTTCCTGATGGTTCAGGGCGGTCGTTCGACTCGCTATGGACAGCGTCCTCAGCAGGCCGGTTATATTACCGAGACGGGTTCGGGCGAGGAGATTCGCTCACAGCGTGACCGGTTCCGCAGTACGCCGATGCCCGAGGACCGTGCACTTCCCGCTGCCCGCGGCGTGGCGCGTGACCCTCGTGCCGGCTACGGCGACGGCGGCTATTCCGATCGCGGTCACCGTGGTATCTCCACCGGACGCTCTCGCAGTGGCTATGCGGACGCCGATACCACGCAGGTGACGCCGCGTCTTCGCTCTCAACCACAGCCGTATGGCCAGCGCTCTTCGGCTCCGCGTGCGGGCCAGCGTGGCTATCAAGGCCGCGGTGAACTTGCGCCCCGCTCGGGTCAGCGCAGCCTTCAGGGCCAGGGTGGCTATTGCGGCCGTTCCGATAGCAATCGTGGCCGTATGCCTCAGGGAGGCGGCCGCAGCAGTTCCAGTCGTGGACGCGGCGGTTCCCGTGCTCCTCAAAACAACGGGCTCGATCCGCGTATCGTCTACGCCGGTATCGGTGCCGTGGCGTTGCTGCTGATCGTGCTCATCGTGGTACTTCTGCGCGGCTGCGCATCTTCGACGCCCGAGACCACGCCCGAGACGCCCGCTGTTGCCAAGACGACGACCAAGAAGTCTTCTAAGAAGACCGAAACGGTCGACGAGGACGAAGACACCGATGAGCCGACTGACGAGTCGACTGATTCGGACGCCGCCAAGACGACGGCCAAGAAGGAAGAGAACGAGGTCACAAAGGTTAAGGTCTCCGTTGCCAAGGGAAAGACCGCGTGGATTGAGGTCAAGGTCGACGGAAAGTCGGTCTATGGCGCCCAGGCGACTGGCCCCTTTGAGCAGGAGTACACGCCCGAGTCCTCGATCGAGATCACCACGTCCAAGCCTTCCGATGTCACCGTTACCAAGAACGGCGAAAAGGTCCGTTACGATACCAAGACCTCGGGCGTGGCGCGTGTGACGATCACCGTTCCCAAGAAGGAGACGACTGATTCCGAGAATGGTGAAAGTTCTGATGGTGCCGACACCACCGACGGCACCGATGCCCAGTCCACGGATGGCGCCGATACCGCAACTGACGGCCAGACGCCCACCGATTCTACCGACTATTCGTACGATAGCTATTAAGCCGCTCGTACGCGAAAGGAAACATCATGGCTAAAGATTCCAGCTTCGACGTCGTGTCCGAGGTCAACATGCAAGAGGTCGACAACGCCTTCCAGCAGACCACGCGCGAGATTTCCCAGCGCTATGACCTGAAGGATTCCGGCGCCACGATTGAGCTTTCGAAGGGCGACAAGCTCTTTACGATCAACGCCCCGGCCGACTTTGTCTCCAAGCAGATCATCGATGTCCTGAGCTCCAAGCTCATTAAGCGCGGCATCGACCTCAAGGCTGTTTCGTGGGATGCTCCGCAGGCGGCATCGGGCGGCACCGTGCGCGTGCTCGGCCATATCGTCGAGGGTATCGACCAGGCGACCGCCAAGAAGATCAACAAGGACATCAAGGACCAAAAACTCAAGGTCAAGGTGACCATCGAAGCTGACAAGCTGCGTGTTTCCTCTGCTTCGAAGGACGCGTTGCAGGCCGTGATCCAGTTCCTGCGCGACCAGGACTACGGCCAGCCGCTGCAGTTCACCAACTACCGCTAATATCATTCGAAAGGACCGCTCTCCAACATGGATACACCGTTGGGCTCCGTGCTCTACATCACCCTCGGGTGCGCCAAGAACGAGGTCGATACCGACCGCATGCGTTCTCTTTTGACCGCCGCAGGTTACGAGGAGGCATTCGACCCGCAGGAGGCCGATATCGCCATCGTCAATACGTGCTCGTTCCTCGCCTCCGCAACGTCCGAGAGCATCGAGACCACGCTCGAGCTCGCCAACGAGGTGCAGGACGGCGTTCGTTCCTGCCCGATCGTCATGTGCGGCTGCGTGCCGTCACGCTACGGCGACGACCTTCCCGACGAGCTTCCCGAGGTCGCGGCCTTTGTGAAGGCCGACGAGGAAGACGGCATCGTCTCTGTCATCGATGACGTGCTGGGTGTTGAGCGCGAGATTGCCGCCTATATTCCGCAGGTCAAGCGTACCGTCGAGGGCGCTGTCGCCTACGTCAAGATCTCCGATGGCTGCAACCGCTTCTGTAGCTTCTGCATGATCCCGTATATCCGCGGTCGTTATCACTCGCGCAATGCCGAGAGCATTATCTTCGAGGTGCGCGACCTGGTCGCCGGTGGTGTGCGCGAGATCGTTCTGATCGGTCAGGACACGGGCATTTGGGGCACTGACTTTGCGGATGAGGACGTCGCCGAGGGCTCGCCGCGCAATCTGGCGCAGCTGCTGCAGGCTGTTGCTGAGGCGGTGCGTCCTCATAACGTTTGGGTCCGCGTGCTCTACCTGCAGCCCGAGGGCATGACCGATGAGCTCATCGAGACGATTCGCGATACGCCCGAGGTGCTTCCCTATATCGATATCCCCGTGCAGCACTGCGACGCGCGCATTCTCAAGGCTATGCGCCGTTCTGGTTCGCGCCAGAAGCTCGAGGACCTGTTCCGCGATCTGCGTGAGCGTATCCCCGGCATCGTGATCCGTTCCACGGCCATGGTCGGCTTCCCGACCGAGACCGACGACGAGTTCCGCGACCTTATCGACTTTATGGACACCGTCGGCTTTGACTACACGAGCGTCTTTGCCTACTCGCAGGAGGAGGGCAGCCTGGCCGCTAAGATGGAGGGTCAGGTCGACGAAGAGGTCAAGCTCGAGCGCGCCCAGGAGGCCATGGACCTGGCTGAGTCGCTCGGTTTTGCCGCCACCGCCGCACATGTGGGCGAGCGCGCCCAGGTGATCGTCGACGGTATCGAAGAAACCGAGGACGGCGCCGAGCTGATCGGCCATGCCTGGTTCCAGGCGCCCGATTCCGATGGCGCGGTGCATCTGGACGCCAGCGAGGCGTCCGTGGGTGATATTCTGACCGTCGAGTTTACCGATAGCTTCTGCTATGAGCTTATCGGACATGTTGTGGAGTAGGAGAGCGTCGTGGCAAACGAGAGCAATAAGGAACTGACGAGTGTTTGGACGCCCGCCAACATCGTGACGTGCGTTCGCATCGTCTTTATCCCGGTGTTCATGATCGTGTCGGCGCTGTCTCACACGAGCGTTGCCGGTACGGACTGGAGCACCTTCGACGGCCCGCTCGCTGCCGCAGCCTTCATCCTGTATGTCATCCTGTCGTGCACCGATAAGGTCGACGGCTATCTGGCGCGCTCGCGCAACGAGATCACCGACTTCGGTAAGTTCTTGGACCCCATCGCCGACAAGCTACTCGTGTTCTCGGCCCTGCTGCTGTTCCTCGATTTTGGCGCGGTGACCGTGTGGTCCGTGTTCATTATCTTGTTCCGCGAGCTGTTGGTGAGCGCCCTTCGCATGGTCGCGAGTGCGGCCGGTGTGGTCATTGCCGCCGATAAGCTCGGCAAGTACAAGACGGCGACCACGATGGTCTCCATCTGCGGCTACCTGTGCGTCTTTGCGATGACCGGCCTCCAGTTGGGGCCTGCGGAGCTGTTGCTCGGTGTCTATGGCGTTTCACGCTTCCTGTACGCTGTTGCCGTTGTCCTGACCGTTATCTCGGGCGCCCAGTACTTCTGGAACTGCCGCAAGATCGTCTTTTCGGTCTAGGTCCTGATGGGTATGGCGGACTCTTTTGAGCAGATTTCCGCACATAACGAGGAGCTGGCGCGCGATATTGTCGAGCGCGCGAGCGCTCGGGGCGTGACGGTTTCTACGGCTGAGTCGCTGACGGCGGGTATGATCGCCTCGACGATTGCCGATATCCCGGGCGCCTCGGCGGTGCTGCGCGGCGGTGCGGTGACCTATTGCGATGAGATCAAGCATCGTGTTCTGGGTGTTGAGCAGGAGACGCTCGATCGGTTTAGCGCCGTGTCGCACCAGACGGCGCGCGAGATGGCCGCGGGCTCGCTGGACCTCTATCAGAGCGATGTGGCCGTGAGCGCAACGGGCTACGCTGGGCCCGGTGGTGGCACCGAGCAAGACCCCGCCGGCACGTTCTATATTGGCTGGGCGTATCGCGCGGCCGATGGGGGAGCGCCGGTTGTCGAGTCTGCGCGCTGTCATTACGAGGGCGATCGGTCGTGCGTTCGTGCCCATGCGGTCGCGGAGGCTTTGGGACGCATTGCCCTTGTGCTTAACTCTATGGAATAGACGTGTTTTAAGGGGCCTCCGGGCCCCTTAATTGTGGAGATAGGGACCTTAGGCTCATTTGGCGTTTGTGCTGGTTGTAGACGTAATTTTTGCCTGCCTTGTTCATATTTGGTCCTTTGTGGTCAAGCATTTGGTCAGTGTTTGGTCGGCGTTTGGTTGGTTTTTGGAAAGACCGCCTGCATATGATTTATCTGAACGGTTGACCACGAACAGCCGTTCGTTTATTATCGATGCAGGTTGTTAAGAGGAGGGCTATTCATGGCCAAGAATTCAGGTCCCGTACGTACCGTTCATGCTCGCACGACGGGTAAAGAGCGCGATGAGATGATCGCCACCACCAAGGCCGAGATAGAGAAGAAATTCGGCCAGGGTTCCATCATGAGGTACGGCGACGGTGGCCCCGAGCTCGAGGTCGAGGCCATCCCTACGGGCGCTCTGGCACTCGATGCCGCACTGGGTATCGGCGGTGTGCCGCGCGGCCGAATCGTCGAGATCTACGGTCCCGAGTCCTCCGGTAAGACGACGCTTTCGCTCGAGATCTTGGCCGAGGCCCAGGCAATGGGTGGCGTTGTGGCATTTATCGATGCCGAGCACGCGCTCGATCCCACGTATGCCGCGCGCATCGGCGTGGATATCGACGAGGTGCTCATTTCCCAGCCCGATACGGGTGAGCAGGCGCTCGAAATCGTTGACATGCTTGTGCGTTCTGGTGCCATCGATGCCATCGTTGTCGACTCCGTCGCCGCGCTGACCCCGCGTGCCGAGATCGAGGGAGAAATCGGCGACACTACGGTCGGTCTTCAGGCTCGCCTGATGAGCCAGGCGCTCCGCAAGCTCGCCGGCTCGCTGTCCAAGTCCAACACGACGTGCATCTTCATTAACCAGCTGCGTGAGAAGATCGGCGTCATGTTCGGCAACCCCGAGACTACGACGGGCGGCCGTGCCCTTAAGTTCTTCTCTTCGGTGCGTATCGACATTCGCCGCATCGACAGCATTAAGCTTAAGGACGAGGTTATCGGTAACCGCGTGCGCGCCAAGGTCGTTAAGAACAAGGTGGCAGCTCCGTTCCGTTCTGCTGAGTTCGACATCATGTACGGTACGGGCATCTCTAAGGAGGGCTCGATCTTGGACATGGCTGTCGAGTGCGGCATCTGCAAGAAGATGGGCTCCTGGTTTGCCTATGACGAGGACAAGCTCGGCAACGGTCGCGAGGCCGCCAAGGCGTTCCTGCGCGAACACCCCGATTGCGCTGACGAGATTGAGCATAAGGTCCGCCTTGCCTGCGGGCTTGAGTTTGATGACGATGCTCCGTCCGAAGTCGAGCTGACCGATCAGCCTGCGCCTGAGGAGTTTGACGAGCTTTACGCCATCGATGGTTCCGCCATGCTCGATGATGACGACGAGTAGCGGTTACGCTCATGTCGTATACGGTGACTGAGGCCACGGTCGTCTTTCCCGATAAGAAGGCGGCCTCCTCGTTCTCGAGCGGGTATGCGTCCAAAAAGCCTTGCGCACGTATCGATTGCGAGCTTGAGGGCGGTTTTAAGCGGTCCATTTGGATTCCCGTGCGGGCCGCGCGCCTGTATGTCAAAAACCGCCCTGATCTTCCCTGTGATTGGGATAACTTTCGTGAGGCGGTTCAGCTCATCGAGCGTAAATGTGCTCTCACCATGGTGACCGAGATGTTGTCGCGCCGCGACCATGCGACGGGTGAGGTCCGTGACAAGCTGGCTCGCTACGGCTTTCACCAGTCCGCGATCGATTTCGCCGTCGAACGCGCCACCGAGTATCGCTTTTTAGACGAGAACCGCTTTTGCTCGTACTTTATCGAGGAACGCAAGCGGCGCGGTTGGGGACAGCGTAAAATCGAGACCGAGCTCAAGCGTCGTCATGTCGTGCTCGATGACATTCCCGGTTATCCCGAGGATTATTTTGCCGTCGAAGACGATTTGGCGCGTGCGTCAGCCCTGCTCGCCAAGCGGCGTGTTCCAGAGACGCGCGGATTCGAAAAACTGGTTCGGTTTTTGATGGGCAAGGGCTTCTCGTATCACATCGCCGCCGATGCCGTTAAGGCACGTCTCGATGCCGAGCGTGAGGAATGTGCGGTTTAGGCGTATGTGTTTTGTGGCCCTGCCGTTCACCGCGTTTTAGCCGCCGTGCTGGGGCCATTTATTTGACAGTTGTTGTGGTTCAACGTACGATAAACACTGTCATTTGCTTTGTGATATGTGCTCATCTGTGATGAGTTTGTTTATATGTTTATCTGTATCCGACCCGCATAAGCTGCGCCCATATTACTCAAATGTCGCGAGCCGTTCGCAAGGACGGTTCGCTTTGTTGTGTAACGAATCCATAAAAAGGAGTGAGCATGCCTATCATCGCAGCGCTCGTTGGCATCGTTTTGGGTGCCATCGCCGCCATTGCCTACATGCGCACCGCCAAGCAGGGTAGTCTTCACGAGGCCGACGAAAAAATCCAGTCGGCACACGCACAGGCTGAGTCCCTGATCGGTGATGCTAAGCGTCAGGCCGAGACCCTCAAAAAAGAGGCTCTGCTCGAGGCTAAAGAGGAGATCATCAAGAACAAGCAGGCTGCCGAGGCCGAGGACAAGCAGCGTAAGAACGAGATTCGTACGCTCGAGAACCGTGTGATGCAGCGCGAGGAGTCCCTCGATCGCCGCAACGATGCCCTCGACAAGCGTGAGCATCAGCTGTCCAGCCAGGCTGGCCAGGTCGAGAAGCGTTCCCGCGAGCTTGAGGAGCTCTGTGCCAAGCAGACCTCGGAGCTCGAGCGCATCGCCGACCTGACCCGCGAGGACGCTCACAAGGAGCTCCTCGACAAGGTTCGCGGCGAGGTTACCCACGAGGCCGCCACGATCATCCGAGAGTCCGAGCAGCAGGTTCGCGCCGAGTGCCACAAGACCGCTCAGGAGATCCTGTCCTTGGCGATTCAGCGCTGCGCCGCCGATCACACTGCCGAGGTCACCGTTACCTCCGTGCACATTCCTTCCGATGACCTCAAAGGTCGCATCATCGGCCGCGAGGGTCGCAACATCCGGACCTTCGAGCAGGTTTCCGGCGTCAACCTCGTGATCGACGACACGCCCGAGACCGTCGTTCTTTCGAGCTTCGACCCGGTCCGTCGTGAGACCGCCCGCGTCGCCCTCGAGAACCTCATCGCCGACGGCCGCATTCACCCTGCCCGTATCGAGGAGATGTATCACAAGGCCGCCGACCTGGTTCAGCAGCGCGTGCGCGAGGCTGGCGAGCAGGCTGCCTTCGATACCGGCATCCACGATCTGCACCCCGAGATCGTCAAGACCCTTGGTGCCCTGCGCTACCGTACCTCGTTTGGTCAGAACGTGCTTCAGCATTCCCTCGAGGTCTCTGATCTGTGCGGCGTGATGGCTTCCGAGCTTGGCCTGGACGTTGTGACCGCCAAGCGCGCCGGCCTGCTTCATGACCTGGGCAAGGCAATCGACCACGACGTCGAGGGCCCGCATGCCGTCATCGGCGCCGAGCTGGCCCGCCGTTATGGCGAGAAGCCCGTTATCGTCCACGCTATCGAGGCTCACCATGCCGATGTCGACCCCAACACGGTGCTCGATGTCCTGGTGCAGGCCGCCGATGCTGTCTCTGCCTCTCGCCCCGGTGCCCGTCGCGAGTCTGCCGAGAACTACATCAAGCGTCTTGAGAAGCTCGAGGAGATCGCCAACTCCCATGACGGCGTCGAACGTACCTATGCCATGCAGGCCGGTCGCGAGGTCCACGTCATGGTCCAGCCGGACAAGATCTCCGATGCCCAGTCCACGGTCCTGGCTCACGATATCGCCCATCAGATCGAGGAAGAGATGGAGTATCCCGGTCAGGTGCGCGTCGTCGTGATTCGCGAGAGCCGCGCTGTCGATATCGCTAAATAACATGAGCGACGCGAACGAGCTCATCTCATTTATCGCGTCGATGTCGGGGGAGGGCAACCTTCGCGTCGAGGAGAACCTTGGCGAGGGGTATGTCCGCCTCCGCGTTTCGGAGGCCGAGCGGCGCCAGGCTAAGCACGACATTCAGCATGTCGAGGACATCGTCATCGAAATGCTCCGTAATGCTCGCGATGCCGGCGCCGACAAGGTCTATCTCGCCACGACCAAGGAAGATGGCGTCCGCACGCTTGTCTTTCTGGACAACGGCTCGGGCGTTCCGCAGGATATGCAGGAACGCATCTTCGATGCCCGCGTTACCTCCAAGCTCGAGAGCATGAAGATGGACCGTTGGGGCGTTCACGGTCGTGGCATGGCATTGTTTTCGATTAAGCAGAACACCGACGAGGCCCGTGTGGTCACGTCCGGCGTCGATCTTGGTTCAGCCTTCAAGGTGAGCGTTGCGGCCGACCACCTCAGTGAGCGTGCCGATCAGTCCAGCTGGCCCCAGGCCGTCAAGGATGAGGACGGACGTTATGTCTGCGCTCGCGGTCCACATAATATTATTCGCGCTGCTTGTGAGTTTGCGCTCGAGGAGTTGCGTGGTTGCGATGTCTATCTCGGTTCTCCGTCTGAGATTGCCGCGACCCTTTATGCTCAAGCGTCAAGTCGGCTCGATACGTCTCGTCTCCTGTTCATTGATGACGAGAGCGAGCTTCCGGTTGTCGATCGTTTAGGCCTTGCTTCTGATGCCGAGGACTTTATCCGTATTTGTTCGGGTTTGGGTCTTGAGATGTCCGAGCGCACGGCCCATCGCATTTTGGCAGGGCAGATTAAGCCCGTTCGCGGTGTGACCGCGCGTCTGCTGCGCGAGCGTGATTCGTCCTCGCATGCGCCGGCTCCTGTCGATCTCGCGAAGGATCGTCGCGGGCTACGTATTGCCAAGGATGACATGGCACAGTTTTCGCGCGCTGTGGAACGCGACTTTAATGACCTTGCCACCCGGTACTATCTCAACCTTTGCGGCGACCCAAAGATCCGTGTTTCGCGTGATCGAATCACCGTGACCTTTGATCTTGCCAAAGAGGAATAGTGCCTTTACCGAGTCCACTCGGTACGATACAGTTATTGCAGTTAAAACGTACTTTTAAATGCAGGAGTTTCTTCATGGATTGCCTGAAGGTATCAAGCAAATCATCGCCCGCGTCCGTTGCCGGCGCCATCGCCGGCATGGTCAAGGATGGTGTACCCGTCAACATCCAGTGTGTCGGCGCCGGTGCCGTCAACCAGGCTATTAAGGCCGTTGCTATCGCGCGCGGTTTTTTGATTCCAACCGGTTTTGATATTTCCTGCGCGCCCGTGTTCTCCGACATCCTCATTAACGGGGAGTCGCGCACGGCCATCCGCCTTTCTATCTACGTTCACCAGATCAATCGAGCTGCTATGGATAACGTCGTCATGGATGATGTTAAGCCTGTGGCATAGCTTCTGCTTGCCTTGTTTCGCTCCCCATCGTTAGGACTTATGCACATGGACCAGCGTTCCGTACGCGATATTCTTGCCGGTAAAACCTACTATATCCGCACCTTTGGCTGCCAGATGAATCAGCACGACTCCGAGCGTGTGAGCGGTCTGCTTGATTCGTATGGCTGCCTCATGGCGCTCGATCCCGCGCATGCCGATATCGTTGTCTTCATGACGTGCTGCGTGCGCGAGGCCGCCGATACTCGCCTGTACGGTCAGTGCAATTCCTGCAAAAGCCTGCCGCCTTCGCCTTCGGGCAAGCGCGTGGTTGCCGTTGGCGGTTGCATCGCGCAGCGCGATGGCGAGGGCCTGCTCACCAACGTCGATAACGTCAATGTCATCTTTGGCACGCATTCCATTGCACATGTGGCCGAGCTCATTGCCGAGGCGTTCCTTGATGGTAAGCGTCATATCCGCACCAATGAGCATGAGGATACGGACGCCATGAGCATGCCGTGGCATCGCGAGACCCAGTATCACGCCTGGGTGCCCATCATGACGGGCTGCAATAATTTCTGCACCTATTGCATCGTGCCGTACGTACGCGGTCGCGAAAAGAGCCGCCCCTTCGAGGAGATTGTCGACGAGGTGACCGGTCTGGTGCGCCAGGGCGTGCGTGAGATTACGCTGCTGGGCCAAAACGTTAACTCATATGGTCGCGATCTGTTTGGCAAGCCGCGTTTTGCCGATTTGCTGCGCGCCGTGGGCGATACGGGTGTGGAGCGTATCTTCTTTACGTCTTCGCATCCCAAGGATCTGTTGCCCGAGACCATCGACGCCATGGCCGAGACGCCTGCCGTTATGCCGCAGCTGCACTTGGCCGTCCAGTCAGGTTCGACGCGGATCCTCAAAGAGATGAATCGCCGTTATACACGCGAGGACTATCTGGGCCTGGTCGATCGCATTCGCAACCGCATGCCCGATATCGCGCTCTCGACTGACATTATCGTTGGCTTTCCGGGCGAGAATGAAGAAGACTTTGAGCAGACGCTCTCACTTGCCGAGACGGTCCGCTATGCTCAGGCCTATACCTTCATCTATTCCAAGCGCGCCGGTACCCCGGCCGCCGAGATTGACGATCCTACGCCGCATGAGGTTATTCTCGAGCGTTTCAACCGCCTGGTTAAGGTTATCGAGACCACGGCACACGAGTATAACCAGGGTGAGCTCCATACTGTGGTGCCGGCGCTCATTGAGGGAACGAGTAAAAAGAACGACGCGGTCCTGCTGGGTAAGAGTCCCAAGAATCAGACCGTGCATGCGCCCATCCCCGAGGGCTACAGCATCGATCAGCTTGTTGGCAAGATCGTTGATGTTGACGTTGACGTTGCCAAGACCTGGTATTTGTCCGGCTCCGTTGTGGGCGAGCCGCGCTAATGGTTTCTCCCGGGGCAGGTCTTTCCGCCGTTGCGATCGTCGGTCCGACGGCGGTTGGTAAGAGCGATGTTGCCGACCGTTTGGCAGCTTGTCTTTCGTCCGAAGTGCTGTCGTGCGATGCGATGCAAATCTATCGCGGCATGGACATCGGTACTGCAAAGATGGCGCCCGATGAGTGTACGGCGCCGTTGCGACTCGTCGACATTGTTGAGCCGGGTGTGGCATATTCTGCTGCGCTTTATCAGGCTGACGCTCGCGCGCATGTTGAACGTCTCCTTGGTTTGGGTTGCCTGCCGGTTTTTTGCGGAGGTACGGGGCTGTATCTCAAGGCCGCCCTGGATGAGATGGATTTTCCCTCGGGCGAGCTTGAGGACGATCGTCGCGCGGGGTATCAGGAACTTGCCGAGCGCATAGGCGAGGAAGCGCTGCACGCGCTGCTTGCCGAGCGTGACCCAGAATCTGCTGCTGTTATTCATCCCCATAACGTGCGCCGTGTGATTCGTGCGCTCGAAATGCACGATGATGGTGTCTCCTATGCACAGCAAAAAAGTCAGTTTAGTGTTCCACGCGAGCATTATCATGCTCTATGGTTTGGTCTGACGCGTAATCGCGAGGTGCTCTACGAGCGTATTAACCTGCGCGTCGATCTGATGTTTGAGCAGGGTCTTGTCGATGAGGTCCGCGGTCTTATGGACCAGGGGCTGGGAGATGCCCTGACGTCGATGCAGGCAATTGGCTACAAAGAGATCATCGATGCTTTCAATGGCGTGATAAGCATGGATGAGGCTCGCGAACTCATTAAGATGCGTTCGCGTCGTTATGCCAAGCGTCAGCTTTCGTGGTTTAAGCGCGATGACCGTATCGTGTGGTTTGATATGGATGAATGTACGATCGATGAGGTCGTTGAGGATATCCTGCATCGTATTGAGGCTGCCTAATGCCCCGTTTCCCCCTTGTTCCCACGGCACCCGAGCCCGAGCGTGCCATTTTAGTTGGTGTTGAGTGGCGCGACAATGCATGGCCGCTCGATCGCTCGCTTGATGAGCTGGAGCGTCTTGCTCACACAGCTGGTGCCCAGTGCGTGGCACGCTTGTCGCAGCGTTTGGTAAAGCCGTATCCTAAATCGTTTATCGGTTCCGGTAAGGTTGAAGAGCTGTGCGGCCTGGTGCATCGCATGGATGCCGATGTCGTTATTTTTGACGACGACCTGACCCCCTCGCAGCAATCCTATTTGGAGAAAGCCGTGGGCGAGCCGGTAAAGATTATCGATCGTACAGCACTGATCCTGGATATCTTTGGCCTGCATGCTCAGACGCGTGAGGGACGCCTACAGGTACAGCTGGCACAGCTTCAGTATCTGTTGCCTCGTCTGCGCGGCATGTGGAGCCATCTTGCCAAGGAGCAGACGCGCGGCGGCATCGGCTCACGCTTTGGTCAGGGTGAAAGCCAGCTCGAGGTCGACCGTCGCCTCATTCGTAATAAGATCGCTGCGCTTCGTCGTGAGCTCAAGCATGTTGAACAGCGTCGCGATGTCCAGTCTAAGAGCCGCATTGAGTCTCCGGCGTTTCGCGTCGCGTTAGCCGGTTATACCAATGCCGGTAAATCGACGTTGCTTAATCGTCTGACCGGCTCTACGGTACTTTCGCAGGACAAGCTGTTTGCTACGCTCGACCCGACGACGCGTTCGTATCGCCTGCCCGGCGGTCGCGGCATGACGATCACCGATACCGTCGGCTTTATTCAAAAACTGCCGCATGGTCTTGTCGATGCCTTTAAATCGACGCTGTCCGAGGTTTTGGGTGCCGATCTAATTCTCAAAGTCGTAGATGCGTCTGACGAGGACTATGAACGGCAGCTGGAGGCTGTCGACCGCGTGCTTGATGAGATCGGTGCCGGAGAGCGCCTAACGCTGACCGTATTCAATAAAATCGATCTTCTCGATAGCGTTGATCGATTAAGTTTCCGTCGTCGCTATCCCGAGGCCGTGCTGTTCTCGGCCCAAACGGGCGAGGGACTCGACGATCTCGTCGACCGTATTGCTCGTGAGGCGGCTGCCACCGATGTGCTGCTCTCCGCTGATATCCCGTATCGTGAGGGAGCCCTCATCACGCTGGTGCATGAGCAGGGAACCCTTCTGCATGAAGAATATCTCGAGAACGGCGTTCGCATTGTGGCGAAGTTGCCGGCCCGAATCGCGCCGCGTCTCGAGCGCTATCGTACGGAATAAACGATTTCTAGTACGCCTAGAATGACAGGCTGATGGAGCAGGTAGAACGGTAAGGCATGCCGACCAAGGACTGTGAGCGCCGGGATGGGATTGGCGTATGCCCATTCGGGCGCTTCGGGGCTTGATGCTTGTGCTACCTGGGCAGCAAAATAGCCGGTAAGGTACATAAAGACAAACGGAATGAGCGGATAGTAGTCTCCCGAAACAAAACCCGGGCCCGGAAATCCTAGCCATGCCAGGTAGGGGAGTGGGTAGACCGCTTTTGGAATGCCCCAGGTTAGGGCAAAAAGAACAAGGCACGCCGCGATGCCCCACGAGCCCGGTAATTTTTGGAGTAGCGGACGGGTGAGTGCAACCACCGCGGTGCACGCCGCCATGCAATAAATGATGCCAAAGTTCACTGAATCGTCGACCGATACGACCGTTGTTGCGATCCAGACGACCAAAGCTGCGGCAGCGTACTTGGCCGCTCGTTTAGCATTGTTGCGTGAGAGCGTGCACATCCAACCCGCGATAAACAAAAATACCCAGCTGATGCTGGCGCGCCAGATGTCTTGAAAGACAGTCTGGGTAAACCAGGGCATATCCCAGTCGTACAGGTAGGCGAGATCATAGCAAGCGTGAAAACCTGCCATTGAAATCATTGTAAACCCGCGGACGGTATCAAAGATGGTGATGCGTTTTTGCATTACGAGAACCGGCGCATCAAGCCGACGACTTTGCCCAGGATAACGGGATTCGTTGCATAGATAGGCTCCATGGTGTCATTCTCAGGCTGCAGGCGTACGCGTCCCTGTTCCTTGTAGAACGTCTTGACGGTCGCTGAACCATCAATCATGGCCACGACAATTTCGCCGTTCATGGCACTCTTTTGTTCACGGACGATGATGTAATCGCCATTGAAGATGCCGACATTGATCATTGAGCTCCCATGCACCTCAAGGATAAAGGAACCCTGATCCGTGGCGATTTCGGTCGGGATAGTAAACGTGTCTTCGATATTCTGCTCGGCCAGAATGGGGATCCCGGCCGCGACGCGACCAACGAGCGGTAGCGAGACCGTCCCGCGAGGTGCGGTAGGCTCGTCAGATTTAGAAATTGAGACAGAGGAGCCATCTTCGTTAAAGAGTTCCAGGGCGCGCGGTTTGGTGGCATCGCGCTTGAGTAGCCCGCGCGCCTCCAGGGCAGAGAGATGAGCGTGCACGGTGCTGGGGGAGGAAAGGCCCACGGCAGAAGCCATCTCGCGCACGCTGGGCGGATAACCCTTCTCCTGCTGATATTCCTTGATGAAGTCGTAAATTTGCTGCTGACGCTTGGTAATTTTGCGAGCCATCAGGGCATCCTCTCTACCCATGTCAAACAAATGTTCGAATTTCGCTTGACAGGAACAACTGTTCGAAGATAATAATAACCGAACATTCGTTCTCGCGCCAGACTTTTTTGTCCGCGCGGCTTGATAAAACTGTTCTCAGCAAAACACGCGAGAGGAGAACATGATGAATGCAACGAATATGGTCCAGGGAAACCTCGCCCTTAAGCTCGAGACGCCTGCAGAACTCGCTTTTACGGTTGTTCAGGGCGGCCGCTCCGGCTTTCAGCCTTTGACCGTACAGCCTGCTCGCAATCAGCAGACTGTAGCCGCGCCTGTCCGCGTTGCCCTGAAGGTTTCGACGATTGTCGCCGTTGCCGTTGCGCTTACGCTCTTCTTTGTCCTCGCTACGTCTGTCTTTAGCGCTCGTCACGCCGCGTATGCCGAGTCCGTTTCCAACGTTACCTACGAGACCATTCGCGTTCAGCCTGGTGATTCTCTTTGGTCGCTTGCCGAGGAATATCCAATCGAAGGCCTTTCCACGCAAGAGACTTCCGACATGATCCGTAACGTCAATCATCTGGAGCATGGTTCGCTCGCCGCCGGTGCGCATCTTAAGGTTCCTGCTCGTTCGTAATCATTATCGCGCTGCGCATGGTACCCTTGTTATCGTTTAAGAGGAGGTACCATGCGCTGTCCCAAATGTGGCAAGGCACATACCCGCGTCGTTGATTCCCGTATGCAGGAGTCAAATAACACCATTAAGCGCCGTCGCGAATGTTGCTCGTGTAACTACCGCTTTACAACGTTCGAGCGATGCGAAGACCCAATCGAGGTCATTAAGTCAGACGGAACCAAGCAGCGGTTCGATCGCAATAAGCTGCTCGTTGGCTTGATGCGCGCCACCATCAAGCGCGATATCGACACTAAGAAGCTCAATGAGCTTATCGACGACATCGAGGTCGAGCTGCGCTCTCGCACTCTGACGGCCGTCACGTCCCATGAGTTAGGTGACATGGTGCTCAAGCGCTTGGCCAAGATCGACAAGGTAGCGTACATTCGCTTTGCCTCGGTCTACCGCGATTTCAAAGACGTCGATGAGTTTCTGCAAGAGCTCGACAAGTTAAGGTGATTCCATGTCCAACATTACCGTCAACATAAAGCGTCTCGACCCTACCGTCGAGCTTCCCAAATACGCCCATTCCACCGATGCCGGCTTGGATCTGCGCTCCAACGAGGATTGCGTCCTGAAGCCCTTCGAACGCCGTCTGGTATCCACCGGCTTGGCCATCGCCCTGCCCGACGGCTACGCCGGCTTCGTCCAGCCCCGCAGCGGCTTGGCCATCAAGCAGGGCCTGTCTATAGTCAACACGCCGGGCCTCATCGACGCCCACTACCGAGGAGAACTCAAGGTTATCCTCATCAACCTGGATCCCTCCATTAACATTCAAATCAATAAAGGCGACCGCATAGCCCAACTCGTCATCCAAGAAGTCCCCACGGTCAACCTTATAGAAGTAGAAGAACTAGACGAAACCGACCGAGGCAAAGGAGGCTTCGGCTCCAGCGGCATCGCCTAGGGCGCCCGTATCCCTCCCGCCCGGGGCTTACCTATATCATTCCATGCTCAAACATTCTCGCGTCGCTTCGCTCGCTGCGAAACTGCGCGTGGAACGATATAGGTAAGCCCCGGGCGGGCGGCTACTCGCTTGAAACAATATTTACTTTTCTAGTAAGTCGATGCTATGAAGGGACGCCTCCTTTGTCGCATCGACTTACTGTATTTGTATTTTCTGGTTCCCCTTTGCAGATTCTACTGGTGGGGAATCTGGTATAGCCGCTGGTACGTTAACGCAGCTTACCTGTGGGAGGCCCCTATATATCGTCCCGCGCGCAGTTTCGCAGCGAAGCGAGAATGTTTGAGCACGGGATGATATATAGGGGCCTCCCACAGGTAAGCGGACATTAAGACGCTACCTGATATGCGCAGGTTTTCCGCCCCAGTAGAAGCGGCAGAAGGCTCGTTTGCGCTTTTGGGGTTTGCCTACGAGCTCCATGGTTGCGATGGCGATGTCTTCGGCTGCGTGGGGTCGGCGTAGTACTTCGCCGTTGATGAGCAGTGCCTTGAGCGACTCGGGATGATCGTGGAGATGACGCAGCGTCACGATGAGTTCTCGTGCGGTGGTGACATGCATGCTGGCGCCCATGCCGGTGAGCATGGTGGTGTTGGCCTTTTCCTGGCCATAGGACTTGCCCAGCAGGATCATCGGCAGATGTGCGCATAGGCACTCGGTGACGGTGAGTCCGCCCGATTTGAGAATTGCCAGGTCGCAGCCGTGCATGAGGGCCGCCATGTCGTTCACGTAGTCCAGAACTGTGACGTTTTCGAGCTTCATGGCATCGAAGAGCGTCTTGAGGCGGGCGGCGTATTCCTTATCCTTGCCCGGCAAAAAGACAAAGTGCATGTCTTCGAAGCTGCGTAGGAAGGGGAGGGTGCGGTCCATCTCCGCGCGAAAGCGAACGTACGGTTGAGGCAAGCTGGCACCGGCCATTACCAGCACGACGGTCTTGTCGGTGGGGAGGTTGAACTTAGCTAGCTCTTCCTCGCGATCGTAATCCGTGTCGAATCCGGTGCGAATAGGAATGCCGGTAATGCGAATCTTTGTCTCGAGCACCTTGCGCGGACGCAGCGTTTCGGCCATAAATTCGTTGGCAACACAGAATAAATCGGTGTCCTTGTGGGGCCACCATCCCTCGACTTCGTAGTCGGTCGGTACGCAGATGACCGGATAATCGATACCCGTAATTACGCGGGCGCCCACGGCAACATTGGCTGCTGTGATGTGCGTTGCAACCACGGCTATGGGCCTGCGGCTACGAATATATTCGTTGAAGGCGGGGAACATAATTCGCGACCATGCCGTTCCGCCACCCCAGAGAAGATGTCCCGTAAGCGTATATCGCCAGGTCAGGTCGTAAATGGGGCGCGTGGCTCCCGTAAAAGAAGCCGCGGTCTTATTGCCGTCGAATTTAATACGTCCAAAATCAAGGATATCGAGCACTTCAATCTCAATATCCTCGGGGATGCCATTGGTGCCGCGGATGAGGTCGAATGCCTGCGCTATCGCATTTGCGGCGGCCTTGTGGCCCGAGCCAACGGAGGCGTGCACGATGGTCACGAGAGGTTTTTGCTGAGCCAGGAGCGTGGTTTGCTCCGATTGGGGAGTGCTGTGCGTGAGCAGGGGAGCGTCGTCACTCGTCTGCGCCTGGTCCATCGATAACTCCCCTTCAGCTTTGTAATACGGATTTATCATTGTAGTGCATGAGTGTCACGTTCACGTAAATTTGGGTACGAGCGCAAAGAACGACAACGTTTCGACGAAAGGACGCTTCATGACTACCGATAAGCCGATCGATGTTGCGATTATCGGTGGCGGCCCCGCGGGCTATGCTGCCGCCATTTATGCTGCGCGTGCCAACCTTACGACGACCGTGATTGAGCAGGGCATGTCGGGAGGGCAGATCGCCACAACCAATGAGGTCGAGAACTATCCGGGTTTCCCGCTCCTGAGTGGCGCCGAACTCGGCGAGCGTTTTCAGCAGCATGCAGAGGGCCTGGGAGCACAGGTTACATGGAGCATGGTTACGGGTATCGATTACGATGCCGATGCAGCGTTGTTTACGGTGCATCACGATATGGGCGATACGCTGGCCTCGAGCGTTATCGCTTGCATGGGTGCCACGCCGCGTCCGGCAGGTTTCGCAGGCGAGGATACGTATCGCGGTCGTGGCGTTTCATATTGCGCAACATGTGACGGCATGTTTTTCCGCGGCAAGCAGGTTTTTGTAATCGGTGGTGGCAATTCGGCATGCGAAGAGGCGCTGTTCCTGTCCGACATTGCCAGCAGTGTGACCATCGTGCTGCGCCGCGACCAGTTCCGTGCGCCGGATGGTGTTGTTCAGAAAGTACTCGCAAAGGACAATATTACAGTTAGGTACCAAACTAGTATTGTGGAGCTATCGGGCGAAGCCATGCCAACGACGATTACCTTTAAGGACAATGCATCTGGGGAAACTCATGCCGAGTCATTTGAGCCCGGCTCGTTTGGCATCTTTGTCTTTACGGGGACGCAGCCACATACCGAGCTTGTTGAGCATCTAGTCGACCTGGCTCCCGACGGCGGCATTGTCACCGACGATTCGATGGCCACCTGTACACCCGGTCTATTTGCCGCTGGCGACATCCGTTCCAAGCGCTTACGCCAGGTTGTGACCGCCGTTTCTGATGGAGCCATAGCGGCAACGAGCGCATACGCGTTTCTCCGTGGATAAGTACGATAATATATCTTATGTAAGGTTGCTATCTTTAAACATAGTGGTTGGACGATGCATCAATGTGTTGTCCAACCACTTTTACTTGCCGGCTATGTGGTATGCAAAACTAGATAACCTAGAATACAATATAGAAAATGAACGGAGGACCTTTATGAACCACGTTAAACACGTTATTCCGATGTCCGATTCGTCGGTCAGTATTAAGCCTGAGGATATTCAGCCCACGGTGCTGCCCGATGCATTTATTCAGTCCGAAATCGTGCGTAAACTCAATACGTTGAGTCTGCCGCGCTATGACCAGTTGCCCAATGTGACGCTCTATCGCGACCAGGTTATTGAGTATGTTGCGCTGTGGATGGAGCCGCTGTCCATTTGCGTTGAGCACCCTGTCATTACGCCATCGATGATCAATAACTACGTGAAGGTCGGCCTGGTGCCTGCTCCGGTCAAAAAGCAATATGGCCGCGAGCAGATTGCCCGCCTGATCGCTATCTGCCTCTTTAAGCAGGTGTTACCTATTGCTGCGGTGCAGGCACTCTTTAACATTCAGCGATTGAGCTACGATGCCCCGACGGCCTTCGACTATGTGGTTGATCAGCTCGAGGCATCGATTCGAGCGGCATTTTCCGTCGAGCAGACGCCGGTTCCCGATACGGCGCATCAGGTTACGCGTGAGTCGCTGCTCGTGCGCAGCGCAGTTTCGTCCTTTGTTTCGAAGGCGTATCTGATGAGCTATCTAAAGTTTAATGGGTTTAATAGCTAGCCAACGTATATAACGGGCGGAGCAAAGGGCCATCTGTCACTTTGTCCCGCCCGTATTTTTGCTTGGTTGGACGTTATTGGCCCGAAGCCACGCCCATGCCGTAGCCGATGATGAGGCCGTGCATCTCGGCGTAATAGGAATCCAGGCCGTTGCAGGGCATGATGATGGTCTTGGAGCCGGGCCAATGCTCGACTATGCGGTCAGTAAGCGCCTGGGCTCCAGCTTCGTTCTCAACGTGATCGATGATGACCTCACCGCCCGTAAAGCCCTCAGCTTCCATGGTGTCGATGATCTTGTTGAGCATCTTCTTTTCGCCACGCGTGTGCCCGACGAGTTCGATTTTACCGGCCTCGCTCGCCGTGCCCAAAATGCGGATATTGAGCTTGTTGGCAATGACGCCGGCTGCCTTAGGGATACGTCCGGCTTTGGCCAGGTTTTCGTAATTGCACAAGCTGAAGAGGATTTTGCTGTTCTGCTCAAGGCTATCGAAGTATGCGCAAGCGTCCTCGAATGAGACATCCGGATTGCTTGCAAGATAGCGGTCGAACAGCAAGAAAATGAGGTCCATTTTGCCGCCAGCTGCGCGCGAATTGACTAGATGAATCTGCCGGTCGGGCTCCTCGGCAAGAACCATATCGCGAGCCGTGGCTGCTGCGTTGTAGCTGCCCGACACGCCCTCAGAGATCGGCATGCAGATGGTCTTGTCTGCCAATTTGAAGAGCTCGGCCCACTCCCCTACGCTGGGACAAGCGCTCGAAGAAGCGTTCGTCTCCGCCTGAACAGCGCAGTTGAGCTCATGAACATCGAGCGAAAGGTCATCGACGAATTCGCGCTCCCCCACTCGAATTTTGAGAGGCGCAAATGCAAAGGTGGTATGGGGTGCGGTCGGTTGCCAATCGCGGAGATTACAGCTTGAATCTGAGATAAGTGCCCAGCTCATAGAGGGTCCTTTCTAATTGTTCCTAAACAATTATAGCCTTCTTGCAGACTAATTGGGCCGCTATCTAGTATTCAAAACTAGATAGCGGCCTGCACTAAAGGCAAATGAATGGACCCCATGACTCAAAGCCACGAGGTCCATATCGGTTTGCTTTATTTGAATACTTAGTAGCGAACGAAGATATAGTTGTTGTTCATGCCGGCGGCAACGGAGCTGATGATAACGCCCGTGTTGTAGTCGGAAGCATGAATCATCTGACCACCACCGATGTAAATGCCGGTGTGGTACGAGTTGACTACAACGTCACCAGGCTGCGGATCGGACACACGCGTCCAGCCCATAAAGGTACCCGTGGTGCCCAGGCGGCAATAGCGACCCGTGAGGCAATAGCTAACAAAACCAGAGCAGTCGAAGCTGTTCGGTCCAATGCCGCCCCATGAATAGGCGCAACCAAGCTTACTGTATGCACGCGAGACAACAGAACCGCCGTCGACGGACTGGCTCGGAGCAGAAGGCGTCGGAGCCGGAGCAGGCGTGGAGGGCTGCGGTGTAGGAGCAGGTGCCGGCGTAGGAGCCGGAGTGTTGCCGCCCTGGTTGTTGTTATTGCTGGTCTGGCCACCGTTGTTGGTGTTCTCGGTCGTACCGGCAGTCTCGTTGCTCACCGTGGCCTTCTCGGCGGTGCTGGCGTTGATGCCGGCCTGCAGCGCGGCGTTGGCCTCGGCCTCTGCGGCAAGCTCGGCCTGCAGCTGTGAATCCAGGGAATTTACGACGTTCTGGGCTTCAGCCTGCTGGGCGTTAAGCTCGTCGACCTTCTTTTGCGTGGTGGCGACGTTCTTCTCCTGCTCGGCCTGCTTATCGGTGAGCTGCTGCTTAAGCTCCTTGACCTCTTGAATGGTCTGAGCCTGCTTATCGGAAACTTTGCCGTAGTAGAACAGACGGTTGAGCATATCGCTCAGATCATCGACACCCGTCAAAACCTGAAGCAGGCTCAGACCGCCGGTTTTGTACTCGCCGGCGACATAGGTCGAGAGCTTGGCCTGACCATCGGCGATCTCCTGCTGCTTTTGCGTGATCTCGCCGGCAGTCTGATCGAGCGCCTGCGTCTGCGTGGCAAGCTCATCGTAAATCTGCTGGGTTTGGGTGCCGATCTGCTCGAGTTTCGTACGAGCAGCGGCAAGGTCGGATGCGGTATCGGCGTAGGCAGGAGCCGCGAGGCCCAAGCCCAAAACACAAGCGAGGGTTGCCGTAGCAGCGCAGCGTGCCATGTTTTTGTGCGTGTTTGCTGTGCGCATGTAGCTTCCTTTCCAGTAACTAAGGGTAACGGCTACTCCACCGTCACCAGGCTAAAGAGCTCAACATCGTCGTCAGTCGGCGTGAGCTTCTCGCGCGGGTTGAGAAACGCAAGCTCAAGGATACACCCGTAGCCCACAAGCTTTGCGCCCATATCTCGCACCAGTTTACCTGTTGCTTCGACGGTTCCGCCCGTCGCGACCAAGTCGTCCAGAATCAACACGGTATCTTTAGAGGTAATGGCATCGGCATGGATCTCGATAGAGTCGGTGCCGTATTCGAGCTCATAGCTCTGGCTCACCGTCTTGCGGGGTAGCTTGCCCGGTTTACGTGCGGGAACAAAGCCGGCACCAAGGGCCACAGCAACCGGTACGCCAACCATAAAGCCACGGGCCTCGGGACCCACGACCTTGGTGATCCCCATGCCGGCAAAGTGCTCGGCGAGGGAATCGGTCATGGCTTTGAGCGCCTCGGGATTGCCAAAGAGCGGCGTGATGTCTTTAAAGATGACTCCGGGCTCGGGATAGTCGGGGATGTCGACGATTTGAGATTCGAAGTCGTACATTACATGGCCTTTCAATGGGTTGCCGAAATATCGGCAGCGGTTATTTGCCCGCCGTGGCGGTGCCGGAGTGCGAAGGGGCGACGACCTTGAGCGGCTTTACGAGAGAATCCTCGTGCGAAGCCGGCGCGGCAGTTTCTTCGTTTTTGGCCTTGGTGGACTCGGAGCGAGCGATTTCCTCATCGAGTGCATCGATGTCGGCGTCCTCGACCACGGCATTGAGCGACTCAAAAACGCGGTTCTTGAGCAGCGCAGTGTGTACACCCTCGGTCAGGTCGTGAAGCTTCTTAAACGCACGCTCGAGCTTGGCGTCGCGCTCGTCATCGGAGGTATCCATTCCGAGCATGCTCACGAGCACCTGCTCAAACATCGAAGACTCGCGGTTTGCCGACGATACGTACTGACGCAGGTTGCGCGGCTCAATGTGGAAGCGTGACAGCTCGGAGCAGTAGCGGATGATTGGAAAATCGCGACCATCGACGAGCTCACGATTCTGCGGGCTCTTGATAATGCGGATAAGGTCGTTCTCGGCGAGCGACCGGATAAACGAGATCTCGACGCCCAGCATATCGGGAATGGTCTCGATGGGATGCAGCTTTTGCTTAGTCTCCTTTGGCTCCGTCTTGAGCGGAACATCGGACAGCAAGCCCACCTCGTAGGCGAGCGTTGACAGGTCCGTGGCGTTTTCCAAGCGCTGCTTAATCACGTTGAGCGGCATGTAACGGGTCTTCTGCAAGTGCAGGATGACCTCCAGGCGATCAACGTCCTCCTTAGAGTACTGACGGTATCCCTTAGGCGTACGATGAGGGGTAATGAGCCCCTCATCTTCTAGAAATCTAATTTTTGAGTTCGAAAGATCGGGGTATGCGCCTCGAAGAAGGTTGACGACTTGGCCGATACTCAGATAGTTGCGTTCGGCCATGCCCTACTCACCGGTTTCGATGCGCTCCGGCGTGCTCTCGTGGTAAATGAGCGTAAACGTACCGATCTGGACGGAAGAACCATCGTGCAGCGGGGCCGCGTTGACAATGGCGCCGTCGACCCAGGTGCCATTGAGCGAGCCCAGGTCCTCAATGCGAGCGCCGAGGCCCTCGCGAATAATGCGCGCGTGGCTACGCGAAACGGTCATGTCATTGAGGAAGATGCCGTTCGCAGGATCGCGGCCGATGGTGGTCACGTCGTCCTCGAGCTCAAAGGCGGCACCAGTCTGCGGACCCTTGACGATGGACAGAACGGGTGCGGTGATGCGCACGTTGGCCATGAGGTCGGGAACGGTGACGTCGCTTGAAGGCACGCGGAATACGCAGGTAGCGTCAGCAGCCTTATCATTCTGAGGCATATTGTTAACCATGTTGTCCATGACAACCCCTAACTTATCGCGGACGTGCCGCAAATAATGAACCGTACGTAATCATACCCCAACGAATCAGTCTTCGATTTCAGGGTTCAGAAAGTCGATGTCCTCGTCCTCGGGATGCGCGAGAGCCTGTTTAATGGCCACTCCGCCCTTAATGGAATAGATGACAGCCGTGAGCATGGAGAAGATCACGCCGCCGTACACAAAGAAGATGCCGAGGGGCACCGAGCTTCCGTTGAGGCCCGGGAAGGCCGTAAGGGTTGAAGGTAAAAGATGCAGGCCGTCAATAACGGGGAACCCGAGCAGCATGAGCGAGAAGCCGGTCATGAGCAGTGCAGTGGCAATCTTTCCGGGAAAGACGACATCGATGGGGCGACGGTGATAATGACGCACGATAAGCGTGCCGATGCCCAGATAGATGTCGCGGCCAATAATGAGCACGCAGACCCAGATGGGCAGCTCTCCGCGGACCACCAGCCCAAGTACGCCGGTGAACAGCAGCGCACGGTCGCAGATGGGATCCATGACCTTGCCGAGCCACGAGACCGTCTTGGTCATGCGGGCGATCTGACCGTCCATCCAGTCGGTAGAGGCGGCAACGGCGTAGATAACGATGGCGATGACGCGGTTGTTATCCGTCACAAACAGGTACAGAAATACCAGGGTGAGGATCAGGCGCGTAAAGGTGATGAAATTGGAGATCGTAAAGATCTTATTCGACGGGTAATCGGAAGTGCCGATAAGCTCCTTTTTGATCTTCTTTTTGATGCCCACAGGACTCCCCCGCTGGTTAACGACAAAACTTTCGCTACTATACCCGTTCCGGCGATGTCTATCCAGCGTAAGCATAGAGAGTCCAGACATGAGGAAGGCGCTTTTGGGCGGCGGTGGATTTCACATTCGTGTACATCAGCCTCCAAACATGCCGAAAAATGTCGGTTTTGGAGGGTGATGTACACGTTTTGATTCGGTGATTACATCGATCGGGAAAGTTGTTGCCTTAAGCAAATTAATCATGATGTGCGGGTCGAGAAGGGTTGGCGCCAAAAGAACCCAACGGCCGTTATGGCTTCGTTAGAAACGCGCCCCACCATGGATGGTGAACCCGAAAGGTAAGGCGCGCGGGCACGGTGACTCGGCCCGCGCTCCCGGAAGAGAAAGGATAAACCCATGGGTTACATGCTCGAGACGCGTGGGCTCACCAAGCGCTTCGGCCGCGGTGACCAGGCGCAGGACGCCGTGGCCGATGTGAGCCTTCATATCCGCGAGGGCGAGGTGTACGGGCTGCTCGGTCCCAACGGCGCCGGCAAGTCGACAACGCTCAAGATGATCTGCGGGATGCTGCGGCCGACGGCCGGGGAGATCCTCTTTGCCGGGCACGCCTGGCGCCGCGAGGACCTCTACGCAATCGGCAGCCTCATCGAGGAGGCGCCGCTCTACCCCAACCTCACCGCGCGCGAGAACCTGCGCGTGCGCACCACGCTGCTGGGCCTTCCCGAGAGCCGCATAGATGAGGTGCTCGCCGCCGTGGACCTCGCGGACACCGGGAAGAAGCGCGCCGGGCGCTTCTCGATGGGCATGCGGCAGCGCCTGGGGCTCGCACTGGCGCTAATCGCCCGGCCACGCCTGCTCGTGCTCGACGAGCCCACCAACGGCCTCGACCCCATCGGCATCGAGGAGCTGCGCGACCAGATCCGCGGCTTCGCGGCGGCGGGTACGACGGTGATCGTCTCGAGCCACATCCTCTCCGAGGTGCAGCAGATGGCGGACACCATCGGCATCATCTGCGGGGGGCGCCTCGCCTACGAGGATGCGCTTCGTCCCGGGCAGGACCTCGAGGAACTCTTCATGAGCTTCTGCCGGGAAGGGCGACGAGCGCGCGGGGAGGTGGCGGCATGACGGGCGAGAAAGGCGGCCTGCTCGCGGGCCTGCGCGCCGAGGCCCTGAAGTCGCGCCACGCGGCACCGGTTCGCCTGGCCGTGCTCATGGCGCTGCCGATGCCGCTGCTCGGCGCGATGCCCTACCGGGGCGTGCAGATCTTTAGCGCGTGGAACTACTGGTACGCGCTCTTCCTGCCCGTGTCTCTATCGCTTGTGGTGGCGTGCGTCGCGCGGGCGGACGCTCGCACGCGGATGCGGGGGCTTCTGGGCCTGGGCTTCCCGCTCGGGCGAGCCTGGTGGGCCAAGGCGCTCTGGTGCCTCGCTCTTTGCACGCTCTCGAACCTCGTGGTCTTCGGCATCTACCTCGCGGGATCGGCGTTCTCCTCGCAGGGTCTCACGGCCGCGGGCACGCTCACGATGCTCCTCTGCGCGCTCGCCAACACGGTGACCGCGGCGTGGATGATCCCCGCAGGGCTCTTCCTCACGGCGCGGCTCGGCATGCTCGCGGGCATCTTCTGCCCGCTCGCCGCGCAACTCGTAGGTGGGTTCGCCTGGTCGTTGGTGCCGCTGCCGCAGCTCTTTCCGCCGTCGGCGAACATGGTCATCCCCACGAGCTTCATCCCCGTGCTGCCGAGCGGCGAGCCGCTCGCGGCGGACATGGCGCTCGGCGGGGCGCTCATGGCGGATGGCATGCTCACGCTGGCGGGCCTTGCGGTCTGCGCGCTCGCGTTCGCCGCGCTCACGGCGGCGGGCGCGGCCTGGTTCGCGCGCTCCGAGGAGAGGTGATGGTCATGACACGACTCTCCGACCCGACGCCGCGCATGACTCTCCCGCGGGCCCTGCTCTCCGAGGCCCTGCGCCTGGCACGCTCCCCGCTCGCGGCGGTGCACCTCGCCTGCGGCCTGGCGGCCGGTCTTGCCTGCGGCGAGTACTTCTCCGTAACCCGATGGGACCCGGCGCTGGGCGCGGACGCCTACGCCCAGTTCCTCGGCGCCCTCATGCCGCTCATGTCCGCCATCGTCTGCGGGCTCGCCGTGGACGAGGAGCGCGCTGCCGGGCGCCTCGCCAACCTCACGGCGGTCCCCTCGCGAGGGCGCGCCGTCGCGGCGAAGCTGCTCGCCCTTGCGGCGCTCGGCGCGGGCGCGCTGGCCGTGGCGCTCAGCGTGTTCGGGGGCGCGCTCGCCGTCTCCGGACGCCTGCCGCTCGGGCCCGCTCCGCTTGCGGCCGCCTGGGCGGGCATCGTGCTGGGCAGCCTGCCCCTCTACGCGCTGTGGCTCGGCGTGGCCCTGCGCCTCGGCCGCAACGCCGCCATCGGCGCCGGCGCTGCGGGGGCGCTCCTCGCGTTCTTCTCGGTGGGCGGACTTGCGCACGGCCTCATGACCGGCGAGCTCACCGGTGCCCTGGCGACGCCCCTGAGCTGGGTGCCGCCCGCCTGGCCCGCGCGACTGGGGTCGCTCGGGGTGGAGGCCTTTATCGACGCCGCACGCGCGGCGGGCCCTCTCCTCACAACTGCGCTCGCTAGCCTCGTGCTCACCCTGGCAGCCGACGCCGTCCTTCTCGCCTGGTTCTGCCGCTTCGAGGACGGGAGGGCAGATGCGTAGAAAGCCGCTCGCCGCTGTGCTCGTCCTCCTCTCCGCAGCGCTCGTCCTGGGCGGGAATGCCCTGCTCGACGCCGGCTGGGGGTCGGCGCTGCGCGCAGGGCTCTGGACTGCTGAGTGCGGCGCTAGTACAATTCCGACGAGAGTTTCAGGAGGTCAACATGGCTAGGATACTGGCAGTGGATGATGAACGGGCGATCCTCGACGCGCTCGCGCGCGTCC
>CAJMMA010000018.1 GCA_905214435.1 uncultured bacterium
CGTGGGAGGGGACATGGTCGAGTTTACAAAGACGATTAAAGATCCGTTGGGATTGCATGCCCGCCCGGTTGCGCTGCTCTACGACATCATTGCCAAGCATCGTAGCGACGTGTCGGTTAGCATCGGCGACCGCCATACCGACGGCCGTGATGTGATGGGGCTCATGGCGCTTTACGGCGAGTGCGGCGAGGACATCGTCTTTCGCGTTTCGGGCGTAGACGAGGCCTCGTGTGTCACGTCGATCAGAAACCTCTCGCTCTAAACGCAACAAGGGACTGCGGACAGTCCCTTTGTCACATCTCTGGGAGGCGCTCTTTGCGGCGCCTCTTTTGTTTCATATGGGAAACTTTTCCGAAAACTGAATAGGGACCCTTTCCAAAAAGTTAACCACGTGCTAGTTTACTGTAGCGAACATAGACGTGGTTAACTTTTGCTGCGTCGATGTTGAGGACGAACTGACGTTAGGAGCACACTCATGTCTTGCGGACCGCAGATGCCGGCCATGCCGCTTTCGATGGTGAAAGCGGGCGAAACCGTGCACGTGTCTCGTGTAAAGGGCAATGAGGACATGAAGCACCACCTCAAGGACCTCGGCTTTGTCGAGGGCAGTGAGGTTCACGTGGTGAGCTCGAGTGGCGCCAATATCATCGTCACCGTGCTGGGCGCACGCTTTGGTATCGATACCAAGGTCGCCATGCACATCATGACCGTCGGTTAGTTCGCAGCATTTCATAAAAGCTGAAAGGGGGAAAAGAATATGAAGACGTTGGGTGACGTTAAGGTGGGCGAGAGCTCTACCATCGTCAAGCTTCACGGCGAGGGCGCGCTTCGCCGTCACCTTATGGACCTGGGCCTCATCAAGGGCACTTCGTTCAAGGTCGTTAAGGTTGCACCGCTCGGAGATCCGGTCGAGATCAACGTGCGCGGCTACGAGCTTTCCATCCGCAAGGAGGAGGCTGCCGTCGTCGAGGTCCAGTAAGGGCCCGCGGCAACTATTTATGCAGATAAAGTTAGGTTTTTCTAACTTAAATTTGCAATGTTGAAGCACATTATCCAGCCCGTGCGGAGAAAGCAGCGCGGGCACACAAGGAAGAAGGATTGAATGGCGGATTCTCAGATCCATGTCGCGCTGGCGGGTAACCCCAACTGCGGCAAGACCACGCTTTTCAACCTGATCACCGGCGCCAACGGCTACGTTGGCAACTGGCCCGGCGTCACGGTTGAGAAAAAGGAAGCCAAGCTCCTGAGCGACAAGAACGTTACCATCACGGACCTCCCTGGCATCTACTCGCTTTCCCCCTACAGCCCCGAGGAGCAGTGCTCGCGCGATTACCTCATGAGCGGCGAGCCTGATGTCGTCGTCCAGGTGGTCGACGCTACCAACCTCGAGCGCAACCTGTACCTGGCGCTTCAGGTTATCGAGACCGGCCTGCCCGTGGTCGTTGCCCTCAACATGGCCGACTTGGTCGAGAAGAACGGCGACAAGATCGACACGGACAAGCTCTCCAAGAAGCTCGGCTGCCCGGTCATGATGATCTCCGCTCTTAAGAACAAGGGCATCACGGAGCTATTCGAGCAGGTCAAAAAGTCCGCTGCTTCCAAGGGCCAGGTGCCGGAGCACAAGTTCGATTCCTCCATTGAGGACGTTCTGGACCACATCGAGAACAATCTGCCGGCGAGCGTTCCCGCCAACAAGCGTCGCTACTACGCCGTCAAGCTGTTCGAGCGCGACGCGGACGCCTGCAAGCTCATCAACCTCACCAAGGAGAAGGCCGCTCGCGTCGAGCAGCTGGTCGCCCAGTGCGAGCAGGATTGCGACGACGACGCCGAGTCCATCATCACCGGCGAGCGCTACGGCGTGATTGCCCACATCATCGACGAGTGCCTCACTAAGGCTCCGGCAAAGATGAGCACCTCCGAGAAGATCGACCGCGTGGTTACCAACCGTATCCTGGGCCTGCCGATCTTTGTGGTCATCATGTTCTGTGTGTACTACATTGCCGTCTCTACCTTGGGCGGCACGGTGACTGACTTCACCAACGACCAACTCTTCGGCACCGACGGCTGGTACGTGCTCGGTCAGGGTCGCGACGCCTATGACGCAGCTGTTGAGGCTGCGGGCGACAATGCCGACTCGGTCGACCCGGCACAGTACGGCCCCTATGTCCCGGGTATCACCACCATGGTGCACGACGCCCTTGTGGCGGGCGGCACCGAGGACGGCGGCCTGGTCGATTCGCTGGTCTGCGACGGCATCGTCGGCGGCCTGGGCGCCATCTTCGGCTTCGTCCCGCAGATGTTCCTGCTCTTTGTGATGCTGTCTTTCCTGGAGGACTGCGGCTACATGGCCCGCGTCGCCTTCATCATGGACCGCGTGTTCCGCCGCTTTGGCCTGTCCGGTAAGTCCTTTATCCCCATGCTCGTGTCCTCGGGCTGCGGCGTCCCCGGCGTCATGGCCACCAAGACCATCGAGAACGAGAAGGACCGCCGCATGACGGTCATGACCACCACGTTCATTCCCTGTGGCGCCAAGCTGCCGATCATCGCCCTGCTCATGGGTTCCATCATCGGCGATTCTTCCACCACCGCCGCATGGATCAGCCCGCTCTTCTACTTCCTGGGCGTCTTTGCCGTCATCGCCTCGGGCCTCATGCTCAAGAAGACCAAGCTCTTCGCCGGCCGTCCGACGCCGTTCGTTATGGAGCTTCCTGCCTACCACTTCCCGGCGATCCGCTCTTGGGCGCTGCACGTGTGGGAACGCTGCTGGGCCTTTATCAAGAAGGCCGGCACGGTCATCTTTGCGTCCACCGTCGTCGTTTGGTTCCTCTCCAACTTTGGTAGCTATAACGGTTCCTTTGGTTTCCTGCCTGCGATGGACGGCATCCCCGAGGAGTTTATGGACTACTCCGTGCTTGCCATGCTCGGCAACCTGGTCGCTTGGATCTTCGCCCCGCTCGGCTTTAGCACCTGGCAGGCAACTGCGCTGACTGTCTCTGGCCTTGTCGCCAAGGAGAACGTCGTCGCCACCGCCGGCTCGCTGCTGTCGGTTGCTGACGCCGCCGAGACCGACCCGAGCCTGTGGACCGCGTTTGCCGGCATGTTCCCGACCATGGGCGCCTGCGTTGCCTTCGGCGCTTTCAACCTGCTGTGCGCCCCGTGCTTTGCCGCCATGGGAACTATCCGCAACCAGATGGACTCCGGCAAGTGGACCGCGATTGCCATCGGCTACGAGTGCGCCTTTGCCTGGGTGATCGGCCTGTTCATCAACCAGTTCTACAACCTGCTTGTCCTTGGCCAGTTTGGTATTTGGACGGTTGTAGCCATCGTACTGCTGGTTGCGATGCTCTTCCAGATCTTCCGTCCCATGCCCAAGCACGCTTGGACCGACGAGGACGAGACCAACACCGCTTCCGCTGCAGTTTCCGCTTAAGTCCGAATAAGGATCAGCCCCTTTCCACGAGCCCGGGTGTCCCAGCGACACTCGGGCTTTTTGGTGAGGGAGATGTGGCGTTTCCGCAGATAAAACCGACCAAAATATACCTGTCCCTTTTTGGCAGGTGGAGAATGGGGTAAAGTAAGTGGTGGTTAACTAGAGGAGGCTTGCTATGGCACCTATCGATATTGTTGTACTGGCTGTTATCGGCATTGCGTTTGTCGCCGTGTGCGTGCGCATTTATCGTAAGGGCACTTGCGCCGACTGCGCTCAGGGCGGCGTTTGCACGGGACATTGTTCCAACAAAAAAACCTGCGCCGCACTTAAGGGCGTGGACAAAATTGCCGAAGACTTGGGCCGCGGTATCAAGTAAGGTCCGTCATCCAAGCGCCTCGCGAGCATCCGTTCGCGGGGCGCTTTGCACATTTGGGGGAGAGCGCGGCGAGTTGAAGAGTGATTTTGGGGTATCGTTAAACCAGTTGCGGTGAAATGCGGACTGTTTTGGCTGTCAAAGGCCTTATCTACTCCGTATTCCACCGCAACTTTTTGTGGGGTGGGCTAGAGACGCTGCATGCGGTACCCGACGCCCATGTGCGTCTGAATCATCTTGGGGTGAGAGGGGTCTGCCTCGATCTTCTTGCGCAGGGTGCGCATGAACACGCGCAGGCTCGCCAGATCGCTGTCCCAGCTCGTGCCCCATATCTCGCGGGTGATGAAGGTGTGGGTGAGCACCTTGTCGACGTTTTTCGCCAGAAGGACGAGCAATTTGTACTCGGTTGGGGTGAGCGAGAGCTCGCGTCCGTCTTTCGTCGCGTATCCCGCGGCGTAGTCGATATGCAGCGGACCGTTGTCGAACGTGCTCGCTTCTGTCGACTCGCTCGACGCCATCGAGGAGCGCCTCAAATTCGCACGGACGCGCGCGAGCAACTCATCCACAGAAAAGGGCTTGGTGAGGTAGTCGTCTGCCCCTGCGTCAAGTGCTGCAATCTTGTCGGAATCTTCGGTGCGCGCCGAAATGACGATAATGGGGACTGCCGACCAGCTTCGGATCTTCGTGATGACCTCGATACCGTCAATGTCGGGAAGGCCGAGGTCGAGCATGATGAGGCTGGGGCCGTGCGACACCGCATCCATGATGGCGGCCTGGCCGTCGCAAACCTTGCTCACGACATAGCCGTGGAGGTCAAGCGCGGTCGAAACGAGGTTTTGAACGGTCAGGTCATCTTCGACCAGGAGGATGCGTGGCTTAGCGGCATTATTCATGAATCTCGATCTCCTCAGCGGGCAGGGCAAAACGGAAGACGGCCCCATGGGGGTGGTTGTCGCGAACTTCGATGACGCCGCCATGCGCCTCCACGATGGAGCGGCAGAGCGACAGCCCAAGGCCGATGCTTCGACGCGAATCCACGGGCCGCGTATTGCGTGAGGTGAAGAAGCGCTCAAAGATATGAGGCTTGTCGCAGTCTGCCACACCCGGCCCATCGTCTGCGACGTCCACCACGACGAACGCACCCTCGCGACGTGCGCTGATGGTGACAGTCGAGTCCTCGGGCGTGTATTTGAAGGCGTTCATGATGAGATTCGTAAGCACCTGCATGATGAGATGGACGTCGATGCGTACCAGCAGGATGTCGTCAGTGTGCTCGATGGTGACGGTACGTCCATGCGATGCTTGGGCGACATGGCTGAGGGCGGCCTCGATGACCTCGTCGATGAGCTCGGATGTGAAGTTGAGGCAAATGGTGCCATCCTCGACGCGTGTGATGGCGAGGAGGTTCTCCACGGTATCGATAAGCCAGAGGGAGTCGTCGTAGATGGCATCGGCAAGATCGCAGCGTTGTTCGAGGCTGAGCTTCTCGTCGCTCTTCCGAAGGATTGCCGCAGATCCGGATATAGCCGTGAGTGGTGTCCTCAAATCGTGGCCGATGGAGCGCAAAAGGTTGGCGCGCAGCTGCTCGTTTTTCGCCAAGACCGCAGCCTCTTCGCGCTCTTGCGCCGCCCGGTCGCTTTCGAGCGCCAAGGCGCATTCGCCTACGATAGATAGGACGATCGAATGCTCGAAGGCTTCGATCTCGCGCCCCTCCAGGTCGATGCCGATGACACCGAATACCTTGTCGCCGGTGCGAACCGCGAGGTAGAGGCAGCGCGCCTCGGGCAGGGTCCGCGTGCTTGCGCCCGCGCGTTTGTTGTTGGTGTAGGTCCAGGTTGCAACAGCGCGCTCGTAGTCGGTGAGCAGCGACGCGGATCGGTTTTCGGTGCCAGCGGACTCATAGAGCGTCTTGCCGAGCGTGCCGTGTTCGGCGGAGTAGAAGACCACGTCGAGTTTTAGCAGTTTGATGAGTTGGTTCATGGCGACGCGGGCACACTCCTCCGCGCTATGGGCTTGCTGCAAGAGCTGGTTCGTTTCGAGGAGTACGCGCGTTTTGAATGCGTTCTCGGCGGAGGTACGGGCGTTGTCGGCGATGCGCGCAGTTAACTCGCCGGCGACCATAGCGGTAGCGAACATGATGCCGAACGTGACCAGATAGCTTCGGTCGTAGCTGGCGAGCGAAAACAGAGGCGTTACGAAGCAGAAGTTGTAAAGCACTACAGAGAGCACGCTCGATACGATCGTGCAGATACGCCCCGTCGTGGTGACGGCGGTCAGCAGGGCCGTGAGGATATAGAGGGATATGATGCTGGAATCGGCAAATCCCAGATGGCGGAAAGCCGTGCCGATCGCTGTGGCGACAAGAGAGAGGGCCAGCGTGCGAAGCACGTTTCGGCTGCTGGGCGGCTGCAGGGCGAGCGCATGGCGGCGTCCTTTGGGTCGGGAGGGCGGAGTCGACTGGTCTGGAATGATGTAAATGTCGAGGTTCGGGGCGAATGTTATGAGCTGTTCTACGAGAGATTTGCGGCCAAAGAGGGCCTGACGGACGCTGCTGTGCTCGCCCGTGCGCCCCATGACGATCTTCGAAATACCCGACAGGCGTGCGAACTCGGAGATCTGAAACGCGACGTCGTCGCCATAGACGGTTTCCATATGTGCTCCGAGCTGCTCGGCTAGGGCGATATTGTCTGCAAGCTTGGCGCGCTCATCATCGCTCATGGCTTGCGTGCGCGGGCTCTCTACGAACAGGGCGACGAGCTCGCTGCGAAACGCTTTCGCCATGCGTGCGGCGGCACGGACGATGCGGGGATTGGTCGGCGCCGGGGAGACACAGACTAAGATACGCTCCCTGGTGTAGTAGTCACGGTTTCCCAGCACGCGTGCGGCGTCTGTGAGGTGGCCGGTGCGATCGGCGCAGCGGCGCAGCGCGATTTCTCGGAGTGCGGTGAGGTTCTCGACGGTAAAAAAATGCTGTTGCGCTCGCTCGGCTTGTGCGGGACGGTAGACGAGGCCGGCGCGAAGGCGCTCAAGTAGGTCTTCGGGCTCTATGTCAACGAGCTCGACCTGGTCGGCATCATCGAAGATGCGGTCGGGGATTCGTTCGCTCACGACAACGCCGGTGATGGATGCAACCATGTCGTTTAGGCTCTCGATATGCTGAACGTTCACAGTCGTATAGACGTCGATGCCTGCATGTAGAAGTTCCTCGACGTCTTGATAACGTTTGTCGTGGCGAGACCCCGGCGCATTCGTATGGGCGAGCTCGTCGACAAGGATGAGCTGAGGGGCGCGTTCGATAGCCGCATCTAGATCGAACTCGCTGAGCGCAATGCCGTTGTGCTCAGCGAGTTTACAGGGCACGTTCTCAAGCCCTTGTGCAAGATGGGCAGTTGCCGGACGTTCGTGCGGCTCGATGTATCCCGCGACGACGTCGACACCTCGCCGCTTGGCGGCGTGGGCGGCTTGAAGCATCGCATAGGTTTTGCCTGCACCAGCAGCGTAGCCAAAGAAAATCTTGAGGTGTCCCCGGCTGGTTCGAGCGTCATCGGCGGCCTCGTCTTTCTCAATTGCCTTGAGGATGAGGTCTGGATTGACGCGAGTGTCCGATGCGTCGCGCTGCATAGCGTAGCCTTTCTGAAACGTTGCCCATGCGTGCATACGCGGTGAGGACGCCACTGTATGCTCGCGAGGTCGAGTATAGGCGCACTGCAGCCGCAATAGTGCTTTCTACCTGCATCTTTACGGCATCTTAAGGTCGTGAGCCCCGGCCCTCACGCCTCTTTAATCTCTAGAAGCGTTTACTGTCCCCAGGCGCTTGCGAGAGCAGGCGTCCGAGACATCGGACCGCGCGTGAAAGGGGCGGTAAATGAACATCCTCATTCCCATCATCGGAGTCGTCTGCATTGGACTCCTTATCTATTACATCTACATTCTGATGAGGAGTGATTCGTAAACTATGGACGCTGCGATTCAGTACATCTTGTACTTTGCCGTGCTCGTCGTCCTGGCCGTTCCGCTCGGTCGGTTCATGGCCCATATCATGGATGGTGAGCATACGTTCCTGTCGCCTGTGATTGCTCCTGTGGAGCGTGGCGTCTATCGTCTGCTTCGCATCGACGCGGCAGAGCAGATGGGGTGTAGGCGCTACCTGGCGAGCGTGCTGGTCTTTTCGGGGATCGGCCTCGTGGTCCTTGTGGCACTTCAAGCGCTTCAGTCCTTCTTGCCAGGCAATCCCCAGCACCTGCCGGGTGTGCCATGGGACCTGTCGTTCAATACGGCTGCTTCCTTCATAACCAACACCAACTGGCAGTCCTACTCCGGCGAGACCACCCTGTCCTACCTTGTGCAGTTCATGGGTCTCACCGTGCAGAACTTCGTTTCCGCTGGCACCGGTATCGCGGTCATGTTCGCGCTGATTCGTGGCTTCCGTCAGGTCAAGGAGCAGAGCTTGGGTTCCTTCTGGGTCGACCTCACCCGCACCGTCCTGTATGTGCTCATCCCGCTGAACCTCGTGTTCGGCATCTGCCTGGCTGCCGGTGGCGTCATCTCCAACTTCCAGCCGGCTCAGAAGGCTGAGCTCGTAGAGCCCGTCGCCGTCCAGCCTAATGCAGACGGCGGCTGGAGCGTCCTCGACGGCGCCCAGATCGAGGGCGACACGGTCAAGGTCGACGGCAAGGTTGTCGAGGGCGCGCGCGTGGTCACCGAGCAGTTCCTGCCCCAGGGTCCTGCGGCTCCTCAGGTCGCCATCAAGCAGTCCGGAACCAACGGCGGCGGCTTCTTCGGCGTGAACTCCGCCCATCCGTATGAGAACCCCAGTGCCTTCACCAACATCATCGAGATGACCAGCCTGCTGCTGATCCCGGCTGCCTGCTGCTTCACCTTCGGTATCGGCGTCAAGAACACCAAGCAGGGCAAGGCCATCTTTGCCGCCATGTTCATCCTGCTGGTGATCTTCACCGGCATCATCGCCGTCAACGAGCATGCGGGCACCCCGCAGCTGGCCGATGGCGGAGCGGTCAATATCGAGATGACCGACGGCCAAGCCGGCGGCAACATGGAGGGCAAGGAGAGCCGCTTCGGTATCGTCACCTCCTCCACGTGGTCGGCTTACACCACCGCCGCTTCCAACGGCTCGGTTAACTCCATGCACGACTCCTACACCCCGCTGGGCGGTTTTGTCCAGATGCTCCAGATGGCTCTGGGCGAGGTTGTCTTCGGCGGCGTGGGCTGCGGCCTGTACGGCATGATCGGCTTCGCCATCCTCACAGTGTTCATCGCCGGCCTTATGGTCGGCCGCACGCCCGAGTTCCTGGGCAAGAAGATCGAGCCGGGCGAGATGCGCTGGGCAGTTGTCCTGTGCCTGGCAACTCCGTTTGCCATTCTGGTGTGCTCGGCCATCGCCTGCATGGTGCCCGGTCTTGCCGACCAGCTCAACAATGGTGGCGCGCACGGCTTCTCCGAGGTGCTGTATGCCTTCACCTCATGCGGCGGCAACAACGGCTCGGCGTTTGCAGGTATGAACTGCAACATTCCCTGGATCAACGTCATGCTCGGCCTCGAGATGCTGTTCGCCCGCTTCATGCCCATCATCGGTACGCTGGCTATCGCCGGCTCGCTGGCCAAGAAGGGTAAGGTCGCCGAGAGCGCCGGTACCCTGTCTACCACCAACGGCATGTTCGTATTCCTGCTCGTGTTCATCGTTCTGCTGATCGGTGCCCTGAGCTTCTTCCCGGCCCTGGCGCTTGGCCCCGTTGCCGAGTTCTTCCAGATGATTGCGTAAAGGAGGACGCAGATTTATGGCTATGCAAAAAGACATGATGGGCCGCGCGGTCCGCGACTCGTTTGCCAAACTGGATCCTCGCGTCCAGATTCAAAACCCGGTCATGTTCCTGGTGTGGCTTTCCGCCGTCATGACCTCCGTCCTGGCCGTCGCTTCCATCTTCGGTGTGCAGGACGCGGGTGTGCCCACCTACTATGTGGTCACCATCGCGGTCATCCTGTGGCTCACCGACCTGTTCTCGAACTTCGCCGAGGCGCTTGCCGAGGGCCGCGGTAAGGCTCAGGCCGATTCCCTGCGTGCGGCCAAGAAGGATGTCGAGGCCCATCGTATCGAGTCCGTTGAGGACAAGGAGCACTTCACCGTCGTTCCCGGCACCGAGCTCACGCGCGGCGACCTGGTGATCGTACGCGCCGGCGAGCAGATTCCCGGCGATGGCGACGTCATCGAGGGCGCTGCCTCCGTTGACGAGTCCGCCATCACCGGCGAGTCCGCCCCCGTGGTCCGCGAGGCCGGCGGCGACCGCTCTGCCGTTACCGGCGGTACCACGGTGCTGTCCGACTGGATCATCGTCAAGATCTCCAGTGAGCCCGGCCAGAGCTTCCTGGACAAGATGATCGCGATGGTCGAGGGTGCCGCGCGCAAGAAGACCCCTAACGAGATCGCTCTGGAGATCTTCCTGGTGGCCCTTTCCATCGTCTTTATCCTGGTCACGCTGGCCCTGTATTGTTACTCCTGCTTCTCGGCCGGTCTTAACGACATGGTCAACCCCACGGCCGTGACCACGCTCGTGGCACTGCTCGTGTGCTTGGCTCCCACTACCATCGGCGCCCTTCTGTCCGCCATCGGCATCGCCGGCATGAGCCGCCTGAACGAGGCCAACGTGCTGGCCATGTCCGGCCGCGCCATCGAGGCCGCCGGCGACGTCGACATCCTCATGCTCGACAAGACCGGCACCATCACCCTGGGTAACCGCCAAGCCGCCGAGTTCATCCCGGTCGACGGCGTCGATCCCGCGGAGCTGGCCGATGCCGCTCAGCTTTCCTCGCTGGCCGACGAGACCCCCGAGGGTCGTTCCATCGTCGTGCTCGCCAAGGAGCAGTTTGGGCTGCGCGGCCGCACACTCGAGGATAAGGGCATGGAGTTCATCCCCTTCACCGCGGCGACTCGCATGTCCGGTGTGAACTACGAGGGCAATGAGATCCGCAAGGGCGCTGCCGATTCCGTGCGCACCTATGTGGAGGCAGCCGGCGGCGTGTTCTCCCAGGAGTGCGACGAGGCCGTCGAACGCATCGCCAAGGCCGGCGGCACCCCGCTGGTCGTGACCAAGAACTGCCGCGTGCTGGGCGTTGTGTACCTCAAGGACATCATCAAGTCCGGCGTTAAGGAGAAGTTCGCCGACCTGCGCAAGATGGGCATCAAGACCATCATGGTGACGGGCGACAATCCGCTCACCGCCGCGGCAATCGCCGCCGAGGCCGGCGTTGACGACTTCCTGGCCGAGGCCACCCCCGAGGGCAAACTCGAGAAGATCCGCGAGTTCCAGCGTGAGGGTCACCTGGTCGCCATGACCGGCGACGGCACCAACGACGCGCCGGCGCTCGCCCAGGCGGACGTCGCCGTGGCCATGAACACCGGAACCCAGGCTGCCAAGGAGGCCGGCAACATGGTCGACCTCGACTCCAGCCCCACCAAGCTCATCGAGGTCGTGCGTATTGGCAAGCAGCTGCTCATGACCCGCGGTTCGCTCACGACCTTCTCGGTGGCTAACGACATGGCGAAGTACTTCGCTATCATCCCGGCCCTGTTCTCGCCGATCTACCCGGGCCTTGGCGCGCTCAACATCCTCGGTCTGGCAAGCCCACTGTCCGCGGTTCTTTCGGCCATCATCTATAACGCGCTCGTTATCGTCGCGCTGATCCCGGCCGCGCTGAAGGGCGTTAAGTACCGCGAGGTCCCGTCTGGACAGCTGCTGACCCACAACCTACTCGTGTGGGGTCTGGGCGGCATTGTTGCCCCGTTCGTATTCATCAAGCTCATCGACATGCTGCTCGCGTTCTGCGGCATTATGTAAGTGGAGGTTTGTATGTTCAAAGGTGTTGCATCGCGCGCACTTGGCGTGTTCGCGCTGTTTACCGTTGTCTGCGGCCTGGGCTATACGCTCGTCGTGACCGGCATCGCCCAGGTTGCGTTCCCGTATCAGGCGAACGGTTCGCTCATTACGGTCGACGGCAAGGTTGTGGGCTCCGAGCTCATCGGCCAGAACTTCGAGGACGAGGACCACATGTGGGGCCGCATCCAGAACGTGTCAATTGTCGAAGGCGAAGACGGCGAGCTCGTGGCGTATGGTGCCCCGTCCAACCTGTCCCCGGCGAGTGAGGAGTACCGGCAGCTTGTGGACGCGCGCGTCGAGAAGATTCGCGCCTCCAACCCCGACGCCGGCATGGATGCCGTGCCCGTCGACCTGGTGACGTGTTCTGGCTCAGGGCTCGACCCCGAGATCTCCCCCGATGCCGCCGAGTACCAGGTACCGCGCCTGGCGAAGGCCACGGGCAAGAGCGAAGGCGAGGTGCGCGACATCATCGCCCAGTGCACCAAGGGCCGTTTCCTCGGCGTGTTCGGCGAGCCCACGGTCAACGTGCTCAAGGTGAACCTTATGCTGGACGGCGCGCTGTAGGTGAGGGAGTGGCGGATGAGGGCATGACTGACTATCTGAGCCCTCAATTCCACCCCGCCCATCAGTTGCGGTGAAATACGGACCGTTTTGGCTGTCAAAGGCCTTATCTACTCCGTATTCCACCGCAACTTTTTGTGGGTTGAGTAAAAGCCGGGGGAGCGTGTACGGTCGGGTACAGCGCGGTTGCTGATACGATAGGTACGTTAGCAACTGCCGCCGAGCGGCTCAAATGAAAGGAACCCTGTATGGAGTCCTCCGCCTACCCGATGCTCTTTAGCCCGATCAAGGTCGGTACGACCGAGGTCAAGAACCGCGTCTTTATGCCGCCGGTGTCTACCAACCTGGCCGATCACGGCTATGTGACCGACGATTTGGTCGACCATTACCGCGCCCGTGCCAAGGGCGGCGTGGGTCTGATCATCACCGAGGTCGTGACGGTCGAGCCTACCTATACCTATCTGCCGGGTGACATGTGCTGCTACGACGACACGTTTATCCCTGGCTGGGAAAAGCTCGCCGCCGCCGTCCACGAGTACGGCTGCAAGATCATGCCGCAGCTCTTCCACCCCGCCTACATGGCCTTTAACATTCCGGGCACCCCGCGCCTGATCGCTCCGTCCTTTGTGGGCCCGTCCTATGCTCGCGAGGCGCCGCGCCCCATTACGGTAGATGAGATCCACGAGCTCACGCATCAGTTTGGCGACGCTGCCGTGCGTATGCAGAAGGCCGGCGTCGATGGCGTCGAGGTTCATGCGGCGCACGCCCACGGTATGCTCGGCGGCTTTTTGACTCCGCTCTACAACAAGCGCACCGACGAGTACGGCGGCTCACTCGACGCCCGCATGCGCTTCCTGCTCGAGGTCATCGCCGAGATTCGCGAGCGCTGCGGCAAGGACTTTATCATCGACGTCCGCATCTCGGGCGATGAGTACACCGATGGCGGCCTGACCCTCAACGACATGATCTACGTCTCGCGTCGCCTGGAGAAGGCCGGCGTCGACATGATTCACGTGTCGGGCGGCACCACTATCAAGCGTGGCTCTGCGATTCCCGCCGCCGGCACCCAGCAGGCCTCGCACGCCGCCTGCTCGCGCGAGATTAAGAAGCACGTCAACATTCCCGTCGCCACCGTCGGCCGCATCAACGAGGCCTGGATCGCCGAGGAGCTGATCGAGGACGGCGCTGCCGACATCTGCATGATGGGCCGTGCCAATCTGTGCGATGCCGAGTTCTGCAACAAGGCCGCTGCCGGCAACGCCGACGACATCCGCCCCTGCATCGGTTGCCTGCGCTGCCTGAACGGCATCATGTTTGGCAAGCGCATCTCCTGCACCGTCAACCCGGACGTGGAGCGCGACGAGGCCGGTTACGAGCCTGCCGCCGAGGCCAAGAACGTGCTCGTCGTGGGCGCCGGTCCCGCTGGCATGGAGGCGGCCTACATTGCCGCCAAGCGCGGCCATAACGTGGTGCTCGTGGATAAGCAGGACGAACCGGGCGGCGAGATGCGCATCGCGGCCGTTCCGCCGGCAAAGCAGGAGCTCACTCGTGTGATCAAGTACCAGTACCGTCGCCTGGCCGAGGCCGGCGTCACGTGCGTATTTGGCACTGAGCTTACTGCCGAGGACATTCAGCGTGACTACGCCGGCTACGAGGTCGTCCTAGCTTATGGCGCCGAGCCCATCGCTCCGGCCTTCATGCAGGGCTTTAAGCAGGTTATGACGGCTGACGACCTGTTGGGCGGCAAGGCTTTTCCGGGCAAGAAGATCGTCATCGTGGGCGGCGGCACCGTCGGCTGCGAGACGGCCGATTACCTGGCCCCGTTGGTCAACGACCTGTCGCCGGCCAATCGCGATGTCACCGTCATCGAGATGACCAAGACGCTCGCCGCCAACGAGGGCGGTGCCGGCCGCGCGGTGCTCATCACGCGCATGCTCTCCAAGGGCGTCCACGTGCTGACCGAGGCCAAGGTGACCGAGATCGCCGAGGACACCATCAGTTACGAAAAGGACGGCGAGGTCCACACTATCGCCGATGCCGACACGCTGGTGCTTGCCATGGGCTATCGTCCCAATACCAAGCTGGCAGACGACCTGGCTGCAGCCGGTGTTGCCACCCACGTGCTGGGCGATGCCAACAAGTGCGGTAACATTCGCGACGCCATCGGCGATGGCTACAAGGTTGCCTGTGAGCTCTAGTTAACCCTTTGTTGCGTGGGGGCCAGGTTACTTTGCGCTAAGTTGATGCATGTAAACCTGACCCCATTGCACCATTTGATAAAACGCAAGCGCTCGCTGCCTGCGTTTTATCAAAGAAAGATTATTGTCGAGCCTTAAATGCCTTTTGTTTGTGTGCCTTCCGCAATCATATTGCGGTTGTAGACCAGGTGCAGATACATCGCATCGTGAGCGGCGGTGGGGTTGCGCGTCTCAATGGCGTCGGCCACACCGTGGTGCGTGCGGATGGTCTCCTCGACGAACTTTTTTGCCCGTTACGTCGATAAAGAGGGGAACGGATGCCTTGAGCACACCCATCAGACGGGTAACGGCGAGGTTGCCGCCATCCCAGGGCGGCTTCATGGGGTAGCGCCCGTACGCATCGAATTTTTCCTCTCATAGATGTGCGGCACAAAGAGCCCCGAGTTCATACGAGCTCGGGGCTCTTTTCGTTTGGATTTCAGACGTATTGACAGACGAAAACAGTCTGCGTCCGGTATTGAGCCATACGAAAGCGAAATTATGCGTCTTAATTCCGTACGCAAATCAAGACGAAAACAGTTTGCGTCTTATATAAATCAGTACGCAAACGGTTTTCGTCTTATAATACGGTTATGAATGGTACGAAACGAGGGGGTTGTGCATATGGTTGTTAGAGAGAGCCCTACAGTCGAATACAAGGAAAGCGTTACGCCGACGTTTCTTAAAACGGTGAGCGCCTATGCAAACTATGGGACGGGCAAGATTGAGTTTGGCGTTGATGACGAGGGCGTGGTTGTCGGCCTTGCAGATCCGGTCGCAGAGTGTCTCCGCATCGAGAACATGATTAATGACAGCTTGGACCCCGCTCCCCGTTACACGCTCGAGCCCGATGAGAAACACGGGACCGTAATCCTTACGGTTTATGAGGGACAGGACAAACCCTATCGAAGCAAGGGAAAGGCCTACAGGCGAAACGATTCGGCAACGGTGGAGGTCGACCGGTTTGAGTATGGCAGGCTGACGCTCGAAGGCAGCAACGTAACGTTCGACGCGCTCACGTCGGCTCGCCAGGACTTGAGCTTTCATACGCTCGAGCATAAGTGTGTTGAACACCTCGGCATTTCCGAGCTAACGTCGGATATCTTGCGTACGCTCCGCTTGCTCGGCAAGGATGGCTATACCAATGCCGCGGCGATTTTAGCGGATAAGAATGATTTTCCAGGCATCGACTGCGTCCGTTTTGGCGATACCGAGGATGTGATCTTGGATCGCGAGGCGGCGACAAATGTATCCGCAATTGAGCAGGCGGACAGGGCGGTGGCTATGTTTGCACGCTACTACCGTTATGAGCGTATCGAAGGGATGGAGCGCGTCCAAACCGATCGAATTCCTCTTGAGGCATTTCGCGAAGCTGTTGCAAACGCTTTAGTGCATCGGACGTGGGACGTTCGAGCGAACGTTCAAATTGCCCTGTACGATGATCGCGTCGTTGTGACCTCCCCCGGATCGCTGCCCGCCGGTTTGACGACGGAACAATACCTGTATGGGCAGATATCCGTGCTCAGAAACCCCATCGTTGCAGAGGCCTTCTTAAAGCTGGATTACATCGAGAAATTTGGTACGGGAATTGCGCGCATTAGACGTGCCTATCGCGATTCGATCAATCAACCAATTTTTGATGTTCGCGGCGGCATGGTGGCCGTCACATTGCCCGTTACCGATGCCTTTGAAGGGTCCGAGGAAGAGGTCCAGGTTCTCAAGGCCTTGTCGGGCGGGCGAATTATGTCGCGAAGCGAGATTGAAAAACAGACGGGGCTGAGCCGCATGCGGACGTTGGCGGCACTCGAATCTCTGCTTGAACGGAATGCAATCGTAAGGCAGGGAACCGGGCGGGCCACGAAATACGAGCGCTCATAGTCCAAAAGAGCCATGGTACAAGACGGACCCCAAGCCAGCGTTGGCTTGGGGTCCGTTATATCCCGGATGGTAATGGGCCGATTATTGTCAAGTTATAGCAAAGTACAGCGACGTACAGCAAAGTATAGTGAGATATAGCAAGCCGTATAGCGCGCCTTGATTTTCAACCCTTGATTATCAACCGTCCGTATTTCACAGCAACTTATAACAGGCTCGGGGTGCCAATTTGGGGTGCAGTAGTGCTGCGCCACGAAAAGGGCCTATCTACTACGTTTAAGCCGCAGGGGTCAACCATAGTCGGTTTTTTCGAAAATCGACAAGCTGTCTACCTGCGGTTTTGTTTTCACGGTTTTCGGTATGGCCGAGGCTATCCGTGTTAACGTAATAGATGGGCCACTTTTGTGGCAAGGGGGGCCGATCTGCGGGCCAGGGTAGCTAAAAGAGCCCCGTCCCAAAAAGACTGATTGGGAGCTGGGGCGTGTCGATGCGATAGTATTACGTGGTGAAATTCGACAAACCGTGAGCTTCATCCGAGGGCTTTATGGAACAACACCAGCATAATCAGAGCCTGCAAGATCAGGCATACAACGCATTGCGCTCCAAGATCATCTATGCCGAGCTCAAGCCCGGCACGCGCCTTTCGGCGATTGGTCTGGAAAAGGAGACGGGAATCGGGCGCACGCCCATTCGCGAGTCTTTTGTGCGCTTGCGTGAGCAGGAGCTGGTGGAAACGCGTCCCAAAAGCGGCACCTATGTCTCAAAAATCAGCATGGAGCGCGCCGAGAACGCCTGTTTCTTGCGCGAGAAACTCGAGAGAAGCGTGCTCATTAAATGCTGCTCTGCCGTCACGCCCGAGCAAAAGCAGCGGCTCGAGCGGATTCTTGCCGAGTCCGAGTCGCTCGACCATAGCGAAACGCGTCGCTTTTTCGATCTGGACAACCTGTTCCATGAGACGTGTTTTGAGATTGCCGGCCGCCACATGTTGTGGGATTGGATGAAGAGCGTCAACACACATTTTGAGCGATACAACTGGTTGCGTATGGTGTCGCAGGATCTGGATTGGGAGCCGATTCGTCGGCAGCATCGCCGAATTCTCGAGGCCATTAAGAAGGGCGATACCGACGCGGCGAGCTACCTGGCAGAGACGCACCTGCATCTGATGCCCGAGGAACAGGGCCCGGTTATCGCCTTGCATCCCGACTACTTTGAGCTGTCGAAAGACTCGTCAATCTAGCCCATCGCCGCATCTGCTCGAGACACAAAAACGATGCTGCTCACCTACAGCGTTTTGCAACCGAGATTTTTAAAAAATGCCTAAAATGGCTCAGATTGCTGACAATTGGGAAACGGGGTGCGCTATGGCGCAGATGAGGATTAAGGACATTGCCGCCGAGGCGGGCGTGAGCCCGGCCACGGTCTCGCGCTATCTCAATAACCGCCCCGGGCAGATGACCGAGGAGACCCGCGCCCGCATCGCGGCGGTTATCGAGCGCACCGGCTATCGCCCACGTGCCGCCGCACGCAATCTGCGCAGCTCGCGCGCCAACCTCATCGGCGTAATCTTGGCCGACATCGCCAACCCGTTCTCCAGCGCCATGCTCGAAGGGCTTTCCGCCAGCGCCGCCGCGCGCGGCTGCTCGCTCATGACGGCCATTAGCGGCAACGACCCCGCCAAGGAAGCGGAGTCGCTCACCAGACTTATCGATGCCGGCGTGGACGGCCTGGTCGTCAACACCTGCGGAGGCAATGACGAGGCGATCGCCGCGGCAGCGGGACGCCTACCCGTTGTGCTGCTCGACCGCGATGTTGCCGATGGCGGCATCGATCTGGTGACATCTAACAACCGTGAGCTGGTCGCCGGCCTGGTAGACGCCTTGGCTGCTGCGGGCAGCGAGCGTCTGTGCCTGCTTACCGAGGCAAGCGATGACAGCCCCGTGCGTCGTGAGCGCGCTGAGGCGTTTGCCGACGAGCTCTCGCGCCGCGGCCTGGCCGGCGAGGTCGTCACCTTGGCGGACGGTGGTGCCGAGGGTGTCAGTCGCCTGGACGAGACCATCCGCGGCTATGCGGGTAAAAAGCTCGGCCTCATTGCCGTCAACGGCCTGGTCTTCCTGCGCCTGACCGAGGCACTGGCGCAGCTGGGTCCCTCGCTGCCGGCGGGCCTTAAGATCGCAACGTTTGACGATTACCCCTGGAACCACGTGCTCTTTGGCGGTGTGACCACGGCCGCGCAAGACACCCACACCATCGCCGAGCGCGTAATCGAGCGTCTGTCCGAGCGCATCGACGTCGTTACCACTACGGTGGGCGACGCCGCAAAGCTCGCCCCCAAGCGCATCGAGATCCCCGGTCACATCGAACACCGCGCTTCGACCTCGCGCTAGTCTGTGTGATATTATATAGACAATGTCATACAGGAGGTATCCATGGCTGCGTCTGTGCTGAGTGTTCGAGTGGACTCGTCAATTAAAGATTCATTTGCCGAGCTGTGCGAAGAACTCGGCATGACTTCGTCCGTTGCGGTCAATATGTTCATGAGGCAGATGTTGCGCGAGCGCTCGCTGCCGTTTGTGCCTTCACTCGGTAAAAGCTCTGCGAGCGAAAGCGCCGCAGCGGGCATTTTGGATACCGCTCAGATTGAGTCCGCCGTCCGCGAGGCAGCCAGCCCGATTCCCGCCATCAAAACCGTGATCCTATTTGGATCGTATGCCCGTGGCGAGGCGCGTGCAGATAGTGATATCGACTTGCGCCTCGAAGTCGATCGCGAGCAGGGCTTTGGTCTTTTTGCGTTGTCGGCGTTTGGCGAGGCAGTGCGCAAGGAAACCGGAAGGCAGGTGGACCTTGTCTCGAGCGATTATCTTGATGACGATCTTGCCGCGGTAATCGAGCGCGAAGGAGTGATCCTTTATGATCGCGCGTAAGTCAGACGGCCTCCGCGCCCAAGAGGTCTTGGAGGCCATCGCTGAAACGAACGAGCGCATCAAGGCTTTTGATATCACCGAGGACCAGTTTCTGCATGCGAATGACGTGCGGACGAGGGCGTTGGCGGACTCCCTTTTGATGTGCGCGCTTAGGGTGACGGAAGAAGCGGGCAAGTTGTCGGAACGCTCGCAGCGGCTTCATCCCGAAATTGAGTGGCGTGGAATTATCGGCATGAGAAATTACCTCGCGCATGATTACGGCAATGTCGACCGATCGGTTGTTTGGGATGCGGTGACGATGGAGTTTCCGGCGCTGGAACGAGCGTGTAGGCAAATTGTTTCCGAATCCGAGCGATAATCACTTGTCATACCAGCCTGTTCACACACGTTTTTTGAGCGCTTGATACGCTTTAACCCTGCGGAAACATTTTTCTGCGATAGTATCTGCGATATAGACCAGTCGAAACCCGCCCGAAAGAAAGGGGAGCGACATGAACCAGCAGAACATCGATTACGTACTCCGCTCCGTAGAGCAGCGTGATATCCGCTTTGTGCGTCTGTGGTTTGTCGACATTCTCGGCCGCCTCAAAAACTTTGCTATTAGCCCCGAGGACCTCGAGGTCGCATTTGAGGAGGGCATTGGCTTTGACGGCTCGGCCATCGAGGGCTTTGCCACGCCCGAGGAAGCCGATATGCTGGCGTTCCCCGATGCCTCGACCTTCCAGATTCTGCCGTGGCGCCCGAGCCACAACGGCGTCGCCCGCGTGTTCTGCGACGTGTGCACTCCCGATCGCAAGCCGTTTGCCGGCGACCCGCGCGATGCCCTGCGCCGCATGTTCCGCAAGGCCGAGAAGGCTGGCTATCTGCTCAACGTGGGCGCTGAGCTGGAGTATTACTACTTCCCCGACGAGCACACGCCCGAGCCGCTCGACAACGTGGGCTACTTCGATCTTTCGGTGAGCGATGCCGCTCGCGACCTGCGTCGTAACACGGTCCTCACGCTCGAGAAGATGTCCGTGCCCGTGGAGTACACCTTCCACGCCGCCGGTCGCTCACAGCACGGCATGAGCCTGCGCCACGCCGAGGCCCTGAGCATGTCCGACGCCATTACCACGGCCAAGCTCATCATTAAGCAGCAGGCTTACGAGAGCGGCTGCCACGCCTCCTTTATGCCCAAGCCGCTGGCGGGCGAGGACGGCAGCGCCATGTTTTTGCATCAGTCGCTGTTCGACCATGACGGCAACAACGTCTTTTGGGGCGAGGGCGACGAGAAGTACCATCTCTCCGACGTCGCCAAGCACTATATGGCCGGTATCTTGGCGCACGCGCGCGAGATTAGCGCCATCACCAACCCCACGGTCAATTCGTACAAGCGCATCACCACGGGCGGCGACTCCGTGCCGCAGTACGCCACGTGGGGCCTGCGCAACCGCGCAAGCATGATCCGCATCCCGGTCTACAAGCCCGGCAAGCAGCTTTCCACACGCATTGAGCTTCGCAGCCCCGATCCCATGGCTAACCCGTATCTGGTCAACGCCGTCACGCTGGCGGCTGGTCTCGACGGCATCGAGCGCAAGCTGGAGCTCCCGCCCGAGGCAACGGCCGAGACGCTCAAGCTCACCGGCCGTCAGATGCTCGAGGCCGGTTACGCGCCGCTGCCGCGCTCGCTCAAAGAGGCGCTCGACGTGTTTGAGGACTCGCAGTTTATGAAGGATGCCCTCGGCGAGCACATCCATAGCTTCTTCCTCAAAAAGAAGCGCGACGAGTGGCATAAGTTTGAGTCCACGATCACCGAATGGGAGATCAAGCACTACCTGGCGAACTCCTAATCGCGCTGGCTTGTCCCAGTACGATTGAGCTCATTTCTTTGGAGGCCGATATGTCCGAAAAGAGTGCCCTGTTCATGGCGCGCACGACGCGCTTCCACGAGTTTGCCCGCAGCTTGACGACCACCCTGGGTGTCGAGGTGAGTCTGGCCACCCCCGATTCGCCAACTGCGGCGCACGACTTTGACCTGCTGATCCTCGATTCCGATGGCATCCGCAGCGACCGCATCGATCAGATTGCCAAGTGGCTCGACGATCGCGGCGGTGTTCCCATGCTGGTGATCGTCGACGACGAGGCGCTCGGCACCCTGCGCCTGCCGAATCATGCGCATGCCGACTTTGTATGTCCCACGGCGACGCCCAACGAGCTCAAGGCTCGTGCACAGCGTCTGATGGGCGAGGAGGAGCCCGTCGCCTCCGATGATGTGCTCAACATCGATAACCTTGAGATCAACCTGGCCACCTACCAGGTGACACTCGATAGCGAGCCCATTGACCTGACGCTGATGGAGTACTCGCTGCTGAGTTTTTTGGCGACGCATCCCAACCGCGCCTACAGCCGCGAGGTACTGCTGCACCGCGTGTGGGGCTTTGAGTACTGCGGCGGTACGCGCACCGTCGACGTGCATATCCGACGCATCCGCTCCAAGGTGGGCCCGCAGATCGCGGCGCACATCACCACCGTCCGCGGCGTGGGCTATCTGTTTAAGGACTAGCAAGTAAATAGAGGGCAATGTGAGGGTACCGGAGATTTCTCCAGTACCCTTTTCTCGTTTAGGGCGAAAAGAAGACCTTTCACCGATTAAAAGTGTGTCAGTAAAAACAATATCAAACGTATAACACTATCTAGAGAATATCATTTAGTTACCGTATCTCCCTACTACACGGATGGAGGAAGAAATGCGTTATTCGAGAAAGGTGATTGTCGGATTCATAGTGTTGCTTGCCGCCCTGATGTCTCCAAGGTTGGTTTTTGGAGACGACGACTTGGTCCGTGTCACACCGCAAATAGCTGTGGAGCAAGCGCAGGCTTTCTTTGATGATGTATCGGATGAGCCGGTGACCGCTTGTGACCCAGTAAAAATGGTGAATTCCGATGGGGAATCAATCGGGTATATCGTTCGTGCGAAGCGGGATGACGTTAACTATGGCTACGTCGTATTTGATTCAGAGCGATCTTGGTGGATCAGCGAATACTGCTTGGCTCCGAACGCTCTTTTACCTATCGAGAGTGCAAGCGAAGAAATTGCACTCCTCGCATCCTCGGATAACGTCGTTGCGTTAAAGATTGACGAGCTAACTGTTGGCGTTGCCGACTTAGATAAAAACATTGTTTTAGACGCAAGTGGAAAAAAAGTACCAAATAAATTGTCCTCGGGAGGCAATCGCAGCGGATCGCCGGAACATTTCGATGACGTTTTTGTATCTGCCAAGGATTTGTATAAACAGGGATATGTTGTTGATGCGAGCAAAACGGTTTCGGGAATAATAACGCCAACGCAAACAGAAGTTATCAAAGAAACGGGGACTTATGCTTGCGCTGTTTCGGCAATGTTTGCAGTTAGCAGTCACTATGTGACTTTGAACCGCCTTAAATTGTCCGATTTATACTCGGAGCTTTGGAGGCTGTCGGGGACATGGGAAGAAGAAGAAAAGAAATATGATCAAGCGACTGGTCTGTACTTTACTCAAGGCAAGACTTCTCCTGATAAACCCGCTCCGGCCTTAAAGGAGTTTTGTGCAAGACGAGGCAAGGAGCTTGAGACGTCATTCGTTTGGTATCCGTCATGGGATTCCTTTAGGGTGAATACCGACTCGGGGAATCTGAGTATTTTCTCTGGAAGGCTCCGGTCAAATGGCAGCGGGCACGCAATGGCAGTTGTGGGCTACGTGGCAATGCATAACACATACTCGAATGCCAAGAAGTACCTGCTTGTTGTTTGGAATGGATGGACAAACCAGCTACAGTTTCTTCCATATGACGTATCAATTTACACGTCTCACGATGGCACATATTGCAAGGGTTGATTGTACTCGTGAACGGCGACAAGTTCATTCGAAGGGCAATGCTCCTATTGGTGCTTTCCTTTGCTTTGCTCACCGCAGCGAGCTTCTTTCTGTTAAGGGCGACTAATGGGGGAGAAAACGACACGGTTGTTGCAGTCGAGGTGCGCGCTCTATCGGATGTTCATAACGGGCAATTTGAGGCGCTTATGCCAAGTGGTTGCCGTAAGAGAATCGATATGCGCCGTAAGTCAAGTTCCGGATATGTCTCAGGGTTGAAAGCAGGTGATAAATGGATTCTAGTTTTTGTGGAAGATAAGGAACTTGACGGGACTGTTCTGTATCCCCATTCAGCTGAGAAAGTCAAATCAAGTAGACAAGGGGAATGAAGAATGATTGATAGAAAGCAGTTCTTAGGTCTGATGGCGGGGGCTCCTATTTTGATGCGAGCCGGGATGGCAGAAGCCGTGGAGTTGCCGGACGCTCAGAAGCGATTGACGCTCGTGGTCGACACGGTGGTCAGAGATGAAAATGGCAATGAAAAAACGCGAACAAGAAGCAGAGAGACTATTTTCACGCCAGAGAGCAAAACTGTGTCTGCCGACGCTATGGCCGGTGATGTCATAACAATCCAGAGGGAATCAGATGAAACGTTGCCGCTGCTTGCCAAGATTGAGCTCACAGTCGCTTATTATAACGATAAAACAGAAATTGAGATTCGTTCCGGAAAGTACTCGATAGTCCAAATCGATCCGCTTGTGATGTATGCAAACGCTTGGTATGCGCTCATGCAGAAAGATAAATATGTGATGAACTACTTCGCAGAAGGCGAAGCATCATATGAAACGGGGTGGGGGCCAACGCCATACGACGCGGAGAAGGATAAGTGGACGTGCGGATCAGGCATGGGCGCGACGATTACGGACTTCATTAACGATTCAACATATAGCTTTGCTATCGACTGTTATATCGAATAGACATGACGGCATAAAACGAATTGGCCTATAAGCATGTCATTACTTAAGCAAAGCTGAAATCTTGGCATCTAGTGCTCGGGACTGCCCAGCTTGGGGTACAACTCAACGTGAACAATGATGGCCCGCCACATGTTTGGCGGGCCTTTGGTTATTTGACGAAAGGATCGCAGCTATGAGCGAGTACGATTCCCAGCGTCCCCAGGATGCGGGCAACGCCGGCGAGACCCAGCAGCAGCCGCGCGTGCAGGTGGAGTCGACGCCTGCCGATGGCAGTAACATTCCTTACGTGCAGGCCTACGACACGCAGACCGGAAAGCCGCTGGGCAGCCAGCAGGTTGTAAACAAGCACACCGTGGTCAAGACTAAGACCAAAAAGCTGCCGATCTTTATTACGGCGCTCGCCGGCTGTGCATGCGGCGCCCTGCTGGTCATTGCGCTCATTATGAGTGGCACGCTCAACATTGGCAGCGGAAAGAATGCCGTGACGGCGGGTGCTTCGGGTTCATCGACGCAAAAGATTACGATCGACTCCGAGGACACCACGCTGGCCGAGGCCGTCTCTGCCAAGGCGCTGCCCTCCGTGGTTTCCATTACCGCCACTTCGAGCGGCGGCCAGAATGGCTCGCTTTCGCAGTCTGCCGACGAGTCGGACGGCTCGGGCAGCGTCGGTTCGGGCGTTGTGCTCGATACCGAGGGCCACATCCTCACCAACAACCACGTGGTCGATGGCTATGACCAGTACGTGGTGACCATGGACGACGGCACCACCTACGAGGCCGAGTTCGTGGGCAACGATGCTTCGAGCGACCTAGCCGTCATCAAGCTCAAGGATGCTGACGCCTCTAAGCTCACGCCGATCGAGATCGGCGACTCTTCCAAGCTCAACGTGGGCGAGTGGGTCATGGCGATCGGCTCGCCGTTCGGCAACGAGCAGTCTGTCTCCACGGGTATCGTGTCGGCGCTGTATCGCTCCACGGCCATGAGCTCTACCAACGGTAACACCATCTATGCCAACATGATCCAGACCGATGCCGCCATCAACCCGGGCAACTCCGGCGGCGCGCTCGTTAACGACAACGGTGAGCTGGTGGGTATCAACTCGCTCATCGAGAGCTACTCGGGCTCCAGCTCGGGCGTGGGCTTTGCCATTCCCGTTAACTATGCCAAGAACATTGCCGACCAGATCATCGACGGCAAGACGCCGGTTCATCCGTACCTGGGCGCCACGCTTTCGAGCGTCAACGCGCTCAATGCTCGCACTAACAAGCTGAGCACCGATAGCGGCGCGTACGTGGCAAGCGTCGTCGAGGACGGTCCTGCCGCCAAGGCCGGCATCCAAGAGGGCGATGTCATTACCAAGCTGGGCGACGATGAGATTTCGAGCGCCGATGGCCTGATCATCGCGCTGCGCAGCCACGAGGTGGGCGAGAAGGTCGAGATCACGCTCATGCGCGGCAAGGAAGAGAAGAAGGTTACCGTCGAGCTGGGCTCCGACGAGGAGCTGCAGAACCAGCAGCAGGACGACAGCGCGACCGACACCGGCAACGGCGGTATTACCGACGAACAGCTGCGCCAGTACCTGGAGGAGCTGCTGGGCCAGCAGGGCCAGGGTCAAGGCTACGGTCAGGGTTACTAGCGAGCCGTTTCGCACATATCGAGGCCAGGGGGGCTGTCCCATCAACGTGGGACAGCCCTTTTTTCTTATTGATCCGTTGGGGACGGAGGAAAACGGATCATTTGGAACTGACAGGGGCATGGTTTGATCGCGCGATCCACCCCAGTCTGGCGGCTGCCGATTCGGTGCGGTTCGAGACCGCTATTCGGCCTCATTGCGACCGGTGGTACTCTAGTATCCGTTTGAAATCGAGCGAAGGAGTGCCGCTATGGAGCAATCGAGCCTGTTTGGTGACGGCGTGGACATCGATACCGAAACGCCCGCGAGCACGGATACCGCCGTACCGGCCGATGCCCGTGCCCAGGCGGCAGCGCGTGCGGCCGAGCTGCGCCACGAGCTCGATTACCACGCCTATCGCTACTACATGCTCGATGCGCCCGAGATCACGGACGCCGCCTTTGACAAGATGCTCGTTGAGCTGCAGGAAATTGAGGCCACCTACCCCGACCTGGTGACGCCCGACAGCTATACCCAGCGCGTGGGCGGGTACGTGAGCGAGCAGTTTACGCCGGTCACGCATATGGCGCGCATGTATTCCATGGACGATGCCATGGATCTGGACGAACTCGACGCGTGGCTCCAGCGCACCGAGGATGCGCTCGGTGCCGGCAGCGTCACCTATACCTGCGAGCTTAAGATCGACGGCCTGGGCGTGGCGCTTACCTACCAAAACGGCACCTTCGTACGCGCAGCCACACGCGGCGATGGCACCACGGGCGAGGACGTGTCGCTCAACGTCCGTACCATCAAGGATGTGCCCATGCACCTGTCCGAGCCGGCGCTCGCCCACATGGGCGCCGACCGCGAGCGCACCATCGAGGTCCGTGGCGAGGTCTATATGCCCAAGGGCAGCTTTGTGCGCCTGAACGACGAGGCCGATGCCGAGGGGCGCGACCCCTTCGCCAACCCGCGCAACGCTGCCGCCGGCAGCCTGCGCCAAAAGGACCCCAAGGTCACGGCGCGCCGCGATCTCGCTACCTTTATCTATGCCATCGCCGATACCGATCCGCTGCACGTCCACAGCCAGCGCGAGTTCCTCGATTGGCTGCGTAGCGCCGGCTTTAGCGTCAACCCTAACGTGGCTCGCTGTGCCACACCCGCCGAGGTCCACGAGTTCTGTGCCCAGGCGCTCGAACACCGCGGTGACCTGGACTACGACATCGACGGCGTGGTCGTAAAGGTCGACAGCTTCCAGCAGCAGCTCGACCTGGGCTTTACCGCCCGCGCACCGCGCTGGGCCATCGCCTTTAAGTTCCCGCCCGAGGAAAAGCAGACCGTCCTGCGCGAGATTCGCATCCAGGTGGGCCGCACCGGTGTGCTCACACCGGTCGCCGAGTTCGACCCGGTGACGGTTGCCGGCTCCACCATCGCGCGCGCCACGCTGCACAACATCGACGAGATCCGTCGCAAAAACGTGCGCGAGGGCGACACTATCATCGTGCACAAGGCGGGCGACGTGATTCCCGAGGTCGTAGGTCCGGTGCTCGATAAACGCCCGGCCGATTCGGTCGACTGGCACATGCCCGAGGTCTGCCCCGTGTGCGGTAGCCCCGTGGTCCACGAGGATGGCGAGGTTGCCTACCGCTGCGTGTCCATCGACTGTCCCGCACAGCTCAAGGAGCGCCTGCTTCACTGGGTAAGCCGCGGCTGCATGGACGTCGACGGCCTGGGCGACGAGATCGTCGACAAGATGATCGCTGCCGGCCTGATCCACGATGTCGCGGACTTCTACCAGCTCACGGTCGACGACATCGCAGGCCTGGACACAGGGCGCGTGTACGCTAGCTCCAACAGCAAAAAGGGCGTCAAGAAGGGCGACCCCATCCCGGTGGGCCTCAAGACGGCCGAGAAAATCATCGCCGAGCTCAACAAGTCCAAGAGCCAGCCGCTCGGTCGCGTGCTGTTTGCCCTGGGCATCCGCCACGTGGGCAAGAGCGTGGGCGAGGTCATCGCCGAGCGATTCCTGTCGATTGATAAGCTCATCTTGGCGAGTGAAGAGGACATCGCCGAGTGCGAGGGCATCGGTCCCAAGATTGCGGCGAGCGTCAAGCAGTTCCTGGCCGTGCCCGAAAACCTCGCCGTGCTGGAGCGCTTGCGCCAGGCTGGTCTGTCGCTCGAGGTCGACTTGGGCGCCGCGCACGCGCAAGCCGCGGCCGACGCTGGCGTGGCGGGCGAGCTCGCCGACGCACAGCCGCTTGCGGGTCTGACCTTCGTGCTCACCGGCACGCTCGTCAACCGCACTCGCGACGAGGCGGGCGCGGCGCTCAAGGTGCTCGGCGCCAAGGTTTCGGGTAGCGTGTCAAAGAAGACGAGCTATCTGGTCGCCGGCCCCAAGGCGGGTTCCAAGCTCACCAAGGCCGAGCAGCTGAGTGTACCCGTACTGGATGAGGACGCACTCGAGCAGATCCTGGCGACTGGTGAGGTGCCGGAGGCGTAATGGATATCGAGAATCGCAATTGCTCGCAGGCGGAAGGGCGCGCGAGGCATTCCCAAGTGCAGGCAAAAGAGCGCTTAATGATGCGAATTTGCGTTGCCGAGCGCGAGCGCGCGGCGGGTGCATCTCGCGATGCCTTTGAGGCGTTGACCGAGTTAGAGGCGAGGCTCGGTCTAGCCTAGAGAGACCGGCACCGTGATCTGCGTCACGTAGGTTGCTGGGTCGTCGCTGATGATGTCGTCGATCAGGGCGATTTTGCGTCGCCTCGCTACGCCACCAGCTTGTCAAAAGTTCCGCGGCGGTTGAGCACGGTAAATGCAATCATGCAGATGACCGCCGACAGAATCGACCCGCACGGTGAGGCGATGCCCATGGGGAACAGCGTGTCGGAATAGGCGTTCGACAGCAGCCATGCACCGGGCACGCGAATGAGCACAACGGCCAGCACGTTGTGCGCAAAGCCGATGTAGCTCTTGCCATACGCGGCGAAAAAGCCACTAAAGCAAATGTGGATGCCGGCAAAGATTGCGTCGAAAATATAGCTGCGCATATAGCCGGTACCGGCGGCGACTACTGCAGCGTCCTTGGCAAAAAAGCCGATAAACGCCGGCGCCACCAGCCACATCAGCACCGTGATCAGGCAGCCGTACACCACCGAGATGGTCATGGCGTCCTTGAGTACCTGACGCGCGCGATCGCCCTTGCCCGCGCCGGCATTTTGCGCCGTGAGCGCGCTGACGGTAGCGCCCATGGAACTCGGCACAATGAACAAAAAGCTGATCATCTTTTCGACCAGGCCCACGGCGGCGGCGTCGACGAGCCCTCGGTGGTTGGCGATGACGGTGATGAACATAAACGCCACCTGGATGCAGCCGTCCTGCACGGCCACGGGCACGCCGATCTTAAGAATGCTGCCGAGCACCTCGGGCTGGGGGCGCAGGTCGCTGCGTTTGAGGTGAATGTGCGTACGGCGGCTCTTGAGCCACACGAGCGCGAGAGCCACGCTCGCCGTCTGCGCGATGACTGTGCCGAGCGCCGCGCCCACGGGGCCGAGTCCCATGTGGCCGATAAACAGAAAGTCGAGCGCGATGTTAATGATGCATGCCACGCCGATCACGTACATAGGCGAGCGCGAATCGCCCAGCCCGCGAAAGATGGCCGAGAGGATGTTGTATGCGGCGATAAACGGAATGCCGACAAAGCAGATGCGCAGGTAGGCGGCGGTTCCTTCGACCGCTTCGGCTGGCGTGCCAATGAGTGCCACGATTTGCGGGCACAGTGCGAGCAAGACAGCGGCCAGCACCACCGAGACACCCATAAAGAGCGTGATGGTGTTGCCGATGGCGGTCTCGGCGCGGTCAAACCGGCGCGAACCCACGGCGTGGCCGACGATGACCGTCGTTCCCATGGCCAGGCCCACGAGCGTCACGGTAATGATATAGAGCGTCTGCGCGCCATTACCCACGGCGGTGATGCCGGCGGCGCCGCTAAACTGCCCCATCATGTACAGGTCGGCCATGCCGTAGAGCATCTGCAAAAAGTACGAGAGCATATAGGGCAGGGCAAAGACCGCGATGGTCTTAAGGACATTGCCGCGTGTGAGGTCGTGTTCCATGGGCGGGGCTTTCTGGCTTAGATCGTTTACGTACCAGTGTAGTGAAAACCCTACAACGATTGTAGAGTCAAGGTTTGTGTTGGCGGCAGGGCGAAAAAGTCACGCTCGCGTTCATTTCTAATTGAATACGGACGTGCGTCCTGCGAGCATGGCGTCTGCACTAGCCTTGCAGAAATCGATTTCGGAACACTTGACACCGCCGCACGGCGCGCCATAATACGTGGGTTTGCGAACAACGTTTGATGGGGGATGAACCTGCGTGCGCAATCTCAAGATTCTGTTTTCCTATCTGGGGGCATACCGCCGCGATGCCATGCTCGGCGTGCTCTTTGTGACGGCCGAGACGGCGCTCGAGCTGTTTATCCCGGTCATCATGGCAAATATCATCGATGTGGGCGTGCCCGCGGGCGACATCAACTACATGCTGTTGCAGGGCGCGTATATGTTGGTATGCGCCGCATGTTCGCTGCTGCTTGGCTTGGGCTATGCACGCACGTCCGCCCGCGTTGCCTCGGGGCTGGGCGCTAACCTGCGCGAGGCCGAGTATCGAAAGATCCAGACGCTCGCCTTTGGCAATCTGGATAACTACGACGCCAGCTCGCTCGTCACGCGCATGACCACCGATATCACTGTTATTCAAAACGCCATCGGCAACGGCTTTCGCCCCATGGTGCGCGGTCCCGTGACGCTTATCGTCGGCTTGGTCTATGCGTTGGTGCTGTCGCGTCCGCTTGCTACGGTATTCGCGATTATTCTGCCGGTGCTGGCGATCGTACTGGGCGTTATCACCTGTCGCGTCAGTCCGCTCTACCGCCAGCTGCAGACCTCGATGGACCATCTCAACGGTGTGGTGCAGGAGGACCTCACCGCCGTGCGCGCCGTCAAGGCGTACGTGCGTGCCGAGCACGAGGAGGCCAAGTTCGATGCCGTCAATACCGAGCTTGCGCGCACCGCGACGAATACCTTTGGCAACGCTGTACTCAACCTGCCGGTGTTTCAGCTGTCGATGTACGTGGCGGCGCTTTCCATTCTGTGGATCGGCGGGCGCATGATTCTTGCCGGCGAGCTCGGCGTGGGCTCGCTCACGGGCTTTATGAGCTATGTGCTGCTGATCATGAACTCGCTCATGATGATCTCCAACGTGTTTTTGCTGCTCACTCGCGCACTTGCCAGCGTGGAGCGCATCTCGCGGGTGCTCGACGAGCGTTCGCTTATTCAAGCGCCCGACGCTGCCGCTGCCGTGCACGAGGTGGCCGACGGAGGCATCGAGTTTCGCGACGTGTCGTTTAAGTACCGCGCGGATGCTGCCGAGGATGTGCTCGAGCATATTGACCTTTGCATTGAGGCAGGCTCCACGGTGGGCGTGCTCGGCGGCACGGGCTCGGGCAAGAGTTCGCTTGTGCAGCTGATCGCGCGCCTGTACGACGCCACCGAAGGCGCCGTACTCGTGGGCGGGCGCGATGTGCGCGATTACGACCTGGTTGCCCTGCGCGACGCCGTGGGTATCGTGCTGCAAAAGAACGTGCTGTTTACGGGTACCGTGCGCGAGAACCTGCAGTGGGGCAATCCGCAGGCGTCGGACGATGAGCCCCTCGCGGCCTGCCGGGCGGCATGCGTGGACGAGTTCCTGGATCGCATCGGCGGTCTTGACGGCTATCTGGGCCAGGGCGGTGCCGGTGTCTCGGGCGGGCAGAAGCAGCGCCTGTGCATCGCGCGTACGTTGCTCAAGCATCCGCGTGTGCTCATCTTTGACGATTCGACCAGCGCGGTCGACATGGCGACCGACGCCAAGATCCGCGAGCATATCGCTCAGATTCCCAACACGACGGTGATTGTCATTGCACAGCGCATTGCGAGCGTCATGGATGCCGACCGCATTATTGTGCTGGACGACGGCCGTGTCCACGGTGTGGGCACGCACGAGGAGCTGCTGGCGGGCGACGCCATTTATCAGGAGATCTATGCCTCGCAGATGGAGTTTGCGGGGGATGCGGGCGTCGTGGATGGCGCAAATGCCCTGTCTTCCTCTGGCCCCAGTGGATCACCTCAAGCCACGGAAGGGGGTGAGCGCCATGCCTAAGACATCCGCTCAGGCCCGTCCCGCCAATCTGACGCAGACGCTCCGCCGCCTGCTCTCCTACATGGGTCACGCCAAGTTCTCGCTGCTCGCAGTTGGTGTGCTTGCCTCTGTGGCCGCCATCGCAAGCCTTGCCGGTACCTACATGGTGCGCCCCATCGTCAACGGTTTGGCAACGGGCGGTGAGGAACTGCTCGCTAGGCAGGTTATCTTTACCGCTGCCATCTACGCCGCGGGCGTGCTCTCGGCTCTGG
>CAJMMA010000019.1 GCA_905214435.1 uncultured bacterium
ACTACCTGGACATCGACACCGCGAAGGACCGCCTCGCCGGCTGGAATTTCGCCGACGATGGTTCCGCCGTTCTACCGAACGGCGGACCGGTCGACGCTGCGGCTGCATCTGGCACATCATCTTGCCGTTCTGCTTCGGACGCGCGGGCATAAGCCCAGCGCGCCCTCGCATCACGGCAACCTGATGCACCAGCTGCACCCTCGCTGACTTTTCCAAAACATTGAGTCAGCCTCTCTAGGAGGTTTTAAACATGCCGAAACGTACTGACATCAAGCGCATCCTCGTTATTGGTTCGGGCCCCATCGTTATTGGCCAGGCCTGCGAGTTCGACTACTCCGGCGCCCAGGCCTGCAAGGTGCTCAAGGAGGATGGCTTTGAGGTCATCCTGGTCAACTCCAATCCGGCGACCATCATGACCGACCCGGGCTTGGCCGACCGCACCTATGTTGAGCCTATCACCGCCGAGTTTATCGAGCGCGTGATCAAGAAAGAGCGCCCGGACGCGCTGCTGCCCACGCTGGGCGGCCAGACCGGTCTGAACGCCGCCGTCGAGCTGGCAAAGGACGGCACGCTCGACAAGTACGGCGTCGAGATGATCGGCTGCGACCTGGCCGCTATCGAGCGCGGCGAGGACCGCAAACTCTTTAACGAGGCCATGGCCGAGATCGGCCTGGAGGTCGCGCGCTCGGGCTATGCCTACAGCGTGGCCGACGCCGAGGCTATCGCCGAGCGCGTGGGATATCCCTGCGTACTGCGTCCGAGCTTTACCCTCGGTGGCGCCGGCGGCGGCATCGCGCATACCCACGAGGAGCTCGTCTCCATCGTGAGCCAGGGCCTTGAGCTCTCGCCTGCCCATGAGGTGCTGGTCGAGGAGTCCATCGAGGGTTGGAAAGAGTATGAGATGGAGGTCATGCGCGACCACGCCGGCAACGGCATCATCGTGTGCTCCATCGAGAACCTCGACCCCATGGGCGTGCACACCGGCGACTCCATCACCGTGGCGCCAGCGCAGACCCTCTCCGACCTTGAGTACCAGCGCATGCGTGTCGCGTCGCTCGCCATTCTGGAGAAGATTGGCGTCGAGACCGGCGGCTCCAACGTGCAGTTTGCCGTGAACCCCCAGACCGGCCGTCTGATCGTCATCGAGATGAACCCGCGCGTGAGCCGTTCGTCCGCACTGGCCTCCAAGGCCACGGGCTTCCCCATCGCCAAGGCCGCCGCTCGCCTGGCCGTGGGCTACACGCTCGACGAGATCGTCAACGACATCACCAAGGCAACGCCCGCCTGCTTTGAGCCCACGATCGACTACTGTGTGGTCAAGGTGCCGCGCTTTGCCTTCGAGAAGTTTAAGGGTACCGACCCCACGCTCACCACGCGCATGAAGGCCGTGGGCGAGATTATGGCGATCGGCCGCACCTTTGAGGAGGCCTTTGGCAAGGCCATGCGCTCGTTGGAGGATGGGCACCAGGGCATTTGCGCCGGCGGCAAGGAGGGCGCCGACAAGCTGAGCGACGCTGAGCTCGCCCAGGCCGTGGGCACCCCGACCGAGCACCGCATCTTCTTTGTGGTCGAGGCCCTGCGCCGCGGCTGGGATGTTGCACGCATCCACGCCATTTGCGGTATCGATCCGTGGTACCTCAACCGCATCAACGATATGGTGCAGGTCCAGGAAAGCATCCGCGGCCTGCGCGTGGAGGACATTGACGCCGACGCGATGCGCCTACTCAAGCAGTATGGCACGAGCGATGCCGAGATTGCCGCGCTGACCGGCTCGGACGAGCGTTTTGTTCGCGCTTACCGCAAGGGTCTGGGCGTGGTCCCCAGCATGAAGACGGTCGATACCTGCGCCGCCGAGTTCTCGAGTGCGACGGAATACCACTACAAGACCTACGAGAACATCTACCGCACGAGCCCGGTCGCCAAGAAGTGCGTTGCCCCCGACGAGACCACGCCGGCAAGCAAGCCCAAGGCGATGATTCTGGGTGCCGGCCCCAACCGTATCGGCCAGGGTATCGAGTTTGACTACTGCTGCGTGCATGCGAGCTATGCGTTGGCGGCCCGCGGCTTCGAGACCATCATGGTCAACTGCAACCCCGAGACCGTCTCGACCGACTATGACACGTCCGACCGTCTGTACTTTGAGCCGCTCACCTACGAGGACGTCATGGACGTTATCGATGTCGAGCGCCCCGACGGCGTCGTGGTGACGCTCGGCGGCCAGACTCCGCTTAAGCTGGCGCGCATGCTCGAGGAGAGCGGCGTGAACATTATGGGCACCAAGCCCGACGCCATTGACTTTGCCGAGGACCGCGAGCGCTTTGCCGCCCTGCTCGACAAGCTGGGCATCATGTATCCGCCGGCGGGCCAGGCCACCTCGTTTGAGGAGGCCGAAGCCGTTGCCGCGCACATTGGCTACCCGCTGCTGGTACGTCCGAGCTATGTGCTGGGCGGTCGCGGCATGATGATCGCCTACGATGCCGAGCATCTGCGCGATTACATGGCCGAGGCCGCGCGCATTAGCCCCGACTACCCAGTGTATCTGGACCGCTTCCTGGAGGGTGCGATTGAGTCCGATGTCGACGCCCTGTGCGATGGCGAAGAGGTATACATCGGCGGCATCCTGGAACATATTGAGGAGGCCGGTATTCACTCCGGCGACTCTGCGACCTGCATCCCACCGTTTAGCTTTAGCGAGAGCCTGCAGGCGAAGCTCCGCGAGACTACGCGCCGCATCGCGATGGCGCTGGGAGTCCGCGGTCTGGTCAATGTGCAGTATGCCATCAAGGGCGAGACCGTCTACGTGATCGAGGCCAACCCGCGCGCCAGCCGTACCGTGCCGTTCATCTCCAAGGCCACCGGCGTGCCGCTGGCCAAGTGCGCGGCGCGCATCATGGCAGGCGATTCCATCGCGAGCTTGGGCCTGCCGAGCGACGAACGTCAACTGGACTGGTTCTGCATGAAGGAAGCCGTCATGCCCTGGGGTCGTTTCCCGGGCGCCGACGTCATCCTGGGGCCTGAGATGAAGTCGACGGGCGAGGTCATGGGTATCGCCAAGAGCTATCCCGAGGCATACGCCAAGACGCAGCTGGCGATTGACTACAAGCTGCCCGACCCGAGCGCCGGCAAGGTGTTCATTAGCGTGTGCGACCGCGACAAGCGCCACATCCTTTCGGTCGCGCGTATCCTGCGTTACCTGGGCTTTGATATCTGCTCCACCGAGGGCACGGCGCGCGTGCTGCGCGGCGGCAACGTGACCTGCGAGGTCGTGGAGAAGATTAGCGGCCCGCACGACGGCGAGCGCCCCAACATCGGTGACCTCATCGCCGACGGCAAGATTGCGGTGATCATCAACACGCCGTATGGCCCGGGTTCGCGCGGCGACGGCTATCTGTTGCGTACCGAGGCGGTGCGCCGCGGCGTGACCTGCGTGACGGCGATGTCTGCGGCCAACACGTACGTGAGCGCCATCGAGGCCGTGCGCGAGGACCAGCAGGGTCACGGCAGCGCCAACGACATGGGCATGGACGTCATCGCCCTGCAGGACCTGCCGCAGTACACGGTGTAGCGTGGGCTGTCCGGCCGGGGCGGAGGGGGCCGAGTTTCCCCCTTCGCTCCGGCTGCAAGCAGAGTCGCTCAGTGGGAAACTCGGCCCCCTCCGCCCCGGCCTGCGGTGACTCGGCTGCACCGTGTGCTGCCGAAGGGGCTTTGCGCGATGACTAGGGCTGAATAGAAAATGAGTGTGGGCGCCGTCGGTCGGTTGAACGACGGCGCCCACGTTTTGGATTTATTGGGCTGTGGCGGTGAAGGTTGTTTTGTCGGCGGCGATGTGCACGTGCAGCTTTGCCTGACCGTCGCAGCTGATGAGCACGCCTACCTCGAACGGGGTTCCCGTCTTGTCGTAGGTCGAACGCACGATGCGCATCGCCGCCTTACCGGTGTTCTGTCCCAAAAGACGCGCCTCATGCTTGTCGAGGTTGACCGTCTCGTAGACGGCATCGACGCTTGCGGGCAGGATGCCGGTCTTTTCCGCGATGTAGGCGTAGAGCGAGCCATCCACGTCTTTGCGCGTGAGCTCGGGGCAAAGTGACACGGGGATATAGACGTAGTTGAGCTCCATGGGTTTGTCGTTGGCGAGACGCAGGCGGCGAATCTCCCAGACGGGTGTCCCTTCGGGCACTTTGAGCCCGGAGGCGATGCCGCGGACGGCCGGTATGCTTGAAAAGGCGAGAATCTGCGAGCTCGGAACCCGTCCCGCTTCGCGCATCCGCGCGCTGAAATTCAGGGCCAGGTCGATGCCGGGTGCTGAAGTTTGGGGCTTGATGAACGTGCCCTGGCCGCGCTTGCGCACCACGCGCCCCTCGATGACGAGATCTTGGAAGCAACGGCGCACGGTCGCGCGCGATAACTCCAGCCGCTCACAGATTTCGAGCTCGCGTGGCAGCGGCGTCTTGGTGTCGAACGCCTGGCTGGCGATAAGCAGAGCGATTCGATGTTTAAGCTGGACATAGAGCGGCGTATCACCGCTGCGGTCGAAGGGTTCGGAGGCGAGAAACGAGATCATATCCATGGGGTACCTCCATGTCGTGGGCGTACGTGACATGGTCTGACACTGCGGGGCAAACCGGAGATGCCAGGCCCGATTCTTGCTGGTATGTATGGTGCATAAGGAACATAAAACATTTATCAGACAATCTACCTGCTATTTTAAAAATAATTAGAAGAAAAAATAATTTAGGCACAAAAATAGTTGCTACCGTTAACCGATGAATAGTTGCCGTTCTCAACTATTTTCTTGTACCGAACATGCCCCGGCGCAACAATAATCTCAGCAAAAAGCAAAGCCGTGCGACACACGGCAGGTCGAGAGGAGACCGCATGCGGTATCTGGTAATGGTCAGTCACGGAACGCTCGCTCCCGGACTGCACAGTGTCCTCAAGATGCTCGGCAATGACGCCCCGAACATCTTGTCGACGAGTCTCGTGGACGGCATGGGCGCTGACGAGTATGTCGAGAACGTCAAGGCGATGCTCGCTCCCGTTACCGCCGATGACGAGGTTGTCCTGCTTGGTGACATCCTGGGCGGATCGCCGCTCACCAATGCCATGAACACGCTGGCCGAGAAGGGTTTGCTCGCCCACACCATTGCCTTCGGCGGTATGAATCTGCCCATGGCTATGACCGCCATGATGGGGCTTGCCACCATGGACCTGGATTCCCTCAAGCAGATGATGCTGCAGGAGGGCAAGAACGGTATGTCCGAGCTCGTTGTCCCGACCGATGACGCCGACGACGAGGACGACGACATCTAGGCCGCACCAAGGTTTCATCTAGCTGCAAACGTTAGGAAGAAGAGGCCGCGACCGCAGGCCTCATGAAGGAAAGGGGAGAACGTATGATTTCGTTCATCCGTATTGACGACCGTATGATCCATGGACAGACCGTTACCCGTTGGGCCCTCGAGTATCCCTGCGACGGTCTTATCGCCGTCAACGACGCCGCGGCGTCCAACCCCGTGCTCAAGGAGGCCTACAAGAGTGCCTCGGGCAAGAAGACGTTCGTGTGGACCAAGGAGCACTTCAAGGAGGTCTCCGAGAAGGTTCTCAAGTCCAACACCAAGTACTTCCTGATCACCAAGAACCCGCTCGACATGAAGGAACTTCTCGTCGATTTTGGCTTTAAGCCCGGCATGGACCGCATCATCGTCGGTCCCTGCAACGATCGTCCCGGCACCACCAAGCTCGGCAACAACCAGTCGATCACGCAGGAAGAGGCCCAGGCGCTCGAGGATCTCACCAACGCCGGCTACACGGTCGAGTTCGCCCTTATCAAGGAGAAATCCATTGGTGAGTGGCCAAAGTTCCGCGGTCAGTTTGGCTTCTAGTTAGGCGCCAGCCGCATTTTGGTACCTACAGCCCTGGGGGAAAGGGGCTGAGGAATAAAGAAAGGGGAAAGCATGGCAATCAATGCATTCCAAGCCGCGCTGTTCGGCCTGTTCGCCTGCCTGGCATCACTGCCTGGCATGGGTGGCACGACGATCGGCAACTACACTCTGGGTCGTCCTCTGGTCGCCGGCCTCATCGTCGGCATCATCATGGGCGATATGCAGACGGGCATCCTCGTCGGCGCTGCCATCCAGGTTGTCTACATCGCTCTCGTGACCCCCGGCGGAACCGTCTCCGCCGACGTCCGCGCCGTGTCCTATATCGGCATCCCGCTGGCGATCCTCGCCATCAAGAACTCGGGCATCGATCCCGCCTCCGCTGAGGCTGCCGGCATGGCCGCATCCCTCGGTGCCGCCGTCGGCACGCTCGGCACTGTGCTCTTCTATGGCACCGCCACCATTAACCTGGTATGGCAGGGCATGGGCTGGAAGTGGCTCGAGAAGGGCGACCTCCACAAGCTCTACCTGGTCAACAACGTTCTGCCTTGGATCGGTCACATCGTCTGCTCGTTCCTCCCGACGTTCATCATCACCATGGGCGGCACCGCCATGGTCGACCTCATGAAGACCTACATGCCCATGGACGGCATCGCGATGAAGACGCTGTTCACCGTCGGCTCGCTGCTGCCTACCGTCGGTATCGCCATCCTGCTCAAGCAGGTCATCTCCAAGCCGACGGACTTCCTCACGTTCTTCTTCGGCTTCACCCTGTCCGCTGTCATGGGATGCAACCTGATTGCCGCCGCCGGCATCGGCTGCTTCTTCGCCCTGATCAACTATGAGATCGCTTCGCTCAAGATCGACCTCGCAAACGCTCCCAAGGCAGCTATCGCCTCGGGCTCCGATGATGAGGAAGAGGAGGACATCTAATGGCAGAGAAGAAGAAACTCTCTAAGAAAACGCTTGCCAAGTCGTTCCGCAACTGGTCCTATGGCAACCTGACTTGCTTCTCGCAGGAGCACATGCAGACCTTCGGTTACCTGTGCGCCATGCTTCCGATCGTCGAGGAGCTCTACGACACGCCCGAGGAGCAGAAGCAGGCCCTCCAGACCTACTCCGCGTTCTTCAACACCGAGCCGCAGATCGGCACCATGATTGTCGGCGTCACCGCCGGCCTCGAGGAGGCTCGCGCAAACGGCGAGGCCATCGACGACGACGCCATCAACGGCATCCGCGCCGGCCTCATGGGCCCGCTCGCCGGCCTTGGCGACTCGCTGATCGTCGGTACCCTGATCCCGATCCTGCTCGGTATCGCCCTCGGTCTCTCGACCGGCGGCTCTCCGCTCGGTGCCATCTTCTATATTGTCGTGTGGAACCTGCTCATGTTCCTTGGCATGCGCTTTGCCTACAACCAGGGCTATGAGCTCGGCGGCAAGGCGGTCGAGGCCCTCGTCGGCCCCAAGGCCAAGGCTCTGCGTGATTCCATCGTGATGGTCGGTACCATGGTCATCGGTGCAGTCGGTGCTACCTGGGTCTCCATCACCTGCAGCCCCAATCTGGTGCTGCCCGGCGGCGGTAAGTTCCAGGACACGCTCGACGGAATCTATCCGCACCTGCTGCCCATGGTCTTCATCATCTTCTGCTGGTACATGATGACCAAGAAGAAGGTCAACCCCATCGTTATGATGCTGATCCTCGTTGTGATCGCATTTGTGGGCGTTCTCATTGGCTTCTTCGACCCGGCACTGAGCTACTAGTCATCATCCCCTGGCCCCCTGTAAGGCCGTGCGGCCTCAACCGCACGGCCTTCTGATTTTGCGCCGCCCTTCAAGGGCAATATGGCCAGCGACCTCCATCGCCTACACGACACCCGCTATATTGCTCTTGAAAGATGACGTATTCGACAAACGATGCACTTGCGCATGATGCACACTTTGCACGAGGAGGACCATATGCACGAGAAACATGGACACGACCTTTCGCGCGACGACTTGATTCGCGAGGCAAAGATGCAGACCGATGCTATTCAGCGGCTCAATGTTTGGCTGCGCCTGGGCTATTCGCTCGTGGCGATTGGCTTTTTGATGGGGATGTGGGGTATGCAGGGCGGCCCCGGCTGGGGTGTCCCCGTGGGCATCGTGTGCCTGGTGGTGGGCACTCCGCTTTCGATCGTGCTTAAGGTCGGCACGACCAACGCCAAAAAGAATGTCGAGCGCATGCTCGAGGCCGCTGGTGTCGACGTTGAGGAGCTTATGCGACGCAAGAAGGACGAGCAATAGACTTCCGCGTTGGGGTATCATAAATAATTGTTGCGAATGTTAACTAATGTACGGCAAATGACGGTTTTATGGCCCTTCTAGAGTTGCAAAGGACAATATCCCCAGTGGATTACGATGACGTCGCTCGAAAACTGATTGTGTACTCACGTTCCCTTGCCAAGGGATCCTTGAGTGCTGCCGGCGGCGCCAGTGTGGGCGAGGCACCGGTTTTACAGTATCTATCGGGTATTGACGGTGATGTCATTCCCTCCGAGATTGCCAAGAAGCTGAAATTCTCCCGTGCGCGCATGTCGCATATCTTGGATTCACTCGAGAGTAAGGGTTACGTTCAGCGCAGGACTGATCCAAACGATCGTCGGCGTGTGCTGGTGAGCATTACCGAGGAAGGCCGTGATTTCGCGGCGAAAAAAAATGCCGAGAGTGTGGCATCGCTCTCGAAACAACTCTCAGCGCTCGGCGAGCACGATGCCCAGGAGCTCGTGCGCATCCTGAATAAAGCTTACAGCCTTACCTATGATGCCGACGACTACCTGGACAATCTATAAGGATAAAGACAGACATTTAGGTGCATCTTGAAATGCACCCGGGACAGTTGTGCCCATCAGCCACCGTCAACATCTCATTCCAAACCAAATCAGCCAACGTACGTCATGGCAATCCCCGGTAGGTTGCAGGATGGCGGCTGAGCCTTTCCCTCGGGAAACTTCGCGAAGCCCAGTTCCCGAGGGAAAGGTATGGTCTGTGTAATACCAGATAAACAGTACATTTTTGCTAGATTGGTATTTGACTGAAGAACCAATTGGTATGGCTTATTAAGCCCACCTTGCCGTTGACGCTTATTTTGCTGCCGCTGGGAGAATTCCGAACTTGGGTGCGCAAGTGCTCCCATATGTTGATATGACCTAGTAGGTGGCTATCTGGTTACTACCAGTTGGCCCCTTGGTAACGGGTGGCCCCCATTGTGCGGAATGTACCGAACATCTCCGTTTGATACGTTTTCCCATGCTGCCGGGGGGGGGGCGTCCTCGGCACCTCAGCATGTCGGAAGAAAGGAGACCAGATGCGCAGGAATTCCATTTTTACGAAACGGTGGGTGAAGGGAAGCGCGGTCCTCGTTGCCACTGCAGCGACGCTCGTGTTTGCCAATCCCCAGCAGGCGATTGCCACGCCACTCAAGGGCGTCGACTCGGCGACCGTGTCCCAGTCTGCCTCGAATGTCGTCGACATCGATTTCGCTGACGGCATCAAGGGCCGTATTACGTTCCTCGAGGACGGTATTTTCCGTTATAACGTCGACCCCAAGGGTGAGTTTTCCGAGTACGCCACGCCGCGCAGTAAGTCCCACACGGCTAAGATCCAGGCTCAGCCCGATACCTCGGACACCTACAGCAAGCCGAGTGCGACGGTTGCCGACAAGGGCGACACTATCGAGATCACCGGCGGAAAGGCGACCGTGATCCTGGACAAGGCGACTGGCAAGATGAGTATCAAGTCAGGCGACCGTGTCGTGGTTTCCGAGTCCGCGTCCCTCGACCTTGATAAGAAGGGTACCGTCCAGACGCTCGCCAAGGAGAAGTCCGAGAACTTCTTTGGCGGCGGCACCCAGAACGGACGCTTCCTGCACACCAACCAGACCATCGCCATCTCCAACACGAACAACTGGACCGATGGCGGCGTTGCCTCGCCCAACCCGTTTTATTGGACGAGTGACGGCTACGGCGTGCTCCGAAACACGTTTGCAGAGGGTTCCTACGACTTCGGTTCCACGGACTCATCGACGGTCACGACTTTGCACAGCGAGAATGAGTTTGATGCCTACTACTTCGTGGCGACCAACGAGGGAGCTTCGAACGTGGCAACTGAGATGCTGCAGGACTACTACAAGGTGACCGGTAACCCGGTACTGCTGCCCGAGTACGGGTTCTACCTTGGTCATCTTAATGCCTATAACCGTGATGGCTGGTCAACGACCTCGGGTCAAAAGAAGTGGGAGACCAAGGGCAGCAAGTCCTCGAGCGAGAAGGGCGACGTTAAGTACGAGTCTGGCATGTCGACGGGCTACAAGCTCGACGGCACACTTGCGGCCGAGACGCTCAACGGTGAGGGCCCTACGGTTGATACCGAGAACATGAAAGCGACCGATTTCGACCGCCAGTTCTCTGCTCGGCAGGTTATCGATGACTACGAGGACAGCGACATGCCGCTCGGCTGGTTCCTGCCGAACGACGGCTACGGCGCCGGCTATGGCCAGAACGGTTACTACAAGACCGGCGGCGTCAACTCCGACGGAGCGAGCTCGGCCGACCGTCTTAACGCTGTGCGTGCCAACGTCGACAACCTTAAGAAGTTCACCGAGTATGCCAACTCAAAGGGTGTGAGCACGGGCTTGTGGACCCAGTCCAACCTTGAGCCCGACAGCAACCCTGAGACCCCGTGGCATCTGCTTCGCGACTTCGACGCCGAGGTCAAGACGGGAGGCATCACTACCCTTAAGACCGACGTTGCCTGGGTTGGATCTGGCTACTCCTTTGGTCTTAATGGCATCAAGACAGCTTATGACACGGTGACGACCGGCGCTAACAAGCGCCCCAACATCATCACGCTCGATGGTTGGGCCGGCACGCAGCGCTTTGGTGGCATTTGGACCGGCGACCAGTATGGCGGTAACTGGGAGTACATTCGCTTCCATATCCCCACGTATATCGGTCAGAGTCTTTCGGGCAACCCCAACATCGGCTCCGACATGGATGGCATTTTTGGCGGCGACCCCATCATCTCTGCGCGTGACTACCAGTGGAAGACGTTCACGCCCTCTATGCTCGACATGGACGGTTGGGGCACCTACCGTAAATCGCCCATGACGCACGGCGATCCCTACACAGGCATCTCGCGCTTCTACCTCAAGCTCAAGGCGCAGCTCATGCCCTATATCTACACGAGCGCGGCCTCGGCGGCCAACATCGACACGGGTAACGGCGATGCCGGCCTGCCCATGATCCGCGCCATGCTGCTTTCCGATAACTCCGAGTACGCCGCAAGCACCTCGACGCAGTACCAGTATATGTTCGGTGAGAACTTCCTAGTGGCACCGGTGTATCAGGATACCCAGGCAGACGAGAACGGCAACGACATTCGCAATGGGATTTACCTCCCCAACTACGGCACCGACGAGAATCCCACCATCTGGATCGATTACTTCTCGGGTAAGCAGTATCGCGGCGGCCAGGTTCTCAACAACTACGAGGCTCCGCTTTGGAAGCTGCCGCTGTTTGTGAAGGCCAACGCTATCGTGCCGATGTACGCCGAGAACAACAACCCCGAGGCCGTGAGCGACACCAACACCAAGGGTACCGACCGCAGCCAGCGTATCGTCGAGTTCTTCGCCACCGAGGGCGACGGCACCTTTACGCAGTACGAGGACGACGGCTCCTCCATCGAGAACAACACGACTGAGGACGATTCCTACGGTACGATCGACAATATCTCCTACGGTGAGCATGTGAGCACCGTCTACAGATCCAAGGCCGCAGGCGGCACCGCGACCTTTACCGCCGAAGCCTCGCAGGGTGGCTACAACGGCTACGACTCCAATCGCACCACGACCTTCGTGGCCAACGTGTCCGCCAAGCCCATGAGCGTCGTCGCCAAGAACGGCGGATCCGCGCTCAACGTGGTTGAGGTCGACTCGCAGGAGACCTTTGACACCGCGACCCCCGAGGCCGGCCAGGCGGTCTACTTCTACAGCGAGACCCCTAACCTCAACCACTACGGCAGCGATGTGGACGGCACCGAGGCCGAGCGGGGCGAGAGCTTTAACAACACCAAGATCACCACGAACCCCAAGGTCTACGTCAAGTTCGCGAAGATCGATGTTGCTGCGGCGGCGCAGACGCTCGAGCTGGGCGGTTTCGTGAACGCCGACGCCACGCTCACAGCCGATCGCCTCAACGAGAGCCTCTCCGCACCCACGAACCTTGCTGCCCCCGAGGACGTCACGACCCCAACGAGCATCAAGCTCACCTGGGGAAAGGTCGATGGTGCTACCTCCTACGACCTTAAGGTCGACGGCACCGTGTTCGCCGTGGGTGATGCGGCCGAGTTCACGCACACCGACCTCGCCTACAATAGCAAGCACACCTACCAGATTCGTTCGCGCAACGCCGAGGGCTACTCCGCCTGGAGCGATGTGCTCGAGGCGAACTCCGCACTCGATCCGTGGCGGAACGTCCCCGACGCCGAGCAAATCACCTGGGAGGGCTCACTTTACGGCAGCCATAAGGCCGAGCTCGCCTTCGACCATGAGTTCCAGTCGGGCGACGGCGGTTTCCACTCCGGTGGCAACGATCTGGGCAAGGCGCTTACCGTTGACTATGGACGCGCTTACAAGCTCGATAAGCTCGAGTACTATCCGCGCGATGACGCCGGCAACGGCACTGTGACCAAGATGCGTGTTGAGACGAGTCTCGATGGCGTCCACTGGACGAGCCAGGAGGTCGATTGGGCACGTTCCGCTGATTGTAAGACGGTAGCGTTTGACGGCACCGTGGCCGCCCGTTACGTGCGCATGACACCGCTCGCCTCGGTCGGCAATTTCTTCTCCGCGTCCGAGATTGCCATCTACAAGACCGACGGCACGGATGGCTTCGCCGTGGGCTCCAACCTCAACAAGGCCACGATCTCCGACGGAGACTACTCCAACATGAAGAACTATCTGGGCCTCGAGAATCGCGAGCCCGATACCCCGACGTTCGGTTCGCAGATCCGCGACCACTTCGCCGACCTCAACGATAACGGCGTTTACGACGTCTACGATTACTCGTTCACCATGGCGGGTCTTGACGGCGGCACTAAACAAAAGGGAAAGGTCGCAGGTTCGCTCGCGGTGATTCCGAGCAAGACCGAGGTCGAGGCCGGTGATGAGATCACCGTTGATGTCTATGCGGCCGACGCCAAGAACGTCAACGCCCTGGGCGCTCTCGTCAACTTCAAGAGCGACCAGTTCGAGTTTGTGTCCGAGAGCATCGCGCAGGACGGCTCGACTGCCGGCATGGAGAACCTGTCTCGCGAGAAGGTCCAGTTCGCGGACAGAACGCAGACTATCAATCTCGCCTTTGCCAACCGCGGCGATGGCAAGCTCTACAACGGTACCGGCGCGGTGGCGAGTTTCAAGCTCAAGGCCAAGACCGCCGGCAAGGTCGAACTGCCCTCGACATCTTGGCTCATCGGTCCGGCATGCGACGCACTTGAGTTTGCGAGCGACGGCACGGTGACGATGCCGGATGTTCCTCAGCCAACGGTCGCCGAGTACGGTCAGGACGCCTTCAACATCACGATGACCAACGATGAGCTCACGACCGACGACGGGACCAACGTCGAGAAACTTATCCAGCAGAAGAGCTATAACGCGCTGTTCGATAATAACGAGGGCGACAACGGCTTTGAGTTCCTATGGAACTGGAGCGGCAACTGGGACAGCGAGGGTAAGCTTCCGAGTTACGTGAAGCTTCCCACCACGATGACATTCGCATTTAAGACGCCGTCGAAACTCGATAGTGTCGAGGTCGTTAACCGCAACGGTGGCAACGGAACCGTGCAGAAGATCAAGGCTGTCGTGACGTTCGAGGATGGCTCGACCCAAGAGTTCGCGGGCGGGGAGTACGATTCCTTCCTGGCTCGCTACGCCTTTGACCTCTCTGCCGAGAACAAGGGCAAGAAGGCGACCAAGGTCGAGGTCACGCCGCTTGAGGCATCGGGTGACCAGATGCTCACACTGCGTGAGGTCAACTTCAACTACACGCAGGGTGTCGAGGCCATCGAGGGTGTCGAGCTAGGCAAGAACCAGACCGAGTTCTTTGAAGGCGACATTACGCCCGTCGACGCCAAGGCTACGCCTGAGAGCGCTGGCTACCCCTATGTGACGGTCGAGAGCTCCGACCCCTCTGTGGTAAGCGTCTCCGCTGTTCAGGCTGGCGATAGCGTGAGCTACTACCTGCGTGCCAACAAGGCCGGCAAGGCAAAGATCACGGTGGCGTCGGTACTCGACCCCTCCAAGACCGCATCCTATGAGGTCGAGGTCAAGGCTGGTGTCGATACCTCTGCGCTCGTAGCAGCGCTTTCCAAGGCCGCGGGCTACAGCGAGTCCGTCTACACCAAGGATTCCTATGCAGCTCTCACCACTGCGGTCGAGGCGGCTCAGAAGCTCCTCGACAGCGGCCAGGGCAGCTATAGCAAGAAGGATGTCGCAGACGCCACAGCCAAGATCGAGAAGGCAATCGACGGCCTCAAGATGCGCCCTGTTGATGAGAAGATTCTCATCAACACGCCCGAGAACCGCAAGAACGTCAAGGTGGCCGGCTTCTCGAGTGAGGCCGACTACGAGGGCAGCAACGCCGTCAACGCTCTCGACGGCGACGAGCGGACGCTTTGGCACAGCGACTGGGCCCATGGGACCGGTATGCCCCAGTATCTGAGTGTCGACCTGGGCCGCGACTACGATCTCACCGACGTTACATTCCTGCCGCGCCAGGACGGCGGCACTAACGGCGATATCTTCGAGGCCGAGATACTGGTCTCCGACACTGCCGACGGTTATGAGAAGGGCACCGCCGCGTCGATGGGTACGTTCGCCTTCGACAACGATGGCCGCGTACTCACCGACCGTGGCGACTGGAAACAGATGAGCTTTGGCGCCGCGCGCGGTCGCTACGTGACCGTCAAGGTGATTCACGCCGGCGGGGGCGACGTTGATGCCTACTGCAGCATGGCGGAGCTCAAGTTCTACGGTACGGCCGTCCCCGATCCGGTGGCGAAGGATGATCTCACTGCCGCGATCGAAAAGGTTGATGCCGAGCTTGCCGCCGGCGACCTCAAGGCCGGCGACTACACCGAGGCCTCCTGGACGGCGCTCGAGAACGCCCTGGCGAGCGCCCGCGCCATCTTGAGCGACGAGGATGCCACGCAGGACGAGGTCGACCAGGCGCTCAGGGCGCTCGAGAGCGCCCGCGACGCGCTCGAGAAGACCCCGGTGGTCCCGGTCGAGAATCCGACTAAGAAGCAGCTCAAGGCCCTGGTCAAGCAGGCGAAGGAGACTGACACCAGGGGCAAGACGGCCGAGTCTGTCAAGGCCCTGACGGATGCCATTACCTACGCCGAGGACGTCTTGGGTGATGAGAATGCTTCCGACACCCAGATCCAGGCGGCCTATAGCCAGCTCAAGCTGGCCATTGAGAGTCTCAAGGATGCCGATTCCGGCAACCAGGGCGGCTCGGGCAACCAGGGTTCCGGCAATGGCTCGAACGGCGGCAACCAGGCGGGCAAGCCCGCAGGCGACAAGGCCCAGGGCAGCAAGAAGAACGGTTCGGCGATTCCCAATACCGGAGACCAGACGGCGGCGACCGTCGCGACCGTCGGTGGTCTTGGCGCCATCATCGCCGCGATCGGCGCTTTCTTCCATCGTCGCAGCAAGGCTAAGTAGCCCCAGCAACAGCTAAGCAAGCGTGCCCGCCGTCCCACCCAAGGACGGTGGGCACGCTTTTTGAATGTAGGCAGAAAGCTCCGACCCTTCGGCCTTAATCTCGCAAAGCGTTCCGTCTCCCGCCGAACACATCAGCATCGGCGGCTATACTTGAATTATTTGCAGTTAAGGGTCGCGGATTGGCCGCGTCACCGCTCTCAACAGGAGGTCTTTGTTTATGGCAGATCAAAAGCCGGTTGTCGGGATCATCATGGGCTCCAAGTCCGATCTGGGTGTTATGGAAGGCTGCACCGCCGAGCTCGAGGCGCTCGGTGTGCCCTATGAGCTCGTCATTGCGAGCGCACACCGCACACCGGCGAAGGTCCACGAGTGGGCTTCGACTGCTGCCGATCGCGGTATCAAAGTGATTATCGCCGCCGCCGGCAAGGCCGCTCACCTGGGTGGTGTCGTGGCCGCCTTTACGCCGCTGCCGGTTATCGGCGTACCTATGAAGACGAGTGACCTGGGCGGTATGGATTCGCTGCTGTCGATGGTGCAGATGCCTTCGGGCGTGCCCGTGGCCTGCGTTGCCATCAACGGCGCCAAGAACGCCGCCATTTACGCCACGCAGATTCTGGGCGCATGCGACCCCGAGTACCGCAAGGTTATCGAGAAGATGAAGCAGGAGATGGCCGACGCCTAGGCGTTCCGCCGTTTCACCGCAGTATAAGGAGAGCCATGTCCGATTATCAGGGAAAACGATTCAAGGCTTCTCAGATTCCCGATCCGTCGAAGCCGGGTGCTGTCCGTGCGGTACGGCAGGGTCGGACATCCTCTCCTCAGCAGCCGCATGCGCCGCGTCCCGTAACGACGACGTCCCATCGTCGTCAGGATACGCCGACTGCGTATCGCCCTTCGTCATATGGCACGGCAAAGAAGCAGGCTCGGACGACGAGACAGCTGGGTGACGCGCCGTCCAACTATGCCGAGCAGCCGCGTAAGAAACGCCGATCCATCATTCCCATCTTGCTCATCATCGTGGGCATCGGTCTGATTGTCGCCGCCGCTGCCATCTTTATCAATGCTCAGATTGGCTATAAGCAGGCGAGCGATTCGTACCAGAAAATCGAGAAGCAATATGTAAGCGATAAGGACGCCAGCGGCGTGCCGATTATCGACTTTGATGCGCTTGCTCAGACGAACCCCGAGATTGTGGGTTGGATTTACGTGCCGGGAACCAACATCAACTATCCCGTGGTGCAGACCAATAACAACTCCAAATACCTCAACACGCTGTTTGACGGTACGTCCAATGCATCGGGTGCGATCTTCTTGGACAGCGACGATACCGCGCCGGGAATGGTTGACCAGCAGAGCACGATTTACGGCCACCATATGAACGACGGATCGATGTTCAATGTGATTTCGGACACCACTGATCAGGCGACGTTCGATAGCATCGAGTTCGTGTATTACATCACACGGGATGCTACGTATAAGCTGCGACCACTGGCGACCAAAGTTGTCGAGGACACGTATGCCAAGGCGCGCACGCCCAATTTTGAGGGCGACGACGGGCTCAAGAACTACCTGTCCGAGATGCTCGACGGTGCCTCTGCCGTGGCGAGCGATGCGGGCGATCGCGCCGCCTCGGCAACCAAGGTCGTAACGCTTGTGACCTGTCGTTCGTTATCGCTGAGCAACACGCGTGCTGTCATGGTGCTCACGCCGGTCGAGGAATAAGTTGTTCGAGAGTAGCTAAAAAAGCCCCGTTCCAAATTGGCTACTCGACGACGGTAAGGGAGAAATAATGCTCGAGAATGGCAAAACGATGCCTTCGGTTGATGCTTGGCTGCGCGAAGCCAAGGCCGATGTTTCGGCGGCTGATTGTGGGATGTACCTGACACACAACGGCGTGGTGCGCGCGACGCCTAAGTCCGAGGTGCGTGGGGTCGAGACAGATGGTGTGGCGCCTGGACATAAGGTGGGCGGCATGGTGTTTGGCTACGACGCCAGCAAGGTACAGGCCGCCATCGAGGCGACGCGCGCGATGCCGGGTATCGGCTATGTGCGCGTGTGGCTGGCAAGCGGCGAGCTTGCCGTAGGTGACGACATCATGCTCGTGCTCATCGGCGGGGACATTCGCCCGCACGTGGTCGATGCGCTGCAGGCGCTCGTTGGCACCATCAAGAATGAATGCGTGAGTGAGGTCGAGCGCGAGGAGTAGAGGCTTGCGTCGACAGAAGGATCGTTTATAAAAATGCCCGCCGGTACGTGTGATACCGGCGGGCATTTTGCGTTTTGGGCGCGGTTGGCGCTACACGCGCGTCGCATCCTTGGGGCTCATGGTCATGCTCTGGAAGCGATTCTCCATAAAGTCATTATCGAAGTACGTGCCGTAGAACTGCGCAACGGGAATATCCGGTTCCGTGCCGTTGACGCGCTGATACCAATAATCGAGCGACTGCAGCGTCATAACGCCATCGACCAGCATAATGATGGTGAAGATGACGGTAGCCGAGTAGCGGCTCTTCCATGGAATCATGTTGATGAGCTTGAGCAGCCTCGGCAGCAGCAGCTTGATCCAGATGAGTCCGCCCAGGCCCCACAGACAGGCAAAGCCCGTGCAGGTACGTCCGCCCGTAAGGACGGCGAGCGGATCGGGCATGCCAAAGAGCTTCATATGCGAGTAGCTCCACGAGACCACGCCAAACGAGGTTTGCATAAACCAGCCCACGAACACCTCAAAGCTTGCACCGAGCAGCGCGCTCACCAAAAAGATAATGATGGGGTTCTTTTTATAGAAGCGGTTGAGCACCATGGTCATGAGCACGGCGCCAAATCCGTAGATGGGGCTGAAGGGGCCAAACAGCATGCCGGCGCGGTTCTGGTAGACGCCCGGGTCGTCGACCGTCATGTGCCAGATGTCCTCGGCGATCAGGCCGAGTATGCAGCAGACAAAGAATACCCAGAACAGGTTGAAGTAGTTGAGCTTGATGTAGCCTTCGCCGGTTTCATCGCGCCCGAGCATGCCCTCGGCGGCGGCGTCGCGATCGAGCATCTCCTGCAGGCGGCGCTGCAGCTCGCGCTCCTGGCGCAGCGTGGGGTCGACGGTGGCCGAAAGCGCGACGAGGATGCCGAGCTGGATGGCAGGGCGAAGCAAGAAGGGCCCGATGCCCTGGAGCATCACGTCAACCAAAAGCTCGACGACGGTAAACGCGATAAGGATATAGGACAGGCGAGCGGCGTTGCGGCGCTGGTTTTTGATAAGGTCCAGGCCAAAGATAATCAGGATGACGGCGCTTGCCGCAGAGAGCATGATGCCGGCGACGATAAGGCCGACCGCGACGAGCGTGTTGTCGCCGAGCTTGGCGGCGGCGTTGCCGTTGATGAGCGCGGTGATGACCTGCCACATAAAGGCGCCGACCGAAGGGAGCGTGCCCACGCCGGACAGGATGCACAGGACGGCGTACACCTTAATGATGAGGGGGATCTTCTTGACCTCCGTGGCGCTGGGGACGCTGGGGTCGAGTTCGTTTCGATCCATACATAACCTTTCTCGTTTTGCTGTAGGTACAAGGATACGCCGCCGACCTGCCAAAAGACAGGACGAACGTCCCAATTGCAACAATGCAAGCCCCAACGGCGGGCGAGACGCGTCGTAACGGAAGTATGCGGGATCGTCGGCCCCGAGGCGGTTGCCCAATAAAATGTTTGGCTGCAAAACGGATTATAAGCTCGGTGGGCTTTTAAAAAGCGCTGTTCATGCGCGGGAGTGCTTGTCTTGCTGTGCGTATAATAGGGCAGGTAACGCCAAATAACGAGGCTCTGAGGGGATGCCATGTCTCAAGAAACCATCCACGCGGCCGAGCGCGCCGCGGGACAGGTGAAGACCATGTCGACGTATGATCCGGACTCCGACCAGCTGCATGAGGAATGCGGCATTTTTGGTGTGTGGGCACCCGATCGCGATGTGGCTCGACTGACGTACTTTGGTCTGCGCGCGTTGCAGCATCGCGGCCAGGAATCGGCGGGAATCGCCGTGGGCGACGGCGGCACGGTTATGGTCCGCAAGGATCTGGGCCTGCTCGACCGCGTGTTCTCCAACGCCGATCTGTCGACGCTCTCCGGCCAGCTGGCCGTGGGCCACGTGCGCTACGGCACTGCCGGCGCCAAGAGCTGGGAAGCCTCGCAGCCGCATCTTTCCACCATCAACAGCGTCATTATCGCGCTTGCTCACAACGGCACCCTCGTCAACACCGACGAGCTGCGCCGCCAGCTGATCGAGCTGGGCGTGCCATTCCTCTCCAACTCGGATTCCGAGGTCGCGACCAAGCTCATCGGCTACTTTACCCAGCGTACGGGCCACCTGCGCGAGGGCATTCGCAAGACCATGGAGCTCGTGCGCGGCGGCTACGCTATGACGCTCATCAACGAGCAGGCACTCTACGCTTTCCGCGATCCGCACGGCATTCGCCCGCTGGTGCTGGGCAAGCTGGTGGACGAGGGCCTGGACCAGGCAGATGCCGCATCCGTTTCGCAGCTACCGTCGCAAGACGACGCCGCGACGGCCGACGCCACTGCCCATGTCACGCGCGCCGGCGGCTGGGTTGTTGCTTCCGAGACCTGCGCACTCGACATCGTGGGTGCCGAGTACGTCCGTGACGTCCGCCCCGGCGAGATCTTGCGCATCAGCGCCGAGGGCCTGGTATCCGAGCAGGGCGTGCCTGCAGCCGAAGAGCCCGCCAACTGCATCTTTGAGCAGGTCTATTTTGCCCGCCCCGATTCCATCATGAACGGCAAGAGCGTCTATGCCTGCCGTTACGACATGGGTCGCCAGCTGGCGCACGAGGAGCCCGTCGAAGCCGACCTGGTCATCGGCGTGCCCGATTCCGGCCTGCCGCCCGCGGAGGGGTATTCGCACGAGAGCGGTATTCCCTTTGGCGAGGGCCTTATCAAGAACCGCTACGTGGGCCGTACGTTTATCGAGCCTACGCAGGAGTTGCGTGCCATGGGCGTGCGTATGAAACTCAACCCGCTGCGCGACAACATCGAGGGCAAGCGCCTGGTCGTCATCGACGACTCCATCGTGCGCGGCACCACCATGGTGCAGCTCGTCAAGATGCTGCGCAACGCCGGCGCCAAGGAGATTCACATCCGCATCAACTCGCCCGAGGTCATTTGGCCGTGCTTCTACGGTATCGATACCGACGTGCAGTCGCAGCTTATCAGCGCCAACAAGACGGTCGACGAGATTTGCGAGTATATCGGCGCCGATTCGTTGGCCTTCCTTTCGGTCGAGGGCCTGCTTAAGGTCATGCCCAAGGGCGGCTACTGCGACGCGTGCTTTACCGGCCGCTATCCCGTGGCGATTCCCGAGAGCTTTGGCCGCGACAAGTTTATGGAGGGCTTTAAGCCCCGCAACCTGGACAAGCCGCTGTACTTTGACGACGACGCCGTGGTCGAGAAATACGACGACCGCAGCTGGGAAGAGGAGCACGGCGAGGCCTAAAACCTGCCATATGGGGACAGGTATATTTTGGTAGGTTTTACCTGCTGTTTTGTTGATATGACGGCGGGTGCTGTTATGGCACACGCCGAAATGAACGCAATTATGAGCACCGTTTGGCGCCCGCGCGGCGCGACGGTAGTGGGAGAGGAAGGCTCAGATGAGCGACAGCAAGCATGTGACGTACGAGGACGCCGGCGTCGATACCGCCGAGGGCGGCCGCGCCGTCGACGCGATTAAGCAAATGGTCAAGGACACCAATCGCCCCGAGGTTATCGGCGGCATCGGTGGCTTTGGTGGCCTGTTCTCGGCCGCCGCGCTTAAGGATATGGAAGACCCGATCCTGATCAGCGGTACCGACGGCGTGGGCACCAAGCTCGTGCTCGCCCAGATCATGGACCGTCACGAGACGGTGGGCCAGGACCTGGTCGCTATGTGCGTCAACGATATTCTGGCTTCGGGCGCCGAGCCGCTGTTCTTCCTGGACTACGTTGCCATCGGTCACATCGAGGCCGAGCACATGGCAAAGATCATCAAGGGCGTGGCCGACGGCTGCAAGCTCGCGGGCTGCGCGCTCGTGGGCGGCGAGATGGCCGAGCACCCGGGCGTTATGGCTCCGGCCGACTACGACCTCGCCGGCTTTACCGTGGGCGTCGTCGATCGTCCCAAGATGCTCGACCCCGCGAACGTTCGCCCGGGCGATGTGATCCTGGGCCTGCCTTCCACCGGCGTGCACTCCAACGGCTACTCGCTCGTGCGCAAGGTCATCGGCGTCGACGGCATCAAGCCGGGCACGCCCGAGGCCGCCGCTAAGGCCGAGGAGCTGAGCCGTCCGCTCGAGGAGCTCGGCGGCGCTTCGCTGGCTGACGCCCTGCTGGCTCCCACGCGCATTTATGTGAAGCCGATTCTTGAGCTGCTGCGCGGCGGCGCCAACGTGCATGCTATCGCCCACATCACCGGCGGCGGTATTACCGAGAACCTCAACCGCGCGCTCGCCGACGACGTTGACGCCGTGGTCACCCGCAACGGCGCCGAGGTGGGTTGGGACGTTCCGCCCGTTATTACTTACGTGTCGCGTCAGGCCGAGCTCGCGCCCAACGAGGCATGCAAGACCTTCAACATGGGCGTCGGCCTGTGCCTGATCGTCGCCCCCGAGGACGAGGCCGCCGTGACCGAGGCACTGGTCGCGCTGGGCGAGAAGCCGTTCCGCGTGGGCGAGTGCGTCGAGGGTTCCGGTAAGGTCGTGTACTCCGATGAGCGCTAACGAGCAGATGGCTGCTGCCGAGGGCCTGGGCTTTGTGCCCTACACCCGTCCGACCGGCACCGATACGGCCGAGCCGCTTAAGATTGGCGTGCTTATCAGCGGCTCGGGTACCAACCTGCAGGCGCTGATCGACCTAATCGCCGCCGGCAAGCTCAACGCCTCGATTGAGCTCGTGGTGTCGAGCCGTCCTTCGGCTAAGGGTCTGCAGCGCGCTGAGCGCGCGGGCATCCAGACGCTCACGCTGTCCAAGGATGTCTACGCCGACCCCATCGCCGCTGACGAGATCATCGCGCACGAGCTTCTCGAGCGCGGCTGCGAGTATGTGGTCATGGCCGGCTACATGCGCATGGTGCACACGCCTTTGCTGGCGGCGTTTCCCAACCGCGTGGTCAATCTGCATCCGGCGCTGCTGCCGAGCTTTACCGGTGCGCATGCGATTGACGATGCCTTTGCGCGCGGCGTCAAGGTAACTGGCGTGACCGTGCATTTTGCCAACGAGATCTACGACAACGGCCCCATCATCGCCCAGCGTGCGCTGGCTGTCGAGGAAGGCTGGGACGTCGACACGCTCGAGGAGCATATCCACGCGATTGAGCACGTGCTGTATCCCGAGGTCGTGCAGATGCTCGCCGACGGCCGCGTCCACGTGCTGGAGAGCGGCAAGGTCGCAATTGACGCGCCTCGCGGCTAGCGGTGCACAGTACAATTTAGTTGAGTGGTCAGGGTGGTCATTGGCGCCAAGGCGCGCGTGGCCACCTTTTGTTTTGGGTAGTCATCGGGGACGTTCCTGAATGACTGGGTGAGAGAGGTGAGCGCATGGCGGATAACGAAGCGCTGTTTACGCCTGAGCTGGTGTTTTTTGATTGGGAGTGCGCGACGCCGGATGAGGTGTTTGCGCGGCTCGAGGACGAGCTTGCACCTCGCGGCTACATTGTGCCTGGTTGGCTCGACGCCGTCCGCACGCGCGAGGATGTCTACCCCACGGGCCTTGCCATGCCGGCGGCCAACATCGCCATCCCGCATACCGATCCAGGGTTTGTGGCTAAGCCCTACATCGCGGTGGTGAAGCCGGCCACGCCCGTGACATTCAATGCTATGGCGGGCATGGGTGCCCCTGTGCCGGCGCAGATCGTCATCAATTTGGGCATTGCCGAGCCGGGCGGCCAGGTCGAGGCCCTGCAAGCGCTCATGAATATCTTTATGGACGCGGACGTCGCAGCCGATGTGCTCGGCCAGACCACGCCCCAAGGCATGGTCGACGCCATCCGCCGCCACTTTTAAAGCCGGCACTTGGGGACTGTCCCTAACTGCCGGCAGAAAAGGAACGTCCCCAAGTGCCAGGGTTGCCCCTTTGTCGCGGGGGCTGCGTTGTGACACAATGGCGTTTGTTCGATTCGTTATGCGAAAGGCCAACTATGGCAAATAAGAAAAAGAACTCCGAGGCCGCGCCGACGCCCGAGCAGCAGGCCCACGCTGCCTCCAGCTCTCGCAAGAAGCAGCGCAAGACGTACGTGTCTAAGACCGTCAAGATCGTTCTGGTGGTCATCGGCGTGCTGGCGATGCTGCTTTCCGTCTCGGCCATGGCATGCTCCGGTCTCATGTCGCAGGCAGAGGATACCTCGGGCTACAAGCTTACCGGCGGTGTGGCTGCCACTATCAACGGCACCAACCTCACCGAGGACACCGTGACAAAGCAGATCATGAGCATGCGCACGTCTTACGGCTACACCAAGGACAAGGACTGGGCGCAGTATCTGGTCGACAACGACCTCACGCCCAAGAAGTACCGCAAGCAACTCATCGACTCCTACACGCAGCAGATTCTGCTTCAACAGGCACAGAAGGAGAACGGCGTGACGGTGTCGGACGAGGAGGTCGAGAAGGCTTGGAAGGACGCGTGCAAGAGCGCGGGCGGTGCCAAGGCCTTTAAGAAGACCCTCAAGACCTACGGCTACACCGAGGACACCTATAAGAGCTCGCTCAAGGAGAGCCTGGCGCAGCAAAAGCTCAAAGATGCCGTGGCGCCCACCAGCAAGCCCAAGGACAGCGAGATCGTCGATTACATCAACGAGAACCTGTCGAAGTACAACGATGCCCGCCGCTCGTCGAACATCCTGATCAAGGTTGATTCCGATGCGTCCGATGAGGACAAGGCTGCCGCCAAGGCTAAGGCGCAGGAGTGCCTGAACAAGATCAACTCCGGCGAGCTGAGCTTTGAAGACGCCGTGAAGCAGTATTCCGACGACACCGGCTCCAAGGAGAAGAAGGGTGACGTAGGCTGGGACAAGCTCACCACCTTCGTCGACAGCTACCAGGCGGCACTCGAGGGTCTCAACAAGGGCGATGTGAGCGATGTCGTCGAGTCGACCTATGGTTACCACATCATCAAGTGCACCGACTACTTCCATGTCGATAATCAGGTCGATGACATTAAGCAGGTGCCCAAGGACATCAAGAAGTACGTTTCTAACGTGGTGAAGACGCAGGCGGCAAGCACCGCATACAGCGAGTGGCTGGAGCAGTACAAGAAAGACGCCGACATCACCGTTAACCCCATGCCCAAGGACGTACCCTATAACGTGAGCCTGAAGGGCGTCACCAAGAGTTCGACCGACGATTCGTCGACGACTGAGTAATCATGGGGCGGTGCTCGCGTGAGTGCCGCCCACGCTATTGAGGAGGATTTGCAGATGACCAACGAAGAGCTGCAGAAAGAAATGATCGCCGCCATGAAGGCTAAGGACAAGGTCCGCCTGTCCATCATTCGCCAGGTCAAGGCCGAGGTGAAGAATATCGAGGTTAACGAGCGCCGCGATGTGACCGAGGAAGACGTCAATAGCATGATCAAGCGTCTGATTAAGCAGACGAGCGAGACGCTGGAGATGTCCATCAAGGCCGGCACCGACCAGGAGCGTACCGACAATCTGACCGAGCAGGTCAAGATTCTGGAGAGCCTTCTGCCCGCGCAGGTTTCGGGCGAGGAGCTCGAGGCTCTGATTGAGCAGGTCATCGCTGAGCTGGGCGCCACGTCCAAGAAGCAGATGGGCCAGGTCATGGGCGCTCTGGGTAAGGCCACTGGCGGCAACTTCGATAAGCCGGCAGCAGCAAAGATCGTTGGAGCCAAACTCGCGTAGGGACCGAGCGGCATATAGTTGATTTTGAGGGGGCGTGACCATTGCGGTCGCGCCCCTTTTTTGATGGCAGCTGAAGGGCACTCATTGGGGACAGACTTAAATGAGTGCCCACTTCCCGGGTACTCATTTAAGTCTGTCCCCAATGAGTGGGTGGAAGATTGCGGGTTCTTTACGGGAATGTAGTGTGGGCTGCGGAAACGTGGTTCTTTCCGTACAATAGTTCAACTCGTGTAAACGCAGGGAAGGGACATTCATGGCAGACATGATCGAGATCAAGCATCTCAACAAGTACTTTGGCGACCTGCATGTGCTCAAAGATATCAACCTCACCGTCAAGCGCGGCGAGAAGCTCGTAATGATCGGGCCTTCCGGCTCGGGTAAGTCGACGCTCATCCGCTGTGTCGATTATCTTGAGGAGCCCACGTCGGGCGAGGTCATCATCGACGGTACGCCGCTCACTAAGAAGAATCACCTGGAAATGGCTCGCAAATATAGCTCCATGGTGTTTCAGCAGTTCAACCTGTATCCCAACATGACGGTGCTGGGCAATCTGACGCTCGCGCCCATCAAGCTGCAAAAGAAGAGCAAGGAGGAGGCGACCGAGATCGCCATCGCCGCGCTCAAGCGCGTCGGCATGGCGCATAAGGCCGGCGAGTATCCGCAGAATCTCTCGGGTGGTCAGCAGCAGCGCATCGCCATCGCCCGTGCCCTGTGTACCAAGCAGCCCATCATCCTGTTTGACGAGCCGACCTCGGCGCTCGACCCCGAGATGGTCCAGGAGGTTCTGGACGTTATGATTGAGCTTGCGCAGGAGGACATCACCATGATCTGCGTGACGCATGAGATGGGCTTTGCGCGCCAGGTGGCCGACCGCGTCATCTTTATGGAGGACGGCCGCATTCTGGAGGAGGGCACGCCCGAGCACTTCTTCGATAACCCCGAGAACCCGCGCTGCCGCGAGTTCCTGTCCAAGATTCTGCACTAGGCGCGGTGATGGACATGACGGATATGACGAGGGCGGCTGTATCGCGCCGTCACTTTTTGCAGCTGGCTGGCGCCGGCATGCTTGCGCTGACGGGGACCGCGCTCACCGGTTGCGGCAACTCCACCAGCGGCGAGGGTTCCGACAAGGGATCCAAGCTTGCGGCCATCAAGTCGCGCGGCCATCTGAATGCCGGCGTTAAGAAAGACGTTCCCGGCTACGGCTATTACGACACCGCCAAGGGTCGCTTTGAGGGCATGGAAGTCGATTTGTGCTACCAGATCGCCGCTGCCGTCTTTGGCGTGAGCTACAAAGAGGCCCGCGCCCAGGAGCTTGTCGAGTTTACCGACGTAACGCCCAAGACGCGCGGCCCGCTGATCGATAACGGCCAGCTCGACGTGGTCGCGGCGACCTACACCATCACCGACGAGCGCAAGAAGAGCTGGGATTTCTCGACGCCGTACCGCACCGACTACGTGGGACTCATGGTCAAGAAGCGTTCGGGCTTTACCTCGATTGAGGACCTGGACGGCAAAGTTATTGGCGTGAGCCAGGGTGCTACCACGCAGGGCCTGATCGAGCAGATGATCAAGGACAACGGCTTTAGCTGCAAGCCCGAGTTTAGGGCCTTTAGCGGCTACCCCATCATCAAGAGTTCGCTCGACGCCGGCAATATCGACGTCTTTGCCATGGACCGCTCCACGTTGGCCGGCTACATGAACGAGACCGTCGAGCTGCTGCAGCCCGAGATCAAGTTTGGCGAGCAGGGCTACGGCGTGGCGACCAAGAAGGGCTGCGACCTTTCGGCCGTGGTCGATCAGGTGATTTGCGATCGCCTGGCCGATGGCTGGCTCGACCAAGAGGTCAAGACCTGGGGTCTTGTATAGGCGCTCGGCGTAGGAAGGAATCAAATGCTCGAAGGATTGTTTGACGCCGACCGCTGGTCGACGACATTCCAAAACATGGGGCCCTTCTGGGAGGGCTTTGGTGTGACGCTGCAGGTGGTTGTTGCCGGTCTGTTGCTGTCGCTGGTGCTGGGCACGCTGCTGGGCGTGTTCTCGACCACGCGTTCGCGCGTGCTGCGTGGTATTAGCCGCGTGTACGTGGAGTTTTATCAGAACACCCCGTTGCCCGTGCAGGTGCTCTTTATGTACATGGCCGGCCCACAGTTTTTGCAGGCCATAACCGGCGCCGACCAGCCGGTGCGCATCGCACCGTTTGTGCTGGGCTTTTTGGGTGTGGGCCTGTATCACGCGGCCTACATCTCGGAGGTCATCCGCACCGGTATCGAGGCGGTTCCGCGCGGTCAGATGGAGGCGGCCCAGAGCCAGGGCTTCACCCGTGCCCAGGCGTACTGGTACATCGTGCTGCCCCAGACGTTCAAGATCATTCTGCCGCCGCTGTGTAACCAGGCACTCAACCTGGTCAAGAACACGTCGGTGCTGGCGCTCGTGGCCGGCGGCGACCTTATGTATCGTTCCGACAACTTTGTGAGTCTGTACGGTTACCTGCAGGGATACATCGTCTGCTGCCTTATGTACTTCATCATCTGCTTTCCGCTCGCCATGCTGGTGCAGTGGCTCGAGCGCCGCTCCAAGGAGCGTCCGCGCGGCGTGAGCCTGGCCGAGCTGGGGCTCGACAACGTAGAGGAGGCCTAGCGCATGGAAATCTTCAACGCGACCAACCTGCTCTACATCTGGGGCGGCTTTGTTAAGACCATCGAGATCTCGGCGCTGTCGATCTTTTTCTCGCTCATCTTTGGCACGGTGCTGGCGCTCGTTAAGAGTTATGCGCCCCGCCCGTTCCGTATTTTGGTGAGCGTCTATATCGAGCTGTTCCGCTGCACGCCGAACCTGCTGTGGATTCTGTTTATCTACTTTACGGTGCAGGGTTTGGACATTGTGATTTCGACCATCGCCTTTACGCTGTTTACCAGCGCTGTTATGGCCGAGATTGTGCGCGGCGGCCTCAACTCGATTCCGCGCGGCCAGTTTGAGGCAGCGCAGAGCCAGGGCTTCGGCTTCTTTGCCACCATGCGCTACATCATTCTGCCGCAGACGTTTAAGACGATCATTCCGGCGCTGTTTAGCCAGTGTACGACCGTCATTAAGGACAGCTCGTATCTTTCGGGCATTAACGTTGCCGAGCTCATGTACACGGCAAATGTCGTGATGGCCCACGCGATCGACCTGTCGCAGGTGCTTATGCTCTACGGTCTGGTGTTTGCGATGTACTTTGTGCTCAACTTTGGTATCTCGCTGCTGGTGAGAGCATATCAGAGGCGAATGGTGGCAGCGTAGCCTGGCTTTCCCTGGTACGCTATCGTGGGAAAAGGCGATAGACAGCCTTTTTCTCATTTGTTAGAAAGGAATCGCGATGAGCGATCTGGAGAACAAGAAGAGTCCTGTGGTCATTACCATCGCGCGCGACTTTGGCGCCGAGGGCCACGAGATTGGTCGCATGCTTGCCGACGAGTTGGGGATTCCGCTGTATGACAACGAGCTGCTGGTACGTGCGTCGCTGCGTGCGGGCGAGTCGCTCGACAAGATGGCTGCCTACGACGAGCGCCTGGCCGTGGAGAACATGGCGTTTCTGCCCGACCGCTACGACGCCCGCTCGTACTCGGACAAGTTGTTCCAAAAGATGAGCCAGGTGATTTTGGATCTGGGCGAGACCGAGAGCTGCATTATCGAAGGCCGCCTGTCCGATTACCTGCTGCGCAACAATCCCAACCACATTGCCGTGTTGGTGACCGCACCCTTTGAGGACCGCGTCGAGATAGTGCGCAAGAAGCGCGGCCTTAACAAAAAGAAGGGCGCCAAGCTGGTCAAGCAGCAGCAGAAGGCGCGCGAGGCGTTCTATAAGCGCTACAGTGCCGGAAAGTGGAAGATGACGAGCGGCAAGGACATCGTCGTCAACCGCGCCAAGCTGGGCCGCGAGGGTTGCAAGGACGTCATCGCCGCAGCCTACCGCTACAAAGTCGCCCAGCTCGAAGGCTAACCGACCAAAACCACCACAAAGGGCAGGCACCTTTGTGGTGGTTTTTGTTTTAGGCGGAGGGGAAGGCCTTGGCGGCAGTGCCTATCCTCGGCTTTTGCAAATCTCGATCTGTAACACCAAGCCAGCGAAAATGGCTCTAACTGTTACAGATTTAGATGAACCGTTCGGCCGTCAGCCCAACGTCTTGATCTGTAACACCAGGCGGCATATTTGGTCTCTAACTGTTACAGATTGAGATGCAGCGTGGGCGGCCGGCACAATATCTCGATCTGTAACAACTACAAGGCTCAACAGGCTCTAACTGTTACAGATCGAGACAAAACGACCGACCAGACCCCAGATCACCATAAAGGCACCTGCCCCCTTTGTGGTGGTGGGGCGGTCGGCATAGAAAAAGTCCCCGCCGGGCGTGTGCTCGACGGGGACTCTGCCGTTTGATGGCTAGCGCTGTGGGTGATTACTCGCCCAGCAGGCTCTTGGTGATGGAAGCAGCGGCCTTCTTGCCGGCGCCCATCGCCAGAATGACCGTAGCGGCACCGGTGACGA
>CAJMMA010000020.1 GCA_905214435.1 uncultured bacterium
ACGGCGGCGAGACCAAGGCCGACCCCGCCTCCCAGACCAAGACCACCGAGCCGGGTGCTCTGGCTTCGACAGGGGAGAGACTGCTGCCGGTTCTTCCGCTGGCAGTTGTCGGATCTGCTTTGACTTCTTTGGGCTTGCTGCTCGAATACAACCGCAAGAAGAGGCGGAACGATAAATAAATAATGGCCAGCCATGGCTTTAAATGAACTGCCTCCCATTTCTTGGACATGAGAAATGGGAGGCTTTCTTTATGCGCGTTGACTTGAGAGTGAAGCATGATGTCGAGGCCAGGAAGGCGGCCATAGGGCTCTTCGAGCTCGGGCACGGGTATAAATCCGCCGCGATTGCCCTTTCGCTTCCCGCGGAAGCCTTGAGAAGTTGGCAGGAGATATACCGCGCGTTCGGGAGCGAGGTGCTGCTGCGCATGGACGGAAAGCGGGGCAGGTGCACATACGAGCAGAAGGCCGCCGGCGGCCGCCGAGATCTTCTCGCGCACCGCCAACGGCTGCGGGCACCGGCAGATAGCGATGTGCCTCAGGGCGGAAGAGGGGGCCGTGATAGCCGACAAGACCGTGCTCAAGATGATGCGCGAGATGGGGATCCGCTGCGGTATCAGACGCGAGACGGCCTACCACAGGTACAACTCGTACAGGGGCGTCGTCGGCAGGACGTTCGAGAACGTGATCGCGAGGGATTTCGACGCCGGGGCCCCGTGGCGGAAGCTGGGAACGGACGTCACCGAGTTCAAGGTGGCGGGCGGCAAGGCCTACTGGGCCCCGACGCTGGACTTCTGCACCAAGGAGATCGTGGCGAGCGACATATCGACCACGCCCGACATGGCCCAGCAGGTCAGGATGCTCGACGAGCTGCTGTCCAAGATCCCCGAGGGCGCCGCCCCGACCATGCACTCGGACCGGGGCTGGCAGTACCAGCGCGCCTCGTACACATCCAGGCTCGAGGCCGCCGGCATCGTCCAGAGCATGTCCAGGAAGGCGAACTGCATCGACAATGCCGCCACCGAGCAGCTCTTCAGCCACGTCAAGGACGAGTTCTACCTGGGCCGCGAGTGGACGACGTTCGAGGATTTCAAACGCGACCTGGAGGAATACGTAGTCCACTGGCGCACGCGCCGGAGGCAGGTAAGATTGAAGGGCCTGACCCCGGAGGAGTTCCGGAATCAGGCCCTCGCGGCCTAATCGCTATTTAGGGCGTCCAAGATTTGGGACGCAGTCCATTTTTCGCCCTGGTTTTGCATTCCTGGATAGATAGAAAAAGAAACCGCCTCCTCAAAAGAAAGCGGTTTCTTATAGTTCTACGTGAACGCGAGGTCTTTGACCCGGAGAGTCCGAGGTACTTGTTGGTAAGACCTTATTTAGGAGCGCGCAACCTTGCCGGACTTGAGGCAGGTGGAGCAAACGTTCATCTTGCGACGGTGACCATCGACGACGACGTAGACGCGCTGGATGTTGGGGCGGAACTTACGGTTGGTGACGCGGTGAGAGTGGCTGATGGAGCGACCGGCAACGGGGTGCTTACCGCAAACTTCGCAAACTTTGGACATAACTGACCCTCCTTGGGCGACAAACGAACATGTCGCGTTAACAAACAAGCCTGAACTATAGCACAGAAGTCGCTCCCTGTGCGCAATCTACACAGAGATATTCCTCTTTTGGCGATAGTGCTCACGCTACGGCCCTGGACGTAGATCCGATTTGCGTGCAGCAGAGGGGATTATGCCAGCTCGTGCGTGCGTTTTCAAGCTCGTCCCACAAATATATATAGGTTTATGGAGCGCCTGCGCCCGTTTACGGATTGCTCTGTATTTATGCTCGCAATTAAGCTCGAGGTTGGCTACACTATCCCTTGACCATTAAAGGGGTACGAGATACCCACATGGAATTACATTGCTGCCAAAGAGCAGCCCTTCCTGTGGGTGTCTGGTCCGCTTTAAGCGGTCGGGCATCTATTTTTTTGACTGTGTCAGCAGTCAAGACATGTGAGGAAGGAGATCGATGGGCACGACTTCCCCCAAGGCGGTCATCATGGACGAGACCGCCGTCAACCGAGCGATGACCCGCATCGCGCACGAGATCCTCGAGCGCAACGAGGGCTGTGAAGACCTCGCTCTGGTCGGTATCGTCACGCGCGGCGACCTTCTGGCAAAGAAGCTCGCCGAGGAGATCAAGGAGATCGAGGGCGTCGACGTTCCGCTCGGCAGCCTCGACATCAGCTTCTACCGCGATGACTATGCGACCAATTTCGCTCCCGCGATCCACGCTACCAACATTCCCTTCAGCGTCGACGGCAAGCGCGTTGTGCTGGTGGACGACATCCTGTATACGGGCCGTACTATCCGCGCCGCTCTGGATGCCGTCATGGACCTGGGCCGTCCGAGCCGCATCGAGCTGGCAGTTCTCGTTGACCGCGGTCACCGTGAGCTCCCCATCTCGCCGGACTTTGTCGGCAAGAACGTTCCCTCGTCGCATGAGGAGAACGTGCACCTATATATGAAGGAAGTAGACGGCCGCACCGCTGTCGAGATTAACGACGTCGCGCCGGGTTCCCATGTGGGCTCCGCGCCGCTGGGAGGTGAGTAGTACCGTGGCGTTCAACCATAAGCACCTGATCGACATTACCGAGTACTCCGAAGAGGACATCAAGCTCATCCTCGAGACCGCCAAGGCGTTCTCCGAGGTCAACGAGCGTGCGATCAAGAAGGTCCCCACGCTCAAGGGCAAGACCATCGTCAACATGTTCAACGAGCCCTCGACGCGCACCCGCAGCTCCTTCGAGCTCGCCGAGAAGCGCCTTTCGGCCGACAGCCTCAACTTTGGCGGCTCCTCGACTTCCACGGTCAAGGGCGAGAGCCTCGTCGACACCGTCGAGACCCTCAACGCCTACAAGATTGATTGCATCGTCGTTCGCGATAAGCACGCCGGTGCTCCCTACATCGTCACGCAGAACTCGCCCGCGAGCGTTATCTGCGCCGGCGACGGCAAGCACAACCATCCTACGCAGGCCCTGCTCGACCTGTACACCATCTGGGAGCACAAGGGTGACTTCCACGGTCTGAAGGTCGCTGTCGTCGGCGATATCGCGCACTCCCGTGTCTGCGGCTCGCTGATCCCCGCCCTTAAGATCATGGGCTGCGAGACCTACGCTGTCGCCCCCGGCACGCTGCTGCCGCCGGCGCCCGAGGTTCTGGGTTGCGACCACGTGACGAGCGACCTCGATTCCGTCCTGCCCGAGCTGGACGTCGTCTACATGCTGCGCGTGCAGCAGGAGCGCCTTGAGGGCGCTCCGTTCCCCACGATTCGCGAGTATCACAAGCTCTTCGGCCTGACCAAGGACCGCGAGAAGCTCATGAAGCCCGATGCGATCATCTGCCACCCGGGCCCCATCAACCGCGGCGTCGAGTTCGACTCCTATATGGCCGACCACCCGCAACGCTCCGTCATCCTGGAGCAGGTCTACGCCGGCATCTGCGTGCGTATGGCTATCCTGTATCTGCTGCTTGGAGGTGCCGATAATGGCCTTGCTTCTTAAGAATGCCCACGTCGTCGACCCGTCCGTCGAGCTTGACGGTGTCGTTGACGTCCTGATTGACGGCGACAAGATCGCCGAGGTCGGCGAGAATCTCGCCGTCGAGGGAGCCGAGGTCCGCGACCTTTCCGGCAAGTACCTCGTCCCCGGCCTGGTGGATATGCACGTTCACCTTCGCGAGCCCGGCTACGAGGTCAAAGAGGACATCGAGAGCGGCACCCGTGCAGCTGCCAAGGGCGGCTTTACCGGCGTGTGCGCCATGCCCAACACCGATCCCGTCACCGATAACGGCACCGTCGTGGAGTTCGTCAAGTCCCGCGCTGCCGAGGTCGGTCACTGCCGCGTCTATCCGTCGGGCGCCATGACCCGCGGTCTTAAGGGCGAGGCCATGTCCGAGATGGGCGATATGGTCGCCCACGGCGCCGTCGCCTTCACTGACGACGGTCGTGGCGTGCAGGGCGCGGGCATGCTCCGTCGCTGCATGGACTACGGCAAGATGTTCGGCAAGGTCTTTATGAGCCACTGCCAGGACGAGGATCTGGTCGGCCACGGCCAGATCAACGAGGGCAAGGTCTCGACCCGTCTGGCCCTCGAGGGTTGGCCGGCCGCCGGCGAGGAGCTTCAGATTGCCCGCGACATCGAGATTGCCAAGCTGACCGGTGCCAAGCTGCACATCCAGCACATCTCCACCGCTCATGGCCTGGAGCTCGTGCGTGCCGGTAAGGCTGCCGGTGTCCAGGTGACCTGCGAGGCCACCCCGCACCACATGTTCCTGACCGAGAACGACCTGGACGAGACCTACAACACCTCGCTCAAGGTCAATCCGCCGCTGCGCACCGACGAGGATGCCGAGGCCATCCGTCAGGGTGTCATCGACGGTACCGTCGACGCTATCGTTACCGACCACGCTCCCCACACCCCGTGGGAGAAGGCCCGCGAGTTCGAGCTCGCGCCCTTTGGAATGATTGGCCTCGAGACTTCGCTGTCGCTCGTGCTCACTGAGCTGGTCAATACGGGCAAGATGAGCGTGAGCCGCATGGTCGAGCTCATGGCCATCAAGCCGCGTGAGATTCTGGGCCTCGATCAGGTTCAGGTCAAGGCGGACTCTGTCGCCGACCTGACCGTGTTTGACCCCTCCGCAACCTGGACGGTTGGCGAGGACGGTTACGAGTCGCGCGCCGAGAACTCCGGTTTTGCCGGCCGCACGCTCACCGGTCGTGCCACCGATGTATTTGTCGGTGGCAAGCAGACGCTCGCCGACGGCTGCATCTGCTAGCATAGCCTTATCGCTTTTGTGCGCGGCGCCCTTGCGGTGCCGCGCTTTCTGTTCGTTTAGACCATGCAACCGCATGGGGGATTGGAGCGTCTATGCCCACACCTTCCACTGCACGCATGCACGACTTCGAGGTCGTCTCGAACTGGGAGATCGCCGACGGCATCTTCTCGCTCGTCATCTCGGCCCCCAAGCTTGCAAGTGTGCTCAAGCCCGGTCAGTTTGTGAACATTGCCGTGCCCGGCGATGCCTCCTCGCTGCTTCGCGTGCCCCTGAGCTTCTATCGCGCCGACGCCGAGGCCGGCACCGTCGAGCTGTGGTACGCCGTCGTGGGCGACGATACCCGTCGTTTGTCCCAGATGGGCCCTGGCTCCACCTCTAACCTGTTGGGCCCCGGTGGCCGTGGCTGGATGGTACCCGAGGGCACCAGGAAGGCACTGCTCGTCGCCGGTGGCATCGGCGTTCCGCCCGTGCTGTGCCTTGCCGACAAGCTTGCCGAGCAGGGCGTGGATGTCGACGTTTGCCTGGGCTTTGGCACCGCTTCCAAGGCCGTTGGTGTCGATGAGTTCCGCGCGCTGGGCGCCACGGTTAACGTGTGCACCGACGACGGTTCGCTCGGCACGCACGGTTTTTGCACCGATCCGGCAGCCGAGCTGCTTGGAGAGGGCGGCTACGACTACGTCGCCAGCTGCGGCCCCGCCGTCATGATGAAGAAGGTCGCCGCCGCTGCCGCCGAGGCCGGTGTGTACTGCGAGGTGTCGCTCGAGCGCATGATGAGCTGCGGCTTTGGCGCCTGCAACACCTGCAATGTCGAGACGGTCGACGGTATGAAGGGTGCTTGTATGTGCGGCCCCGTGTTCGATGCTTCCAAGGTGGTGGTCTTCTAGTGGGTACCGTGAACATGGCCGTCGATTTCGGCGGCGTCAAGATGCAGAACCCCATTAACACCGCAGCCGGTACCTTTGGCTACGGTTGGCAGTTCCAGAACTTCTTTGATGTTTCCCAGCTGGGCGCCATCACCACCAAGGGTTGCGCTGCCGAGCCCTGGCCCGGCAATCCCGCGCCCCGCATGGCCGAAATTCCCGGCGGTATGATCAACTCCGTGGGTCTTCAGAACCCCGGCGTGGCCGCCTTTGCCCGCGAGTCCGGTCCGTGGCTCGAACAGCTGTCCAAGGACGGCTGCCAGGTCATCTGTCAGGTTGCCGGTCACTCCGTTGACGAGTTTGTCCGCGCACTCGAGATGTATGTCGAGCTGTGCCCCTGGGCTGCCGGCTACGAGATCAACGTGAGCTGCCCTAATATCGCCGCCGGCGGTGCCGCCATGGGCTCCACGCCCGAGGGCGCCTCTTCCGTTATGGCTGCTTGCCGTAAGGTGACCGATAAGCCGCTGTTCGTCAAGATGGCTCCGGTCAACGTCGCCGAGATCGCCAAAGCCCTCGAGGCCGCAGGCGCCGACGGCCTTTCGGTCATCAATTCCATCCAGGGCATGGCCATTGACGTGCACACCCGCAAGTCCCGCGTTGCCAAACCCAAGGGCGGCCTTTCGGGTCCACTGTGCCACCACATCGCCGTTCGCATGGTCTGGGAGGTCGCTCAGGCCGTCGATATCCCCATCAACGGTGTCGGCGGCGTCATGACGGGCGAGGATGCGGCCGAGTTTATCCTGGCCGGCGCCACCTGCGTGTCGGTCGGCATGGCCAACTTCGTCGATCCGTGCGCCTCGCTCAAGATCGCGCACGAGCTCGAGGCCTGGGCGGAGTCCCAGGGCGTGAAGGACATCAACGAGCTGGTAGGTGCTTTCGAATGCTAGAGACCGATGCCCGCGACCGCGTTATCGTCGCCCTCGACTGCGACCGTGAGCGTGCGCTCGAGCTCGCCCACGAGCTTTCTGGTCATGCCGCTTGGCTCAAGGTCGGCATGACGCTCTATTACGCTGAGGGCCCCGAGATCGTCAAGACGTTCAAGGACCTGGGCTTTAAGGTCTTCCTCGACCTCAAGTTCCATGACATTCCGCATCAGGTGCGCGGTGCCGCCCGTTCGGCCTCGCTTGCCGGTGCCGACCTGCTCTCGGTCCACGGTTTGGGTTCGGGCGCCATGCTCGCCGCGTGCCGTGAGGGTGCCGAGGAGGCGCGCGAGGACCGCGCCAAGCTCGTCGCCATTACCGTGCTCACGAGTATGAACCAGGATGCGCTGGCCGAGATCGGCGTCGAGTCGCCCGTTGCCGAGGAAGCCGCCCGTCTGGCAAAGCTTGCCCAGACCAACGGCATCGACGGCATCGTGTGCTCGCCGATGGAGGCTCATGACATGCGTGAGCTGCTCGGTCCCGACGCGCTGATCGTGACCCCGGGCGTGCGTCCGGTGGGTGCCGCTCTTGGTGACCAGTCTCGCGTGGCGACGCCTTCCCAGGCTATCGAGCGTGGTGCAAGCCACATTGTTGTGGGACGTCCCATCACCGGTGCCGACGATCCGGTTGCTGCCTTTGACGCCATCGTCGCCGAGCTGGTCGAAAACGTCGCGTAAAAGATTCCCCTAAGTCACCACTTTTGGGTCTCATTAGCACAAAATAGCCCCTGTGCCTGCGTAAACTTTCCCATCCTTTGTGTGGAATCGCAGGTCAGGGGCTTAACTTTGGGCGCAGTATATTGCACTTTTTGCGGGTATCGTCTAACCTATGGAGCCGCTATTGGGCATTTTGTACGTTCTACGTGCTAAAATGCCAATTATTGAATCAGATATAACCCAACTATTTGGAGGTACGAATGGCACTCCCTCAGCTTACCGATGAGCAGCGCAAGCAGGCTCTTGAGAAGGCTGCTGCCGCACGTCACGCCCGCGCTGAGCTTCGCGAGCAGATCAAGAAGGGCGAGAAGTCCCTCGAGTCTGTGCTCAACTCCGATGACCCCATCGCTTCCCGCATGAAGGTTTCCACCCTCATCGAGTCTCTCCCTGGTTATGGCAAGGCCAAGGCCGCCAAGATCATGGAGGAGCTCGGTATCTCCGCTACCCGTCGCGTCCAGGGCCTCGGCGTCCGTCAGCGCGAGCAGCTCCTCGAGCAGCTGACCAAATAAGTGAGCGCTCAGGATTCCAAGCTCTTTGTGATTTCTGGACCGTCAGGCGCAGGCAAGGGTACGCTCGTCACTCGTGTGCGCGAGCGCCGCTCGAACCTGGGCCTGACGGTTTCGGCTACCACGCGAGCACCACGCAAAGGTGAGGTCGACGGCGTCAACTACTTTTTTCTGACGCGCGAGGAGTTCGACCGCCGCGTGGCAAACGGTGAGTTTGTTGAGTGGGCCGAGGTCCACGGTAACTGCTACGGCACGTTGGTGAGCGAGGTCACATCCAAGCTCGCCTCTGGCGCATCTCTGATTTTGGAGATCGATGTCCAGGGCGCCCTGCAGGTGAAGGAGCGTTTCCCCGAGGCCGTGCTGATCTTTATCAAGCCGCCTTCGCTTGAGGTACTCCGCGAGCGTCTAGTCGGTCGCGGTACCGAGACGCCCGAGACGATTGAGCTGCGTATGGCAAACGCCGCCGATGAGCTTGCCCTTGCCGACCGCTACGACGATGTCGTGGTGAATGACGATCTCGACCGCGCGACCGACGAGCTCGTTCGCGTTCTCGATATGCATGAAAGGATCTGAGGTCCGTGTCCGTTGTAAAGCCTTGCATTGACGATCTTCTGGAGAAGACCGATCACAACCGCTTCCTGCTCGCTTCGCTTGCCTCCAAGCGCGCCTGCGACATCAATAGCATGCTGCGTGGCCAGCACAACCGCGTGCTTGCCGTCCAGGATGTCGATGACATCACCATCGGGCTTTCCGGTGCCGATACCATCTCGATGGCTATGGATGAGATTGTCGACGGCGACATCTCTTACGACGAGGCCCGTTACGAGAAGGCGCTCGGCCACAAGGTTGCTGAAGCCTAAATGGCGGCTCGCGTCTGCCTGGTCCACTATCACGAGGTTGGACTGAAGGGTAAGAACCGCGCACATTTTGAGCATATCCTCATGGATAACATCAAGGCGGCCTTGGCCGCCTTTTCCGTGAATGCCGTGTCTCGAATTTCCGGTTATATCCTCGTGACCTTTAACGAGCATCAGGCCGACGAGGCGGCGCGTGTCATTCGCACCGTTCCCGGCGTTGCTCGCGTGTCTTTGGCGTATCACACCAATCGCGACCCTCAGGAGTACTGTGCCGCCGCCGTGAAGGCGCTGCGCGAGTTTGGTTCCTTCGATTCGTTTAAGGTGCACGCCAAGCGCTCCAATACCGACTATGAGCTCACCTCGATTGACATCAATCGTCAGGTGGGCGAGGTGTTGTGTGAGGCCTTCCCCGATAAAAAGGTTCAAATGCACGACCCCGATGCGATGGTGCACGTACTGGTGGTCCAGGGCAGCGTTTATGTTTACGCGCGCTCCGAGCGCGGCGTGGGCGGTCTGCCGGTGGGTTCTGCCGGCAAGGTCGTGACGCTGCTGTCGTCGGGTATCGATTCTCCGGTGGCGACCTGGATGCTCGCGCGTCGCGGCGCGGTGTGCGTGCCGGTACATTTCTCTGGTCGTCCGCAGACGCCCGATACGAGCGAGTATTTGGTGCAGGACATCATCCGTGCGCTTGAGCCGGGTGTCCAGATCGGCCGCCTGTACGTGGTGCCGTTTGGCGACTGCCAGCGTGAGATTTCGGTCACCTGCCCCAGCAATCTGCGCGTGATCATGTATCGCCGCATTATGTATTCGGTTGCCGAGCGCATTGCACACATCGAGGGCGCCAAGGCCATCGTGACCGGCGAATCGCTTGGGCAGGTTGCCTCCCAAACGCTTGAGAACATCATGGCCGTCAACGAGGCCGTGAAGATCCCCGTGTTCCGCCCTCTCATCGGTTCGGACAAGCAGGAGATCATCGCGCGCGCCGAGGAGATCGGTACGTTCGATATCTCGACTGAGGCCGCTCCCGACTGCTGCACGCTATTTATGCCGCGCCGTCCCGAGACGCATGCCAAACTCGATGCCGTGCATGAGGCCTGGGAGTTGTTCGATCATGAGGAGATGATCGAGCGCCTGCTCAAGCAGACCGAGTACATCGACTTCGAGAGCAACACGTATAAGGCCCCTAAGACCTTAAAACGCAAACATTCGGAGCTTGCTCCGCGTGAGATTTACCAAGATCACGAGTAAATTTGTGCATAGACCGACGATGCGCCTGCATCGTCGGTCTTTTGCTATCTGGGCATTTTGCGGCTAAGTGTCCATTTGCTGACGTGTGCCTGAATAAATGGACAGATTTGTGCAAGGTTTTGGTTGGTTTTTGGTTTGACCGCTAAAACCGGTTTTGGAGCGTGGCTGTTGCGGAGCTCCTTTCCTGACACGATGGTGTTGGGAGGTTTTGCTATGGCGCAGCGCGAACAACACGAACGAGTCAAACGGATGGACCGCTTGGCGGACAAGCTGTTCGGTCATAAGGCAGTGGTGATGGCGATACTGGTCGTCATTGCGATGGCGAGTGGACTGGCGATGGCGAACCTTGGCGGCGGTGCCGGTGGCGTGTCGTTTGAGCGCACTGACGGTTCGGGCTCGTTGGTGGAGCCGGGATCCGGTGATACCTCGAGCGGAAAGACATCCGAAGGTTCTTCGACTAAGGCTTCTGCCGCGGCAGAGGTCTATGTCGATGTCGATGGCGCCGTTGTGTCGCCCGGCGTATATCGTCTCAAGGACGGCGCGCGGGTGGCTCAGGCGATTGATGCCGCCGGCGGGCTGGCGCCTGAGGCAGACGTTACGGGGCTCAATCGGGCATCTAAGGTCGTCGATGGACAGAAGATTCACGTTCCAACGATAGGGGGGCAGCAGGCGTCCATTGCGGAAGCCGGTGTTGATGGTGGGGCTTCCGCATCATCGGGCGTGAGTGGCGCAACAGGCCTAGTAAACATCAATACGGCAAGCGCAGAAGAGCTACAGACGCTCTCGGGCATCGGTCCCTCCATGGCCCAGTCGATTATCGATGAGCGGACAAAGAACGGTGCTTTTGCCTCGGTTGACGATCTGATGCGTGTGTCGGGAATCGGCGAGAAGAAGCTTGCCAAAATCAAAGATTGCATCTGCGTATGAGTGCGACCGAGCGAGAGCACGTGATGCCTCCGCGGCCCCTGATTCCGTGGACGATGGCCCTGTGTGCCGGCATGTGCGTGAGCTGCGCCTTGGTGCTCAGCATGGCCGCTGATGCGCTGCTGAGGGAGCGGGCGACGGCGGTCGGGCCGCTATGGGCCATTCCCGTTGCGGCAGCGGTTTTCGTTGTGCTGGCTCACTCTTGTGCGAGGCTTGCCCCTTTGAAGCGGTGGCTGTATGCCGCGTCCGTCGGTCTCATAGCGGGTGCGGTCGTTTCGGCGTGGTGGGCCGTGGGTGCGCTCAACGCCTCGAAGACGCTCGACGGTCGAGCGGCAAGCAGTCTCGAGTTTGTCGTGCAGGGTGACCCATCCATAAATGACGACGTGTATTCCTATACCTGCGAGGCACGCTCGGACGGTAAGAACTTGGCAACGGTTCGCCTATCGTGTGACCGTGAGTTCAAGGTCGGGGCGCACGTGCGTGTTATCGGTCGCGTGTCACGTTTTGAGAACGATGCGTATGGACGATCGCGCGTGCTTCGAGGCGAGGTGCGCAAGGTTAAAGCCGTTCGGATTGTGTCGGTCGATGAGGGTTCTCCGAGGCCGCTGCATCGGCTGCGAAATGGGCTGCTTGCGTCCATCGCGCCTGCGACCGACCCGGCGCGTGCGCTCATAGCCGGTGTCGTCTGCGGTCGTTCGGCCGAGCTGCGCGCCCAGCCGGCGGGCGACTGGTTTTCGGTGACGGGAACGGCGCATCTTATCGCCGTCTCGGGCAGCCATTTGGCTATCGTGGGGTTTTTAATCGAGGGTTTATTGCAAAAGACTCGGTGCTCACGTGGTCTTCAGCGGGCGATACTGGCGATAACGCTTGTGGGCTACGCTACCTTTACGGGCGCGTCTCCCTCTGCCGTGCGCGCGTGCTGCATGGTGTTCGCGACGCTTGTCGTAAACGGCGCGGGGCGTCGCCGGCACGGCGCATCGGCACTCTTTGTTACCATGTCCATCTTTGTGCTACTGCGGCCGACGGTGCTGTTCGAGATGGGCTTTCAGCTTTCATGTGCCAGCGTCTTAGCCATTCTGTGCTTTTGCCCCTATGCGACCTTCGCTTTGGGTGAGCTGGGCGTGCCATCGGGCGTTGCCAGCATGCTTTCCGTCACGCTGTGCTCGCAGTTGGCGACATTTCCCATTACCATTCCTGCCTTCGGTACGTTCTCGCTCATTGCTCCGCTGGCAAATGCGGTCATCGGTCCGGTGGTGAGCGTACTGCTTGCTGTGTCCATCGTGCTGGTTCCCTTTTCGCTCGTGGGACCGTTGCGGACTTGGGCGCTCGTTGTGCCCATGATTGCCGCCCGTTGCGCGCTGTTCTTCGAGCAGCTGTTTGCCGCCGTGCCGGGTGCATCCGTGAGCGTGCCGCCCGATAGCATGTGGATTTACCTAGTGCCGTGTTTGCTGGCGGTTCTGCTTGTCCGGTGGCCGCGTACCCGTGCGCGTCCTATGGCGGTGGGGCTTGCATGCCTTGTGCTCTTGGCTGCGATTCCGTACGTCTACTGGGATCGATTCGCTCCGCCTTCGGTGACGGTGCTCGATGTGGGCCAGGCCGATGCGATTCTTATCCGCCAGGGCGGCGCAGTAGCACTCGTCGATTGCGGACTCGACGAGCGCGTGGTGGCGGCGTTGGTCCGCAATAACGTGCACCATATCGATGCCGTCTTTGTGACGCATTGGGATGAGGACCACTGGGGTGGTCTGCCTGCCGTGCTCGAACAGTTTTCGGTCGGAACGATTGCCGTGGCGGCGGATGCGCTGGAGGATGCTCCTGCCGAGGTATTGAACCGACCTGGCGTGGAGTATCGGCAGGTGCGCCGTGGGGATACGGTCGACATCGGCTCATTTTGCGCCCACGTGATGTGGCCATTCGAGTCCGTGGATGGCGAGGGAAATGAGGACTCCCTTGTCCTGCTGCTCTCTTATGTTCAGGAAGGCAAGGGCCTGCGCATGCTCCTCACCGGTGATGCCGAGCTCGACCAAGAACGGGAATTCGTGCAGGAGGTGGGGGATATCGATGTCCTTAAACTTGGGCATCACGGCTCCAAGGTTTCAGTCGATGGTGAGTTGCTGGACGTCCTGAAGCCCGAGCTTTCCCTTGCGAGCGCGGGCGAGGGGAATCGATACGGCCATCCGTCCGATGCCTGCGTCGATGCCGTGAAGGAAGCGGGTGGTGTGTTCGCGTGCACCATCGAACACGGCGACATTACCGTCGCGCCGACTGCGAATGGCTTTGCGATGAGATGCCAGCGACCGTGATGACATCGTTGGCGCGCGGCTGGCCCCTGGGCTAAAATGGCACAGTACGAATTCGAGAGTCTGCGAGAGGGGAGCGCAATGCCCGAAACCGGTCTGCTGCCGGCATATCTGATCGTTGGTACCGATGGGGTCAAGCGCGACCACGCCGTCTCGCGTATGAAAGCTCGCTTGGAAAAGTCGGGTATGGTTGAGTTCAACCTCGATGAACGCGACATGACCAAAGACCCCGATATCGAGTCGATCATTGGCTCGCTCAATACCTTTCCCATGGGCAGCGAGTTTCGCCTGGTAATCCTTGACGGCTGCTCCAAGCTTGCCAAGGCGGTTTCCGAGCCGCTCGTCGAGTATCTGGCGAGTCCAAGTCCCACAACGGTCTGCCTTATTATCGCCGATTCGCTCGCCAAGAATACGCGCCTGTACAAGGCGATCGCCAAGATTGACAAGAAGGCCGTCATCGATTGCTCGGGCATCAAGCGCTGGGAGCTCCCACGCCGCGTGCAGCAGATGGCGACGCAACACGGCAAGTCCATCTCGGCGGCGGCCGCCGAGGAGCTTGTCTCGCGCTCGGGCGAGAACACCCGCATGCTCGATAACGACTTGGCCAAGCTTGCCCAGATGGTCGAGGCCCCTCAGATTGAGCTTGCCGATGTGGAACGCTGGATCGTCCGCACGGCCGAGGTCCAGCCCTGGGATTTTCTCAACGCGGTATCGGCTCGTGATATACGCCGCTCGCTTGAGCTCTTCAATTTACTGCCCGTCAAGAGTTACGTGTGGACCTACACATTGCTGTGCGGCCGCATCCGTGAGCTGATCGTCGCCAAGGCGCTTGACTCTCGTGGGCAGGGCCGCGAGCTTGCCGCAACGCTCAAGCTCCAGTCCTGGCAGGTCAAAAATCACCTGACCTGGGCACGCCGCTATTCGATGGCAGAGCTGGTCGCGGCGCTCGAGGGCGCGGTCGATGTGGAGCTCGCGCTTAAGGGTTCGGCCGATTCTCAGACTGCGCTTTTGCTCTGGATTACGAACATCTTGAGAAAATCGTGATGATACCTGCCTATTTGACAAATTCGTTCTATCCCTTTGAGGGGGAGCGTGCTATAGTAGGCGCTTGCATGACCTCACCGTGTCTCAGAGGTGTCATACATTTTTTGCAAGGAACTCGAAAGGAACTCCAGAAGTGGCAAACATCAAGTCTCAGAAGAAGCGTATCCGCACCAATGAGGCAGCTCGCATGCGTAACAAGGCTGTCAAGTCCGAGCTCAAGACGCTGACCAAGCACGTCCAGTCCGCCGTCGCCGAGGGCGACGCCGAGAAGGCCCAGGCTGCCCTCAAGACCGTCACCAAGCGTCTCGACATGGCTGCCGCCAAGCATGTTATCCACAAGAACCAGGCTTCCAACCGCAAGTCCGGTCTTGCCAAGCTCGTGAACAGCATCAACGCCTAAGTTGTAAATTTCACACCACACAGATTACGCGCATAAATGGAGCCTGTTTTATGGAACAGGCTCCATTTTTTGTACCGCTCGGGTAAGATAGTCCGCATGAATACTTCAATTGACATTTCCCACATCCGCAACTTCTCGATCGTTGCGCACATTGACCATGGCAAGTCCACGATCAGCGACCGCATCCTCGAGCTCACCCATACCGTCGACGAGCGCGACATGGAGTCGCAGCTGCTCGACACCATGGATATCGAGCGCGAGCGCGGCATTACGATCAAGTCCAATGCCGTCCGCGTTTCCTATGACGCCGACGATGGTGAGACGTATCAGTTCAATCTGATCGATACGCCGGGCCACGTGGACTTCACCTACGAGGTCTCGCGTTCGCTGGCTGCTTGCGAGGGTGCGGTACTCGTCGTCGACGCTACGCAGGGCGTCGAAGCGCAGACCGTCTCCAACGCGACGCTCGCCATGAACGCCAACTTGGACATTGTTCCGGCCATCAACAAGATTGACCTTCCCTCGGCGCACCCCGACGAGGTCAAGACCGAGATCGAGGATGACCTCGCGATCCCTGCCGACGATGCCGTGTGTGTCTCGGGCAAGACCGGCGAGGGTATCCACGATCTGCTGGAGTCCATTGTCTTTTTGATCTCGCCGCCCAAGGGCGATGCGAACGCGCCGCTCAAGGCACTCATCCTGGATTCGTATTTCGACGAGTATCGCGGCGTCGTCGCCACGGTGCGCATCTTTGACGGTTCCATCAAAAAGGGCGATACCCTGCGCATGATGCAGGCAAAGGGCGACTTTTTGGTCGATGGCGTGGGCGTCAAGCGTCCCGCCGAGACTCCGGTCGATGCGCTGACGGTCGGCGAGGTGGGCTACGTGGTCACGGGCCTGAAGGACCCCGAGGCCGTGCGCGTGGGCGATACCCTCACGTGGGCGTCGAATCCCTGCCCCGAGCCGCTTCCCGGCTACCGCGAGGCTAAGCCCATGGTCTATACGGGCCTGTTCCCGATCGATAACAAGGACTATGAGAACCTGCGTGACGCGCTCGATAAGCTGCACGTCAACGACCCGTCGTTGGTGTGGGAGCCCGAGACCTCGGTGGCGCTCGGCTTTGGCTTCCGTGTGGGCTTCCTGGGCCTGCTGCACATGGAAGTCGTCAAGGAACGCCTGGAGCGCGAGTTCAATCTGGACCTCATTGCCACGAGCCCCTCGGTTGACTATCACGTCTACAAGACTGACGGAGAGATGATTGATGTCCGTAGCCCGCAGGATCTTCCCGAGGCCACGCGCATCGAGCGTATCGAGGAACCCTACCTCAAGGCTAAGATCATCTGCCCGCCCGAGTATACGGGTGCCGTCATGCAGCTCGCTATCGAGCACCGTGGCATTACAACCGACATGATCCATCTCACGAGCAAATCGGTCGAGATGCGCTTCGATATGCCGCTCGCCGAGCTCATCTTGGACTTCTTCGATCAGCTCAAGAGCCGCACCAAGGGCTATGCCTCGCTCGACTATGAGTTCAACGAATATCGCCCCTCTGAGCTCGTCAAGCTCGACATCCTGCTTTCGGGCGACGAGGTGGACGCGCTTTCGTTTATCGTCCATAAGGACAAGGCATATGGCCTGGCCCGTGGCCTGTGCGACAAGCTCAAGGAGATCATCCCGCGTCAGCTGTTCGAGGTGCCCATCCAGGGTGCTATCGGCAACAAGATCATCGCCCGTGCCACCGTCAAGGCGCGTCGCAAGGACGTTCTTGCTAAGTGCTACGGCGGCGATATCTCGCGTAAGCGCAAGCTGCTCGAGAAGCAGAAAGAGGGCAAGAAGCGCATGAAGGCCATCGGATCGGTCGAGGTCCCGCAGGAGGCCTTTATGGCGATCCTCAAGGTGGACGAGTAGGTCTATGGCGCTTTCTGAATACAGCAAGCGGCTGCTGGGCGCCTATGCCGAGCAGCCGTTCCTTATGGCTCCCATGGCGGGCGTGACCGACCCTGCCTACCGCATCATGTGCCGCCGCCGCGGTGCCAACCTTGCCTACAGCGAGATGGTGAGCGTGGCGGGCCTTGCCTATGCCAGCAACAAGACCTGGCGCCTGGTGCTACCGGCCGACGAGGAGCAGCAGATTTGCGTGCAGCTCTTTGGCTCCAAGCCCGAGCAGTTTGCGAGCGCCGTCGTCGCCGTCGAGGAGCGCGTTGGCGATCGCCTGTCGCTCATCGATATCAATATGGCATGCCCCGCCCGCAAGGTTGTCACCAAGGGCGAGGGTTCGGCGCTCATGCGCACGCCCGACCTGGCGGAGAAGATCGTCGAGGCCACGGTTGGCGCGGCGCACGTGCCCGTGACCGTCAAGATTCGCAAGGGCTTTTATGCCGAGGACCGCAATGCCGCGACATTTGCCCAGATGCTTGAGAGTGCAGGGGCTGCCGCAGTCGCCGTGCATGGTCGTTGCGCCACGCAGCTCTACACGGGCCAGGCCGATTGGTCGGTCGTCGATGAGGTTGCCGACGCTGTCGAGATTCCCGTGATTGGTTCGGGCGATGTGTTCTCGGCCGAGGACGCTGCTGAGCATCTGCACGGCTCGGGTGCCAGCGCGGTGTTTATCGCGCGCGGCATCTACGGCAATCCGTGGGTGTTCGGCGATGCCCGAGCCCTTGCACTCGATGGCACGCCGGTTCCTTCTCGCTCCTCGGTCGAGCGCCTGGAGGCTCTGCGCGAGCACCTGACGTTGACGCACGAGCTTCTGCCGCTCATGTCGCGTGCTCGCACGTACGCAAGCTGGTACTTAAAGGGCATGCCCCATGCCGCCGCCTGGCGCGCTCAGGTGGTGCGTTGCTCTACGTACGAGGAGTTTATGGCGCTGGTCGATGATATCGAGCGCGACGTGGTGGCCTGCGAGGCCGCGCTTGCCGCCGGCGAGTCGGTGCCTGCTCATCCGCTGGAGGCCTAACGGTGGCCGTTACCGCGCTGTACGTGCACGTGCCGTTTTGCGCTCAAAAGTGCCGGTACTGCGACTTTGACTCGCGCAGCTTTGCTGCGTGTGATTTGGATGCCGCGCTTGATTCCTATTTTGAGCAGTTGTATGCGCGCCTCGATTCCTTTGGCGACGCCGGGGCGCTTGCGCAGGTCCGCACGGTCTATACTGGCGGCGGCACGCCATCGCTGGCAGGGGAGCGCTTGGTGGAACTTGCCCGGCGTATCTCCATGTGGTGCAAACCCGTTGAATTTACTTGCGAAGCCAATCCTGAGTCCCTGACCGCTGAGCTCGCCACCGCGCTTGCCGAGGCGGGTGTCACGCGCATCTCTCTGGGCGTGCAAACCCTCGATAACGCCGAACTTACTGCCATCGGCCGTATTCACGATGCCGATCGGGCGCTCGCCGCCATCGCGACGGTCAAGAACGCTGGGCTTGATGTGTCGTGCGACCTTATGTGCGGACTTCCCGGGCAGACCGCAGCGAGTTGGAAGCGCACGCTCGATGGCGTGCTGGTGGCGGCCCCGCATCATGTGTCGGTCTACCCGCTCACGCTTGAGGAGGGGACGCCCCTTTATCGCATGGCGCGCCGCGACGAGTCGCTCGAGCCCGACGAGGATTTTCAGGCTTCGTGCATGGACTTGGCACGCGAGCTCCTGGGTGCCGCCGGCTATCACCCGTATGAGGTGGCGAGCTACGCGCTCGACGGCCATGAGTGCGCCCATAACATTGCCTACTGGACCGGACGGGGCTATCTGGGCCTGGGTCGTTCTGCCGCGGGCATGCTCGACGCCGAGGATTTCGACCGTCTCGCAGGTTTGTTCCCCGGCGTGTCTTCTCGAGGCGATGCGTACCGCGTGCGTCTGGTGCAACGTGACGATGACGCGATGGCGTTCGAGACCGAATATCTGTCGCAGCGCGAGGCTGCGGCTGAAGACCTGATGCTCGCTTGTCGCATGACGCGCGGTGTCGCGTCCGACCTGTTGGTTCGTGCAGCTTTCGTCATCCCAACGGGCGAGTTGGCAGCTGCCTGCGATCACGCGCTCGAATTGGGACTTGCCACGTGGGTGCCCGAGGCGCTCGGGGCCCATGAGGGATCCTTCACTTCGGCAGATGTCGTCGCAGGCCGCGCCCGTTTAGCGCCGACACACCTAGGTTGGCTCGATGGAAATGTTCTGTTCGAGCTGTTTTGGGGTCTAGCATAGACCGCTCGGGTAGAATTACCGCAATATATACGCTGCTTTGAGCAGGAGGTTGCCGCGCATGGCGACGATGAACGAAAAAGATTACTACGAGATTCTGGGTGTCTCCAAGGACGCCACCTCGCGTGATATTCAAAAGGCCTTCCAGCAAAAGGCCCGCAAGCTCCATCCGGACGTCAACAAAGAGCCGGATGCCGAGGAAAAGTTTAAAGAGGTTTCCGAGGCCTACGCCGTGCTTTCGGACGAGCAGAAGCGTTCGCGCTACGACGCCATGCGTTCGGGCAACCCCTTCGCCGGCGCTCCTACGGCTTCGCCCTATGGCGGCGGCTACGCCGGCAGCGCGGGCTATGGCAATCCCTTTGAGGGCGGTTTTCCCTTTGGTGGAGCCTGGGGCCAGCCGCGTCGCGGGCAGGCTGCCTACAATCCCGAGAACGGCGCCAACGTGGTCGTCGATATCAAACTCGACGCCAAGGAGGCAAAGGGCGGTGCCCGCAAGACCGTCCGCTACACGCGCTTCGATACCTGTAACAACTGCGGCGGTTCGGGCTCTGTCTCCTCCGAGCATGCCCATACCTGCCCAAGCTGTGGCGGCCGCGGCCATATCGACGTCGACCTGTCCTTCCTGTTTGGTGCGGGCACGTTCCAGTCGGTCTGCCCCGAGTGCGGCGGTTCCGGTAAGGTCGTGGCCGACCCCTGCCCTGATTGCGGCGGCAGCGGTCGTACTCGCGTAACCTCCGAGCAGACGATTGAGTTTCCTGCCGGCACGCACGATGGCGACGAGGTCCGCATTGGCGGCATGGGTCATGCTGGCACCAACGGTGCCGCGGGCGGCGATCTGGTCGGCCGCGCCCATGTTGAGGCCGAGCGCTTGGAAGGCAAAGCTCGTACCGGTTTTTACCTGATGGGCATCGTGGCGCCGTTTTTGGTACTCTCGGCCATCTCGGGCGTGTTCTCGGCCTTTGCCGTGATGTGCTTTATTCCGTTTGCCATGGGCCTGTTCATGGTGCTTTCGGACGGCGTGCTTCATCGCAGCCTGCTGTGGTGGAAGCGCGGCGCGATGCAGTTTGCCAACGGTTTTGCCAACGGCTTCATGTTCGCGCTCGTGTCGGTTTGGTTCGCGAGCTGCTCGCAACGGGCCATGCTTTCGCCGTACCAAATGCAATAACATCAAACCCTCTGTTTGCGGTCGGCCCTGCTTGGGTATAGGACGCACTGTGACAATAATGAAAGTCGGAAGGATTCGGTCGTGTCGGAAAATAGGGATTACTACGAGGTGCTTGGCGTCGACAGGGATGCCGACGCGCGGACGATTAAGCGTGCGTTTCTAAAGAAGGCCCGTACCGTACATCCGGATGTTTCGGACGACCCCGAGGCCGAGGCCAAGTTCAAGGAGCTCAACGAGGCCTATTCCGTTCTTTCCGATGAGCAGAAGCGTGCTAACTACGACCGTTACGGCACTGCCGACGGCCCTGGTGGTTCGGGCTACGTCGATATCAACGATATCTTTGGTGGCATGGGCATGGACGACTTGTTCTCGTCGTTCTTTGGCGGCGGTGCCGGCGGTGGCGCCCGCAGCCGTCGTGAGCGTCGTCGCGGACGTGACATGGCCATCTCGCTTTCGGTGACGCTCGAGGAGGCGGCGCTCGGCTGCAAAAAGACGATCAGCTATGATCGCCTTGCTCCTTGCGAGGACTGCAACGGTACCGGTAGGGCCGAGGGTGCACAGGAAAAGCAGTGCAGTCGCTGCCACGGTACGGGCTACGTCACGACGGTTCAGCGATCGTTTTTGGGCCAGGTTCAGTCTTCCTCGCCTTGCCCCGACTGCCATGGCGAGGGCACGGTTATCGACCATCCCTGCGAGACCTGCGACGGTCAGGGCCGCACGCCTTCGCACGAAAAGATCGACATCGATATTCCCGCCGGCGTTTCGACCGGTCGCCAGCTGCGTGTGAGCGGCTTTGGCGAGGCCGGCCTTCGCGGCGAGCCTTCGGGTGACCTGATTGTCAACGTGCGCGTTGCCGACCATGAGCGCTTTAAGCGCAACAGTGACGACCTGTACCTGGTGAGCGATATCTCGATTGCGCAGGCTGCGCTCGGCTGCGAGATCGAGGTCGAGGGCATTATGCCCGACGAGGTCGTTAAGGTGACGGTTCCCGCCGGCGCCCAGTACGGCGACACCGTGAGCGTCAATAATTACGGCATGCCGCGCATTGGCGGTGGCGGTTCGCGTGGCCGCCTGATCGTGCAACTGCGCGTGGTCGTTCCCACCAATCTTTCCAATAAGCAACGCGAGCTGCTCCGTGCTTTTGCCGACGAGATGGGCGATGACGTCGCTTCCGGTAAGAAGTCGGTGACCGACCGTATTAAGAGTGCCCTCGACGATATCCTCGATTAAGGAGCCCGCGTGCTCGCACCCCATATTTCCGTCGTCAACCTCGGCTGCCGTGTCAACCGGGTTGAGTCTGACCGTATCACTGCCGATCTTATGCGCCTGGGCTTTGCTATTGTGGAGCCCCAGGATGCCGATTTGATCGTCATTAACACCTGTGCCGTTACGGGCGAGGCCGAGGCCAAGACCCGTAAGGCCGTCCGTCATGCGCTGGCCCATCCAAATGAGCCCTATGTGCTCGTGACCGGTTGCGTGGTCAATTTGCATCCCGAGGAGCTGTTGGAGCTTTCGGATCGCGTGATCGCCGAGCCGTCCAAGATCGATGTCGCCGAACGTGTCTGCGAGGTGCTGGGCGTTGAGTCCGATAGCGTTCCCGCCTGCAGCGATGGCGAGGTGGTCGATGCGCTCGGTCGCTCTCGCCTGGGCGTGAAGATCCAGGACGGCTGCAACCATCGCTGCACCTATTGCATTGTGTGGAAGGCGCGCGGCCCCGAGCGCTCCGTGCCTGTCGAGTCCGTGCTTGAGCAAGTTCGCGAGGCCCAGGAGGCCGGCGTGCCCGAGGTGGTGCTGACCGGTGTGAACCTGGGTGCCTACGATGGCAAGAGCGCGACCGACGAGCATGTCGAAATCGATGAGCTGCTCGAGGCCATCATGGAGCGCACGACTATTGCGCATGTGCGCATTTCCTCGGTCGAACCCATGGATATCTCTGAGCGCCTGCTTAAGGTTATGGCGCGCTATCCGCAGCGTATTGCCCCGTTTTTGCACCTGCCCGTGCAGTCCGGCTGTACGGCGACGCTGCATCGCATGGGTCGTCCCTATAGTGCCGAGGCCTTTGAGGACACGGTGCGCATGATTCGCGCCATCCTGCCGCAGGCGTCTCTTTCGTGCGACGTCATCGTCGGTTTTCCTGGTGAGACGGACGAGGAGTTCGAGGAGTCGCTGGCGCTGTGCCGCCGTGTGGGTTTCTCGCGTATGCACGTGTTCCGCTATAGCAAGCGTCCCGGTACCCTTGCTGCCGACATGCCCGACCAGGTGCCGCCCGAGGTTATGGCCGAGCGCAGCCGTCGTATGCGAGACACGGCGCAGGAGCTCGCTATTGCCGATGCTCGTCGTCGCGTGGGCACTGTCGAGCGTGCCGTGCTCGAGTATGGTGACAGCCTGACGCTCGGTTCGTTCCATCATGCCCGTCTTGACGATACCTGTGGACTTACAGCCCCGTGCCTGCTCGATGTTGCTATCATCGGAGTCGATGATTCCGGCTTGGTCCATGCGCGCAGGGAGGTCCATGGAAGCCTCGAAGATTAGACTTACCGTTCCCGAGGGAGTTGATCCCTCGCGTGTTTTGGGCGCCGGCGACGGCGTCCTTCGTGCACTCGAGAGCTTGGTTCGCGCCCATGTGGTTGCGCGCGGTGACCAGATTGCCGTGAGCGGCGACCCGGACGAGGTCGAGCTCGTGGCGCGCTTTTTCGAACATGCTTTTCGCGAGGCGGCGGCCGGCCGTACCCTTTCTGCCGACGATGTCTCGCGTTGCCTGGCCGTCTTGCGCGACGGCGAGCATGATGCCTCGTCGCTGCGCGATGACGTGCTGCTGTCGTATCGCGGCCGCGTCATTCGTCCCAAGACGCTCGGCCAAAAGCGCTATGTTGACGCCATCCGTTCGCATACCATCACGTTTGGCCTGGGCCCCGCCGGTACCGGTAAGACCTATCTGGCCATGGCGCTCGCCGTCGCCGCGCTCAAGCGCCACGAGGTGGGCCGCCTGGTCCTTACGCGGCCCGTTGTCGAGGCGGGGGAGAATTTGGGCTTTTTGCCCGGCACGCTCGAGGAAAAGATCGACCCTTACATGCGTCCGCTCTACGACGCCCTGTTTGACATGATGGACCGTGAGCGTACCGATGAGCTCATGGAGCGTGGCGTGATCGAGATCGCCCCGCTCGCCTACATGCGCGGTCGAACACTGAGCGACGCCTTCGTGGTACTCGACGAGGCGCAAAACACGACGCCCGAGCAGATGAAGATGTTCTTGACGCGTCTGGGTTTTAACTCCAAGTTCGTGATTACCGGTGATCTGAGCCAGCGCGACCTGGTGGGTCGTCGTGGTGGCTTGGCGGATGTCGAGAAGATTTTGGGCCGTGTCGACGATGTGGCGTTTGCACACCTGGAGCGCGCCGATGTGGTGCGCCATGCCCTGGTGGGTCGTATCGTCGAGGCATACGATGCTTATGATGACGTGCGTGAGCAGCGCTCGCGCGACCGAAAGGAGTCCCGTTGAGTGTATTGATCAGCAACGATGCCGAGCTCGATACGCTGCTCGACGCGCAGGAGGTGGAGCACATTTGCGAGGTTGTGCTTGCCGCCGAGGACGTTGAACGTGAAGTCGAGATTTCCCTTTCGTATGTCGACGAGGACGAGATGCACGAGCTCAACCACGAGTGGCGTGGCATCGACCGCACCACCGATGTGCTCTCGTTTGAGTGCGATTCGGCCTTTGACGATGACATTCCCGCCGATGAGACGCTCGAGCTCGGCGATATTATCTTGGCCCCGCAGGTTATTGCCCGTCAGGCCCCCGGTTTTGGCAATAGTCCCGCTGACGAGTGCCGTCTGATGCTCGTACACGGAATGCTGCACCTGCTGGGCTATGACCACATCGAGGACGACGAGGCCGAGGTCATGGAGGCCCGCGAGGACGCCATCCTGCGCGATCTGGCGCTCGAGCGCGGCGAGGACCCTAAGCTGGTCCACGTCGGCCCCATCACCAACCATGCCCACGACTAGGAGCCGTCTATGATTCCCGGATCGAACAAGGACCATCCGTCCTTCTTAAAGTCGTTTTCTTACGCCATGGAGGGCTTCGTCACCGCCGTCAAGACCGAGCGCAACATTAAGGTCATGCTCGTGGCGGGCGTGTGCACCGTCATTGCCGGCTGCATCGTGGGGCTCGACATTGCCGAGTGGGCCACGATTATCATCTGTTGTGGCCTGGTGATTCACGGCGAGCTGTGCAATACCGCTATGGAGGCGATCGTCGACCTGGCGACCCAGGAGCTTCATCCGCTGGCCAAGCGTGCGAAGGACATCGCCGCCGCCTCTGTATACGTTCTTTCCATCACTGCCGCGATTGTGGGCTTGCTGGTATTTGCCCACGCGCTCGGCTTTATTTAGAAAGGGATTCCCATGTCCGACAATATGCAGCCTACCGATGAGATTTTGGACGAGGTCGAGGAGTTCGACCCGTTTGAGGGCATGAGCGATGAGGAACTCGACGCCTTATGCGACGAGGACAACGGTCCTATGGGCTTTGGTGACGTGGAACCCGGTTTCCGCAGCGGCTTCGTGGCCCTGGTCGGTCGCCCCAACGCCGGCAAGTCCACGCTACTTAATGCTTGCTACGGCAAAAAGGTCGCCATCACCTCGCCGGTGGCGCAGACGACCCGCCGCCGTATGCGCGCCGTCGTCAATCGTCCCGGCTACCAGCTGGTCTTTGTCGATACCCCGGGTATTCATAAGCCCAAGGATGGCCTGGGTTCCGAGCTCAACAAGAGCGCGCTGTTCGAGCTGAACGATGTTGACGTCGTCGCGTTTTTGATTGATGCCACCAAGCCGATCGGCAGGGGAGACGCCTGGGTTGCCGAGCGCGTCAGATGCGCCCGTTGCAAGAAGGTCCTGGTGCTTACCAAGGCCGATGAGGCCGACCCCGCACAGGTCATGGAGCAGCTCAAGGCAGCCCATGAGCTGATGGACTATGATGACGAGATCGTGACGTCGTCGGTCAAGAACTTCAACGTCGATGCCTTCATCGAGACCGTTGCGCACTTTTTGCCCGAGGGTCCGCGTTGGTTCCCCGAGGACATGGGCACCGATGCTTCCGACGAGACGCTCGTTGCCGAGTTTGTGCGCGAGAAGGTTTTGCGCCGCACCCGTGATGAGATCCCGCACTCCGTTGGCGTGATCTGTGACGCGCTCGAGCAGACCAAAAAGGTGTTGCGCGTGCATGCCACCATTTACGTCGAGCGCGAGGGCCAAAAGGGCATCATCATCGGCAAGGGCGGCGAGATGATTAAGCATATCGGCATCGATGCCCGTCGTGACCTTGAGCGTATCTTTGGCACTCAGGTCTTTTTGGAGCTCGACGTGAAGGTCAAGGCCGGCTGGCGCGATGACGAGGCGCAGATCCGCCGCTTTGGCTATAACGCCGAGGACTAAGGACGCGCGGCGCGCATGGCAGGCTCCCGGACATATCGCACCAAGGTGCTCGTCCTCGACAAGACGAAGCTCAAAGAGACCGACCTGATCTTGACGATGCTTGACGAGCGGGGTCGGCAGGTTCGTGCCGTGGCAAAGGGCGCCCGCAAACCCGGTGGACGCCTGGCTGCGCGCTGCGAGATGTTCTGTACCGTTGATCTGCTGCTTGCGCATGGACGGTCGCTCGACGTGGTTTCCCAGGCCGAGCTTATGGAGGCGCCGCTCGGCGCTGCTCCCGATTACGAGATGACATGCGCCGCAAGCGCGATCGCCGAGGTCGCGCGCGTGTGCTCGTTCGAGGACGCCGAGGACCCGTTTACCTTTGCCATCACGCAGCGGGCGCTCACACTTGTCGGCAGCGGGCTCGACGCGGCACATATGGACCTGCTCGTGGCGGCCTTTGTCTTTAAACTGCTGTCGCACGTTGGCTACCGCCCCGATTTCTCGGCATGCGTCTCGTGCGGCGATCCCATGCTCTCGCATTTCTCGGCCCAGGCCGGCGGGCTTCTGTGCGGGTCGTGCGCCTCGAGCGTGCCTGGCGCCGAGTTGGTATCGGTCAGCGAGGTCGCATGGCTGCGCGCTCTGATGTCCATGACGTTCGATGCCCTTATGGACGAGCAGATCGATCCGCATACGGCTGCGTTTTTGCTGGGGCTTTCGCATGTTTGGGCCGCCACGCACACCGATCAGCGGCTCCGTGCGATGGAATTCATGTTGGGTCGGTGATGATGCGCAGGCGCGCGCCGCTTGTGGTAACATACCGACCTGTTGGTACCTCGACCTTGGATGTTCGCTCCACCGGCGGCTTCCCAGTCCGAGGCGAATGGAGTCGCCCACAGGCGACGCGAAACGAAAGGTGAAACAATGACTGTTTCCAAAGAGCGCAAGGCGGAGCTGACCGCCCAGTTCGGTAACTCCCCGGTCGATACCGGTAACCCCAAGGTTCAGGTCGCCATCCTGTCCGAGCGCATCAAGGAGCTGACCGAGCACATGAAGTCCCACCAGAAGGACTTCCACACCCGTCGTGGCCTGCTCATGCTCGTCGGCCGTCGTCGTCGTCTTCTCTCCTACATCAAGAAGAACGACATTGTCGAGTACCGTGAGCTCATCAAGGCTCTGGGCATCCGCGACAACATCCAGTAACGGATTTGTACATGCTAAGAGCGTCCTGCGCAGCGGGGCGCTCTTTTTGTGTAAGGGCGTGAACAATCACGCTCTGAAGCGTGGCGGGGGCAGGGGGCCCGCGTCACATGAGAAGCCCGCAGGCAAGGGGCCTGTGGGGTAAAGGAGAACAATGACACTCGTATCCAAGACCTTTGAGCTGTACGGCAAGACCTACACCTTTGAGTCCGGCGAGCTTGCCAAGCAGGCCACCGGCGCTTGTCTGGTCAAGCAGGGCGACACCACGATGCTCGACACCGTGGTCGTCTCCAAGGAGCGCAAGAATTACGACTTCTTCCCGCTGACCGTCGACTTCAACGAGAAGATGTACGCCGCCGGCCGCATTCCGGGTGGCTACCTTAAGCGCGAGGGCCGTCCCAGCGAGAAGGCCACGCTCACGGCTCGCATGATCGACCGCCCGATCCGCCCGAGCTTCCCGGATGGCTTCCGCAACGAGGTGCACATCGTCGCTACCTCGCTCGTCGCCGACCAGGTCAACCCCTTCGACGTCATCAACGTCATGGGTGCTTCGCTGGCCATGACGCTCGGCGGCGTGCCCTTCGAGGGCCCGCTTGCCTGCGTGCGCATCGGCCGCAACGTGGAGACCGGCGAGTTTATCGTCAATCCCACCTATGAGGAGCGCGAGAACTCCGATCTGGACCTGGAGCTGGGCGGCTCTGCCGACTTCATCTCGATGGTCGAGGCCGGCGCCGAGGAGATCTCCGAGGACGACATGCTCGCCGCTATGAAGTTTGGCCAGGAGGCCCTCGCTGCCTTCTGCCAGGCCCAAGACGAGTTCGTCGCCGAGTGGGAGCAGGTCAACGGCGCTATCGTCAAGAAGGAGTACCCGCTCGACCAGCCTGTCGAGGAGGTCCAGGAGCGCATCTTCGCCCACTACGACGAGATGGCCGCTGCCCTGCGCGACGCCGACAAGCTTTCCCGCATCGGTAAGGTCGAGGCTCTGAAGGAGTCCATCCGCGCCGAGTTCACCGACGAGGAGCAGGCCGCCTGGGAGCGCGAGATCCCCGTGGCGCTCAAGAAGCTCGAGAAGAAGGCCATGCGCACCATGGTCGTCGAGACCGGTGAGCGCGTCGACGGTCGTGCCGCCGACGAGATTCGTCCCATCATGGTGAAGGACAACTACCTGCCGCTCGTTCATGGCTCCGGCCTGTTCCAGCGTGGTCAGACCCAGGTGCTCTCCGTCCTGTCGCTCGGTATGCTCAACGAGGGCCAGCGTCTGGATACCATCGAGCCCACCGAGGGCAAGCGCTATATGCACCACTACAACTTCCCGCCGTTCTGCACCGGCGAGACCGGCCGCATGGGCAGCCCCAAGCGCCGCGAGATCGGTCACGGCAACCTGGCCGAGCGCGCCCTGCTTCCGGTGCTCCCCGACGAGAACGAGTTCCCTTACGCCATCCGCGTCGTCTCCGAGGTCATGGAGTCCAACGGCTCCTCTTCGATGGCTTCGACCTGCGGCTCCACGCTCGCCCTTATGGACGGCGGCGTGCCCATTAAGCGCCCGGTCTCCGGTATCGCCATGGGCCTGATTCAGGAGGAGGGCAAGACCGTGGTCCTGTCCGACATCCAGGGTCTCGAGGACTTCCTGGGCGACATGGACTTTAAGGTCACCGGTACCACCGAGGGCATCACCGCCCTGCAGATGGACAACAAGGCCACCGGTCTTACCTTCGATATCTTGGCCCGCGCCCTGCAGCAGGCCAAGGAGGGTCGCGCCTTCATCCTACAGAAGATGCTCGATGTGATCCCCGAGCCGCGTCACACCACGCGCAGCACCGCTCCGCGCATCGTCTCCATCCAGGTTCCGACCGATAAGATCCGCGACGTCATCGGTTCCGGCGGCAAGGTCATCCGCGGCATCCAGGACGAGACCGGCGCTTCGGTCGACATCCAGGAGGACGGCACCGTCTTTGTCGGCGGCACCGGCGAGTCCGTCGACCAGGCCGTCGAGCGCATCAAGCTCATCATCAAGGTTCCCGAGCCGGGCGAGGAGTACACCGGTCGCGTGGTCTCCATCCAGCCCTTCGGCGCCTTCGTGAACCTGTTGCCCGGTAAGGACGGCCTGCTGCACATCTCCCGCGTCGCCAAGGGTCGTGTGGAGAAGGTCGAGGACGTCCTCAACGTGGGCGACGAGGTCAAGGTCGTCGTCATCGAGGTCGACGATCGCGGCAAGATCTCGCTCGATCGTCTGGACAAGCCCGAGGCCCCGGCTCGTGCCGAGGGTGCCTCCGAGGGCGACGGCGAGCACTTCCAGCGCCGTGAGCGTCCGCGTCGCGAGCGCTCCGAGCGCAGCGACCGTCCGCGCCGTCCCGGCGACAACGGAGGCCGAAAGCCCCGCCGTCACCACGACGCCGAGTAACAGTTACACATAAGCAGCTCAACAAGGGCGACTCCGTACAGGGGTCGCCCTTTTGCTTGCGCCCGGGAGGGCCGCATATGAAGTTTCCTGCTCTACAGTCCTGCGCAAGACGGAAAGCACATTAAGTGCTTTCCTTTG
>CAJMMA010000021.1 GCA_905214435.1 uncultured bacterium
TCTCCGCGCGAGCAGCTTCGACCTCGCGCTCGCAAGCGGCACGGACGGCGGCGACCTCCTGCTCGATGCGCTCCCCCGCCTCGAGCTCGGCCGCGGCAATGCGTGCATCGGCGTCGGCACGGGCCTCCTCGGCGGCACGCGTGGCGGTGTCGCGCTCGGCGGCAGCGGCGGCGACCTTTTCGTTGGCATCCACCGCAGCCTGCTCAACGGCAGAGTCGGCAGCAACGCGGGCAGCATCGATTGCGGCATCGGCGGCCTGCTGGGCGGCGGAGACCTTCGCCTCAGCCGCGGCAACGGTGTCGGCGAGCGCCTGCTCCGCTGCGGCTGCCGAGGCGTCGGCCGCCTCCTGCGCGGCGCGAGCATCGCGTTCGGCCGTCAGCTGCACTTCCTCGATCTGCAGCTTGGCGGCGTCCAACTTGGCATGCAGCTCGGCCATCTCCTTGGCAGAGGCCTCGCGCACGGCGGCGAGCTCGGCCGCAGCAGTGTCCTTGGTGGCCTGCAGCTCGGCAGCGTCGGCCGCCGTCTTGGCGGCCAGGGCCGCAGTAGCATCGCTCTTAACCTGCGCGACCTGCTCGGAAGCCGCCTGCTCGGCGGCAGCAACCTTGGCGTCCGCGTCGGCGCGGGCGACTGAGACCTCGGCATCGGCCTCGGCGCGCATCCGCTCAAGCTGAGCCGCCGCGGTCTCACGTGCTTCTGCAGCGGCATCCTCGGCAGCTTTTTTACCGGCCTCGACATCCTCCAGCGAGGCGCGCAGTTCCTCGACATCGGCCTCGGCAATCTGTGCGCGCTGCGTCAACGCCAGCTCGCGTGTCTTAGCCTCGTCCAGTTCATCTACCAGATTGTCGCGCTCATCGGTCAGCGCGTGCGCCTGCACTTTCCAGGACTTCAGCTGCCCCTGTAGCTCCTCAATCTGCTCGCGGGCCTCGGCCAGCGCCTGCTCGGCATCGAGCTGGGCCTGCGTGACCTCCTCCACAAACACGCGCCGGACCTCGACGTCGGGCAGGTCGGGGCTATCGACCTGCTCCTCCTTAATCTCCTTAATAAACTTGGGCGCCACCGGCGCGTGCTGCACGCTCTCGAGCTCCTGCAGGTTGCGCTCGTCATCGGTCAGGCTCTTAAAGACGGTGTAGTTGTTAATGAGGTTGGTGTACATCTGCACCATGTACTCGTCATCGAACGCCAGTGACTGCTGCTGCACGTCGATGTTGTAGCCCACCTTGTCGTAGCGCTCCATAAACTGCCACAGCTGGTAGCACTTGCGGTAGTTGGGGTCCTTCATGATGAGGTTGGTGCGCTGGATGGGGCTGCGGACCGCGCTGCAGCCGTTCATGATCTGGCAGAATGACGCGCCGCGCAGCGCCATGACCAGACGGCGCACGCGGTCGATGCGCATAAAGACGTCCATGTTGCCGGCGTCGTTCTCGGCAAAGCTCTGGCGGTTTTTGACCGTCATCTCGACGTTGTACTCGATCTCTTCGTACGCATCGTCGATCTTGCTGTGCATCTTAAAGCGGTTGCGGATCTCGTTGCCCGTAGACCAAAAGACCACGTCGGTGCGCTTGTCCACAAACGTCAGCAGGCGCTGAATCAGGTGGTAGATAAAGCGATTCTCGTACAGGTCGTAGGTCTCGACGGTATTGACGTTGAGGATGCGCGTGGGATGGACGCCGCCATCGTCGCTCGGCGCCAGGAACTGCGTGTTCTGGCTCAGGTGACGGACGCTGTCGGCGCTGATCTTTTTGGCGAGCGAGACCGGCACCACCTCTTCCTCGGTGGTGATGAAGCGGCGCGGTTTTTCGATAATGGTGTTGATGGCGTCGAGCGAGTCCTCGATCATGCTGATCCATTCCTCGTCCACCACCTTGACGAGCTCCTCGCGCTGCTGCTCGATCGTGGTGCCCGAGGCCTGCGCCATCTCAAACAGATAGCGGAAGTAGCGGCTGTCCTCCTGGATGGGCTCCATCTGCTCGGAGAAGCTGGTATAGAGGTCCTGAATGGTCTCGGACATGGGTTACTCCATAGGTTGGATCGATCGGAAAGGGACGGGGCGACATCACGCCGCCCCGCACTTACGCCATTAGTAGAAGTTCTGGATCCGCTGCAGGTACATGACGGAATCGGGCAGGCCGCCCTCGCCAAAGGTCTTCTCGATGTACTCGATCAGGCCCTTCATCTCGTCGCGCACAAAGCTCACGTTCATGGACTCAAACTTCTTGAGCACCTTGCGGGCGATGATGTAGTCCATGCCGCCCAGCTCGGTGCCGCCGCACGCCACGTACACGGGGATAAAGTCGTACATCTGCTTGATGATACGGTTGCCAAAGGCCAGCTTAAAGCGGGTCTGCAGGTACTGGTCCAGCTTGTGCATCTTCTGGAGCAGTTCCTCGTCGATTACGTACTCGACCTTGGCCTTTTGGAACAGATACTGCAGGTGGTCGGCCGTCACGTGCACGCGCTCGTGCGGCTCGCATTCAAACGCGTCGGCGCGCTCGTTGAGCTCGATGGGGATCGCGCGGTCGTACACCTTGTCCGTGATGGTAAAGGTGGAGTCGTCGTTGTTGGCGGTGCCGATAAACCACAAGCTGTCGGGAATGGTGAGCTTGCCGTCGTGCAGGGCCTTGGGGTCGGCGGCCCACTGGGTGGGCACCAAGTCGAGCACCCACTCGTCGTGGCTGGGCATCTCGAGCACCGACAGGATCTCGGCAAAGTAGTACTCCACGCGGGCGAGGTTCATCTCGTCGAGCACGATCATGGACGGGTCCTGGCGAAGGCCTGCCTCGTACACGGCGCGCAGGAACTCGGTCTCGTTAAAGCGCTTGGAAAACTCGTTAAAGTAGCCCAGTACCTCGGTGCGATCGCGGAAGCTCGGCTGCACCGACACGATGGTCGCGGGGTTGTCCAGGTAACGGCTAAAGCTGTAGGGCAGCGACGTCTTACCGGTACCCGAGATGCCCTCCAGGATCAGCAGCTTGGAGGCGGCCATGCCGGCCACAAAGCGGCGGATGATCTCGGGCGTGTAGTAGAGCTTCATCTGGCTGCATGCAAACGCGCGGAAGCTGTCGACAAAGTCCTCCAGCGAGATGGCATCGTCGTAGACCGGCGATTCCCAGTCGCGGTACTTAAGGTCCACGAGGGACAGCTTGGGAAAGCGGTTGGCCTGGGCGATCTCTTTTTCCTCGGCAAGGGTCTTGGCCTCGACGGTGGCCTTGGCCATGGCGGCTGCGGCATCCTTGACACCCTCGCCATCGAGCGCGAGCGACGCGTTGCCCGACATGACGGCCGTCGCCGCGGCGCCCTCGCCCGCAGGCGCACCGGCGCCCGCCGCGGCGCCCACCACGTTGCCCACCGTCGGCAGGTGGTCGTCGGCCAGGGCCGAGGCGCCCACGTACGGAATCTGCTTGGTACCGCCCATGGCATTGACCTTGAGCGCCAGCAGCTTGTTCTTCTCGTCCATCAGGTCGAGCACCTGCTTGTTCAGGCGGCCGATCTCGCGATAGAGCGCTTTGTTGGACGTGTCGTCGCGATGCAGGCGGCGGTTGATGCGGTAGCGGTGGACCAGGATGGCCACGATCAGCACGGGGACCGCGATGAGCATGGCAAACAGGATGACCGCGCCGATCTTGCCCACCAGGTCAAACGTGGTGAAGTAGGTCATAAAGATGTTGAAGTACTCAACCCAGCCAAACACCAGCAGGTTAAGGATGGAGCTCACAACGGCAACGACGTTGTAGACAACCTTTGCCAGCAGCTCCCAGGCAAATCCCAGAAACTCACTCACCGTCGGTATCCTCCTGCTTGGTCGCGCTCATCGCCGCCTCGGCCTCGGCCTTTAAACGACGGGCTTCCTCGAGCTTGGCCTCGGCCTGGGCGAGCTGCTCGGCGGCGTTATCGGCGGTGACGGCGGCGGTGTCACCCTTGCCCTCGGCGTCCACGATGGCGGCCGCGGCGGCCAGGCGGTCTTCCTCGGCCATGGCGCGCTTAAGGTTCATGCCCACCACGATAAGGTGATACACCTGGTAGATAAAGAACAGCAGCATGGGCAGCACGATTACGATGAGGAAGCCCATGGAGCTGGACAGGAAGTCCATGACCTTGCCCATCTGCGGCAGCGCGAACACGTACTTGCCCACGATGTCGCCGTCGCTGATGATGTGCGAATCGGCCACGTCGTTGTTATCGCCCTTGGTGGTAAAGCTGCGCATGCCGTTGATCTCGTCGATGGCGGCGATGCGGTGCGTGTTGAGCGCGTACTCGTTGTCGATAATGGTGTGGAACGTCACGATGTCGCCCACCTCGAGCTTGGAGGTGTCGCACTTTTTGATGACGATGAGGTCGCCCTTGTTAAACGTGGGCGCCATGGAGTCGGACTGTACGGCGAGCGGGGTGAAGCCGGCGATGTCCGAGACGCTGCCGTCCTCGCGCGTGGCGAGCGTGGTAAACGCGTACAGGGCCGCCACCAGGATGATGATCCACATGACGACGCTCAGTGCGATGGATGCGGCCTTTTTAACAGATTGCATGATGTCCCTTACTACCGTGTCTGACTAGGTCGTGCGCGGCCCGATGGCCGCCGTGCATATCTACTGTTCCTCGATGCCCTCAAAGCGCATCGAAACCGAATAGTTAGCTCCCTTTAGCATATTAGTGCAATTTGGGTCCGTTCCCTCGAGCCATATGCGAACGGCTACCGGCTTGTCCGTATCTTTTATTAGGTCGAACATGTCGCTGGCCGCGTTCGCTACTCCCGAGTCGAGCCCAAAGACGGTGGCCGAACCGGACGAGCCTCCGCCTCCGTTGGGGTTGTAGACCCAGGTGTGACCGTCGGCGGTAAAGCTCATGCGCATGGCGCTGGCCATGCCCTGCGTGTCGGAGCTAAACCGCGTGCCGGACGCGCCACCGTCGCCGTCCTGCCCGGTCAGGCGAACGCGCAGGTCCGTACTGCTCATAAAGTGCAGCGTGAACTCCAAGTAGGCGCCGGTCGCGGGATCGGCGGTGGAGCCGTCCTCGAAGGTAAAAGTCTGGTAGTCGCTCGTGGTGACGGGCTTGAGCCTGGATGCATCGATGTCCACGCCCTTTCCGCTGGCGATGCGTGCCGAGATCTGGTCGAAGCCCAGGCTGTGGACGTATTCGTCAAACGTGGAGTGCTCGTCCAGGTCAAAGCGCAGCGAGCCGTCGGCGTTGGCATCAATCATGAGCATGCGGGTCTTGGCGCTATCGGCGATGGAGAACCAGGCAAAGGTTGCCATGACTATCGCCACCAGGGCAAACAGCACCAGCACCACGGTGGTGGTGAGCTTGCGGCGCAAGTCGGTGTCGGCAGGTGCGGCGGCGCCGGCGGGCTTGCCGGTGGCGGGCGTGCAGCTGGCGGCGGGTTGCTTACGCGTCATGGCTACTCACCGTCCAGGGTCGCAAAGAGCGCCAGGTGCAGGGTGCCCGGGTCTTGATGCAGGTAGTCGGCGCTATCGGGGTCGGTTCCCTCGATGTAGTAATAGATGTCCAGGCGATAGGTCTGGCCCAGCGCCAGCGTGGCGAGCGAGTTTTGCGGGCGCTCGGCCGTCTCGCTCGTGTCCAGCGTATAAGCGGCCGGGTCCTGCGTCACGTTGGCACCGCAAGCGAGCTGGCCGTTTTGCCAGCCCAGGAGCATGCCATCGGCGTAGCCAGCAAGGCCAGCCGGGGCGGTCGTGGGATGCTCGCCGCGATGGCCGCTGTCGGAACTGTCGAGCTCAAAGATGTTGGTGGCAAGCACCTGGCTGCCGCTCGAGATCTTAATGCCCACGCGAGCCGCGCGCAGCAGCTCGGCGTTGGCGCCCTGCGGGACCAGCGATTCGGCCAGATACAGGCTCACCTTGCCCTTAACCTTGCTGGCGCCCGTGCCCGTAATGGTGGGACGCAGGTCAATCCAGCCGTGATAGTAGGTGGAGCCGTTGTCTTTTGCCTGCTCAAACACCGCGGCATCGCCGGCCGAGTTGTTTTGCGCGCAGGCCGCAAAGCCGTTGAGGTCAAAGGTCGAGACCGGGTAGAGCGTCACGGCCCCGCTCGCGGTGGAGGCCAGAGATGCATCGCCCTGCTGCGACCAGCTGCCGCGATCGGCGTCGCCCAGCTCTAGCACCAGCTTGGACGTGTCGCTGTGCACGCTCACCGAGTTGGTGTTGACCTTCATGTTGTTGGTAAACCAGGCGTAGGTCGCGACGCCCAAAGTGGCGGCGAGCGCCACCATAACGAGCGCGATGTAGGCACGCGCGCGACGGGCGTGACGGCGGACGGCGGCGCCCTCGAGGACCTGGCGATCGACGGACGCACTGGAGGGGGCCGCGGAGCTAGCGCTCTGGGTTTTGGCCTTGCGGTTATCTGCTGGCATGCGCTTCTTGTCTTCCATGTCGCTTCGCCCCCCTTATGCCTTGGCCGCGGCAAAGGCAAGCTGCAGCACCACATCGCGGGCCTGAGCCTCGTCGATGCAATTGGCGTCGCAGCCTTCCATGTACACAACGTAGCGAACGCTTGCCACCTCATTGGCGGCCAGCGTGCAGATGGGTGTGGCGCCTGCACGCGCCGTGGGCGTGTCGCCGGTGCCGTCCATGCTGTAGGCGCTTATGGCACGCGCGGGGTCGGCGGTGTAGGTCCAGCCCGAGGCACCGGGCGCCACGACCACGCCGTCTTGCGCGGTGGTACGCCTACTGGTGGCGCCCGAGGTGTCGCCCAGATCGTCGCAGGTAAAGATATGCGTTTGCGTGCCCGACTGAGTTGTAATGACCAGGCCCAGACGCAGCGCGGCCAGCAGCTGGGGGTCGTTCGTCACGCTCATCTGGCCCTGATACAGGTACACGTTGAGAGCACTATCGCTGCCCTTAAGGTACAGCGTGCCCGAAAGGGCGTAGTCGTCCAGCCGCGCGGTGCAGTCGGCGTAGTCGGTCGTGATGCCGGAGGCGTTTTGGAACGTGCCGCGCCAAAAGCGGGAAAGGTCTGCCGTCGAGATGGGATAGAGCGTCTTGTCGGCGGCGGCAAGCGTTGCCGTTGTGTCCCAGGGCCCGTTGGCCGAAAGGCCAATCTGCAGGTCGGAGCCCTCGTCGCTTACCGTGTGCGCCACGGGCGTCACGTTGGTGTAGCGCGAATTGCTAAACCACGCGTAGGTGGCAGCGCTCAGGGCGGCTACCAACACCAACATCCATGCAGCCGCGGCAACCATGCGACGACGCGAGTTTAGGATGTCTTTGATGTTCGAAGCACTCATGTCCAGCCCCCTTACGAACGCTTGCCGGCAAAGCGCAGCGCCAGCGATTGCAGGCTGGTGGCGGCCAGATTGTTGGTACAGTCGGGGTCGCAGCCTTCCAGCCACACGTACACGTCCACGCGCACGGGCGTGCTTCGGTCGGCGCCCTTGGCAGCGGCGGGCAGGCTGCAGATCTTGGTCGTGGCCTCCTTGAGGCCCACAATGCCGGTGTCTTCATTGTAGTCGCAGAAGTTTGCGCTGGTCAGCTGGTCAAAATGAACCGTTGTTCCATCGGAGCGGGTGCTGTCGAGCACCAGGTGATTCTGCTCGTTCTCGCCGGCATCCTTGCCGTCGAGCGTGTTGTAGCGCGCCTGGGGATTGCGCTCGCCCGAGACCTCAAAGACGTACTGGCCCGTAACGGTATCGCCCTGCCCCGGCGCATAGGTAACCAGGCCCACCCGCAGAGCGGTAGAGATGGGGTTTGCCGGGTCCTGCTCGGTAAAGTCAATGCCCGACAGGTACACGTCGGTCGCGGCAAAGTTGGTGGCCAGGTACAGGGAGGTCTTGTAGTAGTCGGAATGCTCTGCCGCGCCAAACATGCTGGCAAACAGCGAGTCCTGGGTGGTTCCACCAGTAAAACCCGTTACCTTTTGGAAGCCGTTGAGCACGTTGTCGGTCGAGACGGGATCGAGCAGGCCTGTAAAGCTCAGGCCGGCGTTGGTTTTGTATTCGCCGTCGTACTCGTTGGAGATAAGGAAGGTCACGCCCGTGCCCGCGGCCATCTTAACGTCGGTGATGTGGCGGTTTGCGTTGTAGATGTACCAGGCATACGTTACGGCTCCGGCAGCAGCAAGCGCCACCAGCAACGTGGCGAGCATGCGATTGAACTGTTTTCGCAACGAGCGCGCGTCCGACATGCCCCTCCCCCAAATGCCGTGTTGTAAACTACCTGGACACCATTTGCCCATAATGGGCATTATTTTACGCGAACGTGCAGTTCATCGGGGGTACAAACGCGACTTTTCGCGCGCCGCTCGCACCCCATCGGGGGCCGATAGGATCGCAAGTTGCCACTTTTTAAAAAATAGTTCTTGCCACCGGGTGGGAGCTCCGTTATATTATTCCCTGCGCACTCGCGCACCCTTGATCGGGCGTTTAGCTCAGGGGGAGAGCGCTTCCCTGACACGGAAGAGGTCAGAAGTTCAAATCTTCTAACGCCCACCAATTGTTCAACCGGTCTACCTGCGGAAATGCGGTAGACCGGTTTCTTGTATATAGCGCTGTATCCCAAATGTATCCCAAAAGGCGGCGATGAGGGACATCGCCAGAAACGACCTGGTCATCCTGGACGAGTTCGGCTACGTGCCGCTGGACCTCGACAGCGCGAGGCTGCTGTTCCAGGGGGTGTCGGACTGCTACGAGAGGCACAGCCTGGTCATCACCACAAACATTGAGTTCAGCAAGTGGGGCACGGTCCTGGGGGACGACAAGATGGCGGCGGCGATGATCGACCGCATCGTCCACCACGGCCGCCTGGTCGAGTTCACCGGCGCGAGTCACCGTATGGAGGCGACGCTCATGCTCGGCAAGGCGGTGGGATAGGTTAACGCGGCGTGTTTGCCAAAGTGCTCAATTTGGTCGCGCCACAATGTTCAGTTTGTCGTCGACACAAACAGCGGCTCCCGCGTTTGGCAGCCCCGTGGTCCCAGCGGGCGCGGGGGGGGGACCGAGAAGAGCCAGGGCTCCGCCTCCTTGAGCGCGCCCACGTCGCCCCCGCGTTCGTCGAGAAGGGCACGCGCGGCCTTGACGCTCCGCGCCCCAGCGAGCCTGAGCTCAGTACTCCACGCGCTCGTCGGCTGCTGCGCCCTCCACCGCTTCGATCTCCGAGCGAAGGGCGTCCGCCACCTCTGCCGACCTCGCGTCCTCTTGCCCTTCCGCGAGCTCGACCTTCGCCGCCTCGTCGCCATGAGTCTCACCGTCCATGTATCCTGCTTTCAAATCGCGGCAGGCACAACAAGGCGCCCGCCCAGTTACTCGATACGAGCAGCCTAGACGGACGTCACAAAGTGGCAGAGGGGCACGACTCTAATGCCAGGCATCTGCTGTTATCATTAGAGTGCAGCATTGGTTATGGGAGAGGACTTCACATCCCACAGCCAGTCAGACCTAAGTTGGCTTCGTCCTGCTATAGATTGAGGTGAAGGCGATTGACTGATCAACAAAGTGAGACGATCGAGATTTCCGAACAGATTCGCGACAAGAAAAAGGATGTGCGATTCAGCACTCGCGAATACGTTGCGGAATACCTCATCAATAAGTTCAATGCTGATGCATTCTACATTCCGCTTGACTATCAACGGAACTTCGTCTGGACGGACGTTGACTGCAGCTACTTTATTGAGTCTGTGCTAATTGGCCTGCCCATTCCCTACATGTTCTTTGCCGATGCTGAAGATGGCAGAACGGAAATCGTTGATGGAGCGCAAAGGATGAACGCCTTGGTGAACTTTGCCAGAGGCGATTTAACCTTGTGCAATCTAGACATCCTTACATCTGTCAACGGAAAGACCTATTCAGAACTTCCCATAGAAGTACAAAGAAGATTCGATAACGCGAGCTTTCGAGTGGTTTACCTTGAGGAAGGGACCACCTTTGACGTCCGACAGGAGATTTTTCGTCGTATCAATTCATCGGGCAAGCAGCTCAAATCGCAAGAAATTCGCCGTGGCTCCATGGGCGGCGATTTTACAAAACTAGTAAGCGAGCTCTCCAAAGATCCGCTCTTTATAAAACTTGCCCCGTTAAGCGAGACGGCGCGCAAACACTACGATGACATGGAACTTGTCACTCGTTTCTTCGCCTATGCAGACGGCTACCCAGATTTCGAGGGTTACAAAGACCGCGTTGCTAGTTACCTGGATGAATACACGAATCGCATGAACATCGAGCTTGCCGAGTCACCTGACAAGCGCAATGAACTCGTCGCTCGCTTCAAAGAAATGTTGGAATACGTTGAGAAGTGCTTGGGAGACAGGGGTTTCAAAAAGACACCGACAGGAAAAACGACTCCTCATGCGCGTTTCGAAGCTATTGCGGTCGGCGTTGCCGTGGCGTTGTCGGAGGACAAGGACCTTTCGCGCAAAGACATGTCTTGGGTTGATTGCGAAGAGTTCCAGACCCTTGTGCGGTCAGACTCGGCAAACGTAAAGGCCAAGTTGAAAGCTCGCATTGATTTCGTTGCCAACAAGCTGAAGGCGGAGCGGTAAACCTTATGGATTCCAATGACTTTAACTTGGGGTACGAAGAGGTCTACAACGACCGCCTTGGTGAGACCAAGAGCATGATTACGCTCGCGACCCTGCTCGATTCGCTTGACCAAGGCGCAGAGGGCGTGCGCTACAATGCTGTAATGCGAGGAGCGTACGAAAACGCTGAAAAGGCAAATCCCAGTGGCCTGCCCTCATCGACACCAGATGTGACCCTCGTTTCCAGTGTCATCCGCTCCAACGTCAAGCTTATGATCTACAACATCATTGAGTACTCGGTCACTAATCTCATGCAGGCGATTTACGACAGAGTAAAGGACGAGGGTTGCGGCTACGCTGAGGTTTCCAAAAAGCTTCAATCGATTTGGCACCATACCCAAATGTATAACGGGTTGAGCGACCCAAAAGCCAGCAATAGTACTGCCGAGTCCATAAGCAAGAGGTTGCTTGATCATGCTGTTAAAAATAACGTACTTCAATTCAGCGTTCGGAACACCATCGCCGGTGGAAATCTAGATGCAGACAAAATCCTCAAGCTCTTTGATGACCACGGAATATCGATTCATGATGATATAGCGAACTGCAAGAGGGATGAGATTAAGAGCGAGCTTAAAGACATCAAGAATCGACGGAATGACCTAGCTCATGGATCAATTTCGTTTGCAGAAGCAAGCAATCAGGTGACAACATCGGAGCTTGCGGAGCTAGTCAATCATGTTGACTCATTTTTGATGCAGCTCCGCAAGGATGTTTCGACCTATCTCAACGCCGGTGAATATCGGCGCGGTATGACCGAATCAGAAGAGGGCTAGTGTACGCAAGCGGCAATTATGCTTTTGCCAACCGCTTCGCCGAGCTTTGGTGGCACGGCGTTTCCAATATGCCGTGCCACAGCTTTCTTGCTGATCTTCTCGCCAGGCCTAATGAACTTGTAATCCTGCGGGAAGCTCTGCAAGACGGCACCCTCACGCAAGGTTAGGGCTCGATTTTGCTCTGGATGCCCAAACCGGCCCGTACCGTACATATAGAACTGCGTAGTTATAGTTGGGGACGTCTCGTCCCAAGCCATCCTCCCGTAGACCGCAGGGTACGTTTGGCCAGCAGCCTTTTTATGACAATCAAGCCTCAGGTCCTCAGGCCAATCTCGCCACGTGCCATTAGGCGTCGAAGCCTTAATGCGCTTCAAGTTTAGTTCTGATAGCGCCGACGCCGTTTGCAGAGAGTCCCCCCTGCAAGAGCCGCCAGCGCTCACGGCAGGCAGCGCACCTATTGCCTGCCGAACCGTAACAGCATGAGCGTTATCATTCGTAGGGTCAATCAAGCTGATGGACCCATTTCTAGAAGCTAGCAGAATCAATCGCCGCCGATGCTGGGGCACACCGTACTCCTCAGCCTTTACGACGCTGTATTCCACCGAGTATCCGGACTCCTTAAGCGTGTTCAAGAAACCAGAGAAGATGCTCTCCTTCTCGAGCTCGGGCACGTTCTCCATGGACACGTAATCTGGCTGCACTTCACGCACAAGCCTCCCAAACTGCGCAAGCAACCCCCAGTCCTTGTGCTTCTCGCGATGCTTCTTGTCCTTGCGGTGCTTCGAGAAGGGCTGGCAAGGAGCGCACCCTACCAAGACTTTGATGTCAAAGTCCTTCAGGAGCTCCTTGACTTCCTCCCCGGTGACCTCGGCGATGTTCTTGCAGATGAACTTGTCCTTGCCGTTGTTCGCATCGTAGGCGTACTGGCAAGAGGAATCGAGGTCAAACCCAGCCACCACATCGATGCCAGCGGTGCGTAAACCGTAGGTCAGACCCCCGACCCCGCAAAACAAATCCACAGCACCAATGGAGGCGCTCTGAGCCTTATCCTCCGTGGAACTATCAACGCTCATCGCAATCACCCCTTCGGCGTCCTAGAATGACCGTATGCGAGCGTCACAAACTCGAAAAGAATTCAACTCGCTAACTTTATAGATTAGCAGCAATCAGAGGGATTGGAGACCTGAGCTTGAAAACGTCACCGAACGGCTGTTTGCTTCCCGTAAACAGCAGAAGTGCAGGTAAAACGCCTTGGCCTCGATTTGCTTGATCGCCTGTTCCAAGTACGGCAATCCGGAGAGGTCCTGGCCGCCGGAGGCCGTGCAAAGCGCTCCGCTTGTATGGTCGCCCGTGCTCTTTCAGCCTGCGTTCGCCGCATGCCAGAAGAGCGTGCCCGCCGTGATCCTACCGCCCTCGTCCACATGCTCGAAGAGCTTGCGGGTAACGGCCTCGTCGTACTTCTCGGGGTCGTGGGAGCACCAGCTGAGGAACGTGTCGTGGTCGCCTCCAGCGGCCTCGTAGCTGATGCCGATGTTCTTCCAAGTCTCGTAGTTCTTGGGCGGCTCCATAGAGAGGAACGCCAAGTCGGCCTTCTCCTTATCGTTCATGCTGGCTCACCCCGCAATCGAGCTGCGAGGCGGCGCTCCCCGTGACCGAGCTGTAAGATGCAGCCACGACAGGCCCCCGGCCTGTCCACTCGCCGCCGGTGGCCCCGCCGCCAAGCATACGGCCACCGGTGTCATTTTCCTTGAATGCTTCCATAGGCATCGCTAGTCCTCAATGCCGAGCATGTCGCAGATTTTCTGCCCGCTGATCGCCCAGGTGCCGCCGATCATCATCGCGGGGAGCGTCCCGTCCGCGCACCACTTCTGGACTTGGCGCAGGCTCCACCCGCCGATCTCGGCCACGTGCTTGGGGGTCTCGCACACCTTCACGTCCGCGCGCCGGATTTGCGAGCAGCCGAGCGGCTCCTTCCCATGCCCTATTCTCGCCTTTGTACCGAGCCATTCAGTCACCGCCCTAACCTCTGAGCTACTAATGACGTGTGATCACGGTTAAGACTGTACAAGAGCGAATTGCCGCGTTTAACTGTGGTTATGTAGTGCAGCAGTGGCAAAACTGCTTGACGGCGCGGGACTTCCATTTTGCTTTGCGACTGCTTGGACGGCCAAATTGCTCATTTGCTGACTTATAGCAATGCCCCAACGGCACCGTCGCGTTTGCAAACAGCCGCGGCCAACAGCAAGAACATCAGCAATTCCGTCGGCATGCATCGGACGTCCGCCGCTGGGGTATCCTTGGAGCACATGCACCGCAAGCCGCACAAAGGAGCCGCCATGCGCACCGAGCTCGATGTTCCCTTTTTGCACAAAGACGAGGCCAAAGCCCTGGGCGCCAAGTGGGACCGGATCAAAAAGATCTGGTACGTGCCCGATGGCGTCAACCCCGAGCCCTTTGCCGCGTGGCTGCCCGGCGTGGATCGCTCCGACCCCAGCGCGCCCTACATCTACCTGGTGCTGGGCAAGCGCGAATGCTGGAAGTGCCACGAGCAGACAACGGTCACGGCCTTTGGCATTCCGTATCGGGTAGCCGAGGACTCGGGCAGCAAGGCTGCGCCCGGCGCAGTACCCGCCATGGACGACACGGGCCACATCGCGATCGACACCGCCCGCGCCAACGCCATAGCTATCGTCCCCGCGCTGGGCTGCGTGCCGGCCGAGATCCGCGACTACCTGCGCGAGCGCTGCGGCTACAAGCCCGTAACGTCGCGCACCACCAAGACCGTATCGCTCGCCAGCACCTGCACCGCCTGCGGCGCGCTGCAAGGCAGCCATTACCTGTTCGAGGAGCCCACGTCGCCGTTTGCGCTCACGGCCATCAACAAGCTGCCCGCGTTGGAGTTCGTGCGCGTGAAAGTCGCCGGCGTCTTTGGCATCCCCGCCAGTCAGAGCAACTTTGACCAGGCACTCTTCACCTGGGCACGCGACCACCACATCCAGTTCCACAAGCCCCTGTGCGAGGGAATTTACCTGTAGGGCAAAACTCGAAAATCGAGTCCAGTTATCCTCGGAAATCGAGTGTGGAATTCCTCGAAAATCGAGTATGCGCAGGTAGCTGAGTTGCGGGCTCGAGGACCTACAGTCCCAGGATGTGCTCCAGATAGCTCTTGTTGAACCAGAACGATTGCCTGGTCATCCAGCGCCCATCCGGCAGTTCGTAAGCGTTCTTTGCGATATCGCCGACCTCGGTGCCATCGGCGAATCTGTACGCAGCTTTCGACGTATGTGGGCGAACGTGAACGATTGGATTGTCAGCCATACCAGGCAGATTGTTGGCCACTTTGAGCTTTCCTGCCGAATCCCTATACGGCTTTAGCTCAACTCCCTCGCGAATAACCTTTTTCGTTTCGTCCCAGCAAGCCTTTGCGGGACCTTCGATTTCGTTTGCCGGCATTGCCCAGAACAGGCAACGATCAAGATGCAGCACACCCTCGTGGTCCTCACGGAACACAACGAAGAAGAAGCGGTTGGTTTCGAGGCATGCGCGGAAAGGCGACGCTTCCCAATCCTCGTTAATCAGCTGCTTAAACTTAAACGGCGGGAAGGACATCGCCTGCTCGATGTGGCCTTTTTTATTAACGCGAACAGCCCGAACGGAAATCCCAGCCTTAACGAACTCCTCGGCGGCATTGCTTTTAATGCCGAGCATGCGGTAAACGATCGTCGTCCATTGCGCCTTGTTGCCCGTATACTCCAACCCATACTGCTCCGCGATCTGGCGATCGGTTTCACCATAGTGGCACTCGATAAGTCCAGTTACGTAGCTTTCGAAATCAATGGGATCGTCGCCGGCCTGGACGATGCTCTCGCCAACGCGCGGGGCACCGAGCACGTAGGTATGGAGCACGTAGTCCATATACGAGCGCTTGAGCGAAAAGGCTCGACGCTTCGCGCGACGGTGTTCAATCTCGCCCGTATCGGTGTTGAGGTACTCATAATACTGGTCAACCCACATCTTCGCTTCGGTTTTACCCTTCGTGCAGGCGCCTAAGTAGGTAGTCATACCCTCCGAAAGCTCATCGGCGCGACCATCTTGAATGTACGAAATGATTTTCTCGTAGTCGGCGCGAATGATCTTCATGTCCTCTTCGGGCAGACGGACCATAACTGCACGCTCAATGCGCTGGTCGTATTTGTCGATTGAGAGGTCGCGGCCGTAATAAACCAAGAGAATATTGCTGAGTTTGGTCTTAAGATGTGAACTGTCGTAATCGAGCGTCACCGGACGATCGTAAGGAATCATCGTCAAAACGAGGCGTTCGCCGGCAGATTTGCGACCGTTCTTGAGCACGTCGAAGCACGTCGCCTTGAGCTCAACGCCTGCCTCCGGAAAATCTGGCCGATCATCGCTGTTGGCCTTATAGCCAAAGTAACGCTCCTCGATCAGGGTTCCCATGCCACCCTTGTACTTCTTGGACCCAAAGTCCTTGGGCGCGCTCTCCCCCTCCGGCGCAATGCCAAGCTCGAGAATATCGCGAAACGTCATCCCGTCGAGATTGGCAGCATATCGCTCAATGCTTGAGGGGTCAGAAAAATCGGTATCGTCAAGCATGCGCTTGAAATCGAGGTGCTTCTTGGACATAGGATACCTCCGAAAATCGCAGTTAGCCCCATGGTAGCCCATGACGTGCGCCATACTGCAATAATGAACGTTATCTGAGAGTGCTAAAATTAAGGGTTGATCTTTTTTGCCAGATCGGTTATCGTAGTTTGGTTTATAAACGTTCGTTATATCGATTGGAATAGCATGTCAGAGGTCAAGATTGCCGAGCTGTTTGCCGGTGTCGGCGGATTCCGTTTAGGCCTCGAAGGCTATGCCGACCCCCGTTATCCGGATTTCTACATGAAGCCCGCCGGACCCTTTCGCACCATTTGGGCCAACCAGTGGGAACCGCCCGGAACAAAGGCTCGTCAGTTCGCGGCACGTTGCTATATGGACCGCTTTGGCGAGGATTCCGTAGTCAACGAAGATATTAATAAAGTCTTGGAGCAGGCTGAAGCCAGCGAGATTGAAATCCCCGACGTTGACATGGTCGTCGGCGGCTTCCCTTGCCAGGATTACTCCGTCGCACGTCCGCTCAATCAGGCACATGGCATCGAAGGCAAGAAGGGTGTCCTTTGGTGGGATATCTATCACTTCCTCGAGATGAAGAAGCCCCGCTTCGGGCTCTTTGAGAATGTTGATCGCCTGCTCAAGTCGCCCGCATCCCAGCGCGGTCGAGACTTCGCCATCATCTTGAGCTGCCTTGCCGACCTCGATTACACCGTCGAATGGCGCGTGGTCAACTCAGCAGAATACGGTTTCCCCCAGCGCCGCAAACGCGTTTACATCTTCTGCGAGAAGAACGCTGGCAAGGTCGACCTTGTTGACCGCATGCACAACGGCGTTATGGCGAAGGCCTTCCCCGCCATCTACCCTGACGAAATTGCGGAACTCGATGTCCTGCCCGATCCTTACGAGAACTCGACTCGCTTTGGCGTTGGTCAAAAGACCTCTCAGTTTAAGAATGCCGGCGTCATGCAGGACTGCCACGTTCTGACCTGCGACTTCGCCGAGGACTATCACGGCGAGCGCCGCGTACTTGGCGATGTGCTTGTTGACGAGGCGAATGTTCCGGAACAGTTCTACATCTCTGACGAAAAGCTTCCCGACTGGCGCTACCTCAAGGGCAGCAAACGCGAAGAGCGCACCAATAAGAAAACCGGCTTTACGTATACGTATTCAGAGGGTGCCATGAGCTTCCCGGATGCTATCGACAAACCAAGCCGTACGATTCTCACGGGCGAAGGCGGCACGGGAGCCAGCCGCTTTAAGCATGTCATCGAGTGCCCCGACGGTCGTTTCCGTCGTCTTGTTCCCGACGAACTCGACCAGCTCCAGGGATTCCCGAAGGGCTGGACCGACACCGGCATGACCGATGGCCATCGAGCCTTCTGCATGGGCAATGCCCTGGTCACGGGTGTCCCCCATCGCATCGGCGAAGCCATGGTTGAAGTGTACGGGCTGTAGCCAAAGCGCTTTTGGCATAAACAAACGAGGGCCAGTTCTTGATTGAACTGGCCCTCGTCTTTAATTACACTGCTGCGATTATTTTGACCGACTATTCAGTCGCTACGCCAACCAAATTGAGCGTGACATTAAACGTTGGATTTGCTTTCTGGGCATCATCCAAATCGGACACATTTACACAATCTGAATCCGTGCCCTCCATCCAGATGACGACCTTTATATGAGTGCCGTTATAGCCAACATTCGTGTCGATGGCCTTACCGTTTTGCCCAGCCGGCTTATCATATAGAGTGCCGTTTTTTGCGGCTGCCCAGTTACCATTCTGCTGGTCAACAAGATTGTCGGCATACAAGTGCATGTAACTTGCTACTTGGGTCGTATCCCCCGCCGAAGCAACGCAGCTCCAGCCCATGGTGGCATTAACATCGTTGCCAGTTTCGGTAGAAGATGGCTGAGTCGGAGCATAGACGAACTTAAGGTCATCGTCGACAACAATACCGACCCTCAAGGATCCCTTAATCTTATTGAACCAGTTTTCCGAAGCCCCCGCTGAAGGCGTAACAACTAAGGGGTTGTCAGGATTCAAATAGACATCGGCACGTCCGGTTTCCTTAACCGTATAGACGGTGTAGTTTCCCACCGCAAATGCGTAATACGAGTTGCCACCTTGACTGTAGAGACCCTTTTCATTGGTACTGGCTTCTTTATAAGAGCTGACCATCGTATTGCTCCAGGTGGCGGGCACAAACCATGACTTCGCGTTATCCGTTGAAGAGGGGCTGATTTGATTTCCAACAGCAGATGCCGTCGTCAGCGCTTCGCGGTTGTCCTCATGATTGGGCATATCTCCGGAGACAATCTGGAGAACCATTCCGTTTGTCTGAGCGCTAATACTACCTGTAGTTGCTTTAACCGTAGAGTTGGTGACAAACCACGCATACGTAGCCGATCCGAGTGCAACAGCAGCCATTACAACCGAAATGGCTGCAATCCTGAGTTGTTTTTTCATTCCGCATATATTCATCTTTCACCTACCTTCTTTTCAAAAAAGGGCGGAGCCGAAAGACCCCGCCCCAAAGTCAGCAGATATGCCATCCCGCTTGGTTAGTTGTTTCCGTTGGGAGTAGCAGCGAACTCAACGGTGACCTTATTGGTCTTGGTCAGATTCGCAAGATTATTGGTGTAGACGGCCTGGTCCGATCCCTCATAATAAAGATAAACGTTTACAACGTGATCCTGGCCAGGCAAGACCTCGCCAAAATTCGGTACCGCGTTACCAGTCTCAGAACTAAGCTTAACTACGTACTTAGTGGAATCAGCCTCTTGGCCGTACACAACCCATTTGCTAGAATCGGTGCCGTCAACAACCAAAACACGCAAGGCCTTAGCCAGGGCAGAGCCATTATTGGCCTCATCCTTGGCATCATACTTCCCGTTGGTAATGCCAGCGACCTTCAGGTCTTTCATCTTCTGGCCCTTAGTGCTCACATTGAAGGGAACATGAACGGCATAACCTTTTTCTGCAGCTTCCGCAGGGGTGCCATTCGCGCCAACCTTCTCCAGGGCATCCTTCAGCTTACCATCGGTGGTCGTCGTGCCGTTTCCCGTATAAAACAGACCAGGATGTGCATTGCCATCCGAATCCGCCTGCTCGCCGAAAGTCGCAGGGAAAAGGGGCGTGTCTTTCACATCCGTCTCGACAGCACTTTCGTTAGCGTCTTTTGCGCCAGTGGTGCCTTTCGCAATCGTCATGTAGGCAGCGTTCGACTGAGCGCTAATGCTGCTCGTCGTCGCCTTAACCGAGTTGTTGCTCACAAACCATGCGAAGGTGGCGGAGCCGAGGGCTACGGCTGCCACGAGGACCATGGCGATGGCGGCGCCCATCTGCTTCTTTAATGCCTTGGTATCCATGCGGACCCCTTTCTTTCCCCATTCATCCCAGATGACCCTCGAGAAGCCCGGAAGGGGAGCCCGCGCTTTCGTGTTGGATGTTGCTTGCCCATCCTTTAGACATGGAATTGAGAATACCATAATTCTTACGATTTCCTTATGAGTTTTCGGCAGCCTACATTCCGGCAGATTCATGGGTCTACCTCGGGTTATTTGTGGTGCTATGTGAACATCGTTTACCTTATTTGATCTCTCTCCCGCGCAGTCATAAGTCCCTCTTAAGGCTTACGACCGCAGCGCCACGCCATCGCATACATTCACCCTCCGCCGAGCTTCGCCCTAGCCCTTCCCGCTCGCTATACTGGTGCAGAACGTGTCATTTTTTTGCCTGCTAAACGGACTATTTGCTGGGAGGGCCCCATGGCTTTTGCCAATCAACCCAAGGGAAGCGTTTCCACCGGATCGATCAAACCGGTGACGCGCAAGGCCGTTCGCTGCCAGCGCGAAGTCGCCTGGCTGGTCACGCAAGCGGCCGGTAAGCTCGTCGCCACCACCGACGACGTCAATGCGCCCACGCCCAGCTTTGTATTGGCGGCGGCATTGTCGTACACCCGCAAGCAGGAGCAGGCCGCTCAGGACCGTGGCGCCGCGATCGACTACAAGGCCGTCATGGGCCCCGACCTCGCAAACTTTTGCCAGGCCGCCGGGCTGCCCGCGGCGCCCAACGCGCTTTCGGACGCGGGCTACATGTTCACCCTCTCGGGCGCAGACCTCATCCGTGACCTCTACGCCTACTGCAGTGACCTGGGCGAGCGCATGAGAGATGCGACGCAGGTCAAACCGGGCTACGCGATCAAGCTCGCGCTACGGCTGTTCCTGCTGGACGGCACCGCTGGCGACGTCGCCTCCTCCAAAGACAACGCCTCCGCATAACAAAAGCGCCGGGCCGGAAAATCGATTCCGGCCCGGCGCTTCTTCGTTCTACTTGTCCCCGTCCCCTGCGGGCGAGTTCTTTTGGTTGCGACGGTTACTCCAAGTCACGTTGTGTTCCTTGTAGTAATCGGGCGCCTCGTTGCCGCTCGCGCTAATGGGGTCGTTGCCGGTAAGAGTGTCGGCAATATCCTGTACGAACTTAACGAACAGACTCGAATCGTCGGTCTCGGACGAATCGAAGTCAAAACCGAACTCCACCGCCCCGCCGATGATCTTGTCCACGCACTCCGGATCGTCGCCGTCCAGCCAAATGACCACGGTGTACTTGTCCACATCGCCTACGCAGAAGTTCGCGTGGCTGATGGTCGTCACCACGTCTTTGGACGCAAACGGCTCGGTGTTGGGCTCAGGGTTGCCATCGGCCGCGGCCGCCGCATAGGTGGTGGGCTCGCCGTTGCGATACAGCCTCACACGTGCCGCCTTCTCCACGCCCTTGCTGGCGCTGACCACCTTGAGCTTGGCGCTATAGCCCAGATCGGTCTTGCCGGCGTTGCGGATATAAAAGGTGTACGCCACGTAGTTCTTGCCGTTGTGGCTGCCGTCGATATCGTCCAGGTTGTCGGGCAGGTCCTCAGTAGCGATATTGGTGCCGTTGTCCAAGGCGTCGGCGGCCAGGCGCGCGGTGGCGTTGTTAAAGTCGCCGTTGTCGGCAATGGCCACGCCGCGGCGGAACAGCTCCAGGCGATTGAAGTTGATGGTGAAGTTACCCATGTTTTCCTGCATAAACGACAGGGCGAACAGCACACCAAAGGCAAGCGCCAGCACCACGAGGGCCTTTTGCAGCTTGTCCATGCGCAGCAGCGCCGCGCCAATGCGCTCCATGCGGCGCTTGGGCATATACATGGATACGACCGCATCGGGGTCGATGTCGTCGAGGTCCTGGTCGGCCAGCGCCTGCTCCAGCTCCTCGATGCGAACCACGCCGCGGAGGTCGCGCTTGGGCTTGGGCTTGCGGTTGGGTTTGCCAAAGCGCTTGCGGGAGGTGGGAGCCTGCTCGGGTGCGGAGTCCTCGCCGGGCGCGTCCTCGGCATTGGCGCCGGGCACGTCCTGCGGCGTGCCCTTGGGCTGGCGCTCAGTCTGCCCATCGGTCACGTCCTCGGGCTGGTGCTCGGCCAAATTCTCGGCCAAATCCTCGGCAGCTTGATCTTTGTTGTCGTTACGCTTGAACAGTGCCATGGCGATCAGATCTTATATTTGGTGCGGATGTAGCCGACGTATTCTTTGACGAGCTCGCGCTCCATGTCGTCGGCATAGCGGAACTGCAGGCCGCAGACGTTGCGGTACAGGCTGCCCTTGGGCGCACGGCGCACCCAGCATACGATGCCCAGCTGCCCGGGCAGCTCGTGGCGCTCGCCCTGCAGGCGGATCGTGGGCATTTGCACGGCCAGGGCCTCGCCCACGTCGGGGTAATCGTTAAGGTAGATGGCCAGACCACCGGCCGAAACGTCGATGGTCATAGCGTCCTCGGGCTCAGGGGTCAGCGCGTTGTCGCGCTGGTAGGTCAGGCGCATGGCGACCTTAAAACGCTCGTCGCGGCGCCTGACGAAGGTGCGCTGCTCGGCGACTTTGCGCATTTTCCAGTAGGTGCGGATGCCTTTTTTCTCGACCGACTCGGGATAGCCGGCGAGCACGAACGTCTCCTCGCCCACTTTGTACTGCAGCAGCAGCTTTTGGTTTTCGTCCATGATGAGCGGCTTGCCGGCGAGCATGGGCGCGCTCATAAGGAAGTACGCCTCGTCCAGGTTCTCTTTGTACGTGGCGAGCATGTTGAAGTCGGTTTTTTGGCCCATGGGCACGTCGAATGCCACCTGAAGCTTGGTCCCCGGCGTTATCTGTTGCTCTGCCATGTTTTCTCCCCCAGTCGCGGGCGCCGATATCATCGTCGTGCGCGATGCACATTGGGCTATTGTAACTGCTTTGCCGCAGGTTTCGATGTGCAGCGCGTGAAATGGCGCGGATGTGAGGCGCGGCAGCCGCTAGCGCATCTGCCCTGCACGCCCTGTTAGTCGATACTTGCGGTTACGGCTCGTCGTCGCGGCCGTAGGCTCTAGCTTGCCCCGCGCGATAAGCGCATTGACGCGTACCCTAACCTGGGAGACGGTGAGCCCCGTGCATTCTGCCAGTTCACGTGTTCCCAGTTCGCCGTTGCGCTTGAGTGCCGCCACAATTAAGTCCCCGCCATGATCGATTTGCTCAACCTTCGCTCGGTAGAGGACAACCTTAAACCGGTCGAAACCCGGGCAAAACAATGGCTCGGCCAGACCGTGCGCACGCATGGCATCGAGCATCATTGGAATGCCCGATCCGTTGCCTTCGGCAGGAGAGCCCGCACCGTCGGGCAATGGAACAAGCGACATGAGCTTCACAAGCGTCGCATTGCGACATCGGGAGCTGCCGTCAAACAGGTTCTCGCGAGTCTTTCCTCCGTATAGGCCGCCGGGGTTCACCACCTCGATACGATCGTCAAATACGTCGACGGCGATCGATTGCCCACAGAACCGATCCCCGTATTCCCTGTGGATAACCGCGTTGGCGATTGCCTCACGCAGGACCTCCTCGGGAATCTCCAGCGAGTCGATACGCGAAATGCCTTGGACGGTCGCGGTGCGGCGCAGGTTTTTGGCGACAGCCGCGACAGCATCCGAAATCATCTCGCCCAACGTTCCCTCGCAGATCGTACGGTCCATGAACCTCAACGACCCCGCCGCGCCCTTCTGCGTTCCGGCATAGACCGCCACATCGATAAAGAGCTTGGGATAGAACTGCTGAGGATAGGCACCCGCAGCCAGGAGCCCGGCTTTAGTGACATTGCCCTGGGAGTCGAGGAAATTCAGGCGCTCCAGTTTCGTTTTCTTGTCCGGCGCGCCGCGCATCGCACGGGGTGTCAGTGAGAAAGCACGCTCTATCGTGCGGTCGACCAGGGCCTCGTCAAGATCGCCTGCGACCGCGCCGGGCACTGCATCGCGATCACTGGGGCTCGTCCGTTCATACGATGACAAGGACAGGACCTCGGTCGACGAGAGCGGAACATCTTTGTCATCGATGCGTTTGTAGCTGCCGCCCTGGGCGCCGCGCTCTATCACATAGCATGGCTTGCTCGACGGGTCGAGCTCCTCAATCGTGATAACGAGAACCACGGTGCCCCGAAGCTCCACGCGCTCAATAGTGTATTTGGGCGGATTGGCCAGTTTTCCGCGACCGCCGGCATCGCCCATGCCCGCCACGAATTGGTTGAGCACTTTCTCGGTCTCAAAGTTTGCGACTGGGACAAAACCCGCGCGCTCGCTCACTCCGAGCACGATAATGCCGCCAGCAGTGTTTGCGAAAGCGCTGACCGTTTCCCATACGTCGCGGGAAAGCGCCGTAGCGCTCTCTTTCACTTCGACGCTAAGGTCATCCGAGCCCATGCGCTTTAATGACTCGAGCAGGCCGGCCAGCTCGCTTTCGTTCATCTGCATGTCCTTTCGCTCGGTCCTGCGAGTGTGCCGCGGATGGATTTCTCTCGTCTCTCAGCTATCTCTCGTAATTATCTCTCATTTTACTGCTATCTCTCATATTAGAGATAAGTGAGAGATGAAAGATAAGATCTCTGCCATCTGTTTCATTTAAACATGTTTTTACTGGTAGAACAATAAGTATTGAGACAATACCATGATTGCCTGTCTCTTTGCCGCTCAGTTATCTCTCATATTTATCTCTCGTCTTTCAGTTATCTCTCATATTAGTGACGAATGAGAGATGAGAGATACGTGAGTGATGGACGAGCGGGAATCGAGAGTGGATTTTCGGACGGTTTTTGGGCGTTTTGGGGCTGTTTCCGTCCGAAAATCCACTCTCGTTCAATTTGCGTCCGAATTTCCACGCTCGTGTGCCAGAAAATCCACGCTCATCCGGCAGATTGGTCGAAGGCCCCATATGGGTATACTCTCGGGGATTCGACTCGATTCGCCCCCGCTGGGGCGTCAAAGGAGACTGCATATGCCCACCACCCCAACCGACCCGCGCGCCGCTGCCGCCGCGCTGTTGGTGCCCGGCACCACCTGCCATGGTTTTGCCGTCGAGCGCTGCGAGACCGTGCCCGAGCTCGACGCCGACGCTTACGTGCTGCGTCACGCTGCCTCGGGCGCTCGCCTGCTGTACCTAGCGTGCGACGACGAAAACAAGGCCTTTGCCATTGGCTTTAAGACGCCGCCGGCCGATTCCACCGGCGTGTTCCATATTCTTGAGCACTCGGTGCTGTGCGGATCGGCCAAGTTTCCCGTCAAGGAGCCGTTTGTCGATCTGATCAAGAGCTCCATGCAGACGTTCCTCAACGCCATGACCTACCCCGACAAGACCATCTACCCCGTTGCCACCACCAACGAGCAGGATCTGTACAACCTGATGGACGTGTACCTGGACGCGGTGTTCAACCCGGCCATCTACACCAAGCCGACCATTTTTGAGCAGGAGGGCTGGCACTACGAGCTGGACCTGCCGGAGGACGCCGAAGACGAGGGCGACGACAGCCCCGCCAGCCTGCGCGAGGGCACGCTGCGCTATAACGGCGTGGTGTTCAACGAGATGAAGGGTGCGCTGTCCGACCCTATGAGCGTGCTGGACGACGCCGTCAACGCCGCGCTCTATCCCGACACCGCCTATGCGCACGAGAGCGGCGGCGACCCACGCGCAATCCCTGCGCTCACCTACGAGCAGTTCCTGGACACGCACGCGCGCCACTACAATCCTTCCAACTCTTATATAACGCTCTATGGCGACCTGGATGTGGACCGCGCACTGACGTTTTTGGACGAACGCTATCTGTCGCAGTCGAGTGCCGCGAGCCGCCGCATGGACGCTGCCGTCGCCGCCGGCGAGGACCCGTCCGCGCTGGCGCCCAATCCGCTGGACGTGCAGGCGCCTGTGGCCTGCGAGTATAAGTGCGTCGAGATGGCCACCACGCCCGAGAACGCCCTGGTAGGCTTGGGCCTTGTGCTGGGCAGCGCGCTCGACCGCAAGCGCACGATCGCGGCGGATATCCTGTTCGAGGCACTGCTGGGCTCCAACGAGGCGCCGGTTAAGAAGGCCATTCTGGCGGCAGGCCTGGGCGGCAACGTGGTGAGCTACACCGCGGCCGAGTGCCTGCAGCCCTACGAGCTCATCATGTTGCAGAACGCGCAGCCCGGCGTAGCGCGCGAGCTGCGCCGCGTGTTCCAAGACGCCTGCCGCGACCTGTGTGAGCACGGCGTTCCGCGCGAGCGCCTGGAGGCCATCATCAGCAGCAACGAGTACGACCTGCGCCAGCGCGACTACGGCATCGCCGACGGCGTGGCCATTGCGTGCGACGCGCTGAGCACCTGGCTCTACGATGACGACGCCGCGACGCTGGCGCTCAAGTACGGCCCGGTGTACGAGGAGCTGCGCGGCGAGCTGGACGGCAGCTACTTTGAGGACCTTCTGCGCGAGCTCGTGCTGGAGAACGACCACATGGCGCTGGTCGAGCTGGTTCCGGTGGACGCCGCTGAGGGTTCGGAGGGCGCCGAAGCTGCCGAGCTGGCAGCCAAGCGCGACGCCATGACCGATGCCGAGCTGGCCGACGTGGTCGAGCGCACGGCTGCGCTGCGTGCCGCGCAGGAGGCCGAGGACACGCCCGAGGACAAGGCCACGCTGCCGCGCCTGCGCGTGTCCGACATTGGCGAGGCGCGCCCCGAGCCGCCGCTGGTCGTAGACACGACCGCGCCCATCCCCTGCCTGCGCCACGGCATCCCCACCAACCGCCTGGCCTACGCCATGCAGTATTTCGACCTGAGCTGCGTCGCATTTGAGGACCTGCCCTATGTGACGCTGCTCTGCCGCCTGCTCAAACAGCTGCCCACGAGCGAGCACTCGGCCGAGGAACTCGACAATCTGCTCGCCGGCAAGCTGGGCTTTTTGAGCTTCACGACCGAGGTCATGACCCAGCCCGACGTGGACGGTGTGCGCCCCTATCTGCTGGTGAGCGCCGGAGCCCTATCCGAGAAGATCGATGCGCTGGCGAGCCTGCCGCGCGAGGTGTGGTCGAGCACGCTATTGCTCGACGCCGACGCCGACCGCGTGCGCGACGTGCTCACGCAGATTCGCATTGGGCTTGAGCAAGGCTTTATCAACAACGGACACTCGGCGGCACTCGGCCGCGCGATGAGCTACACCTCGCCTTCGGCCGTGGTGCGCGAACAGCTCTCGGGCGTGGATTTCTATCTGTTCCTGCGCGATCTGCTCGACCACTTTGACGAGCGACTGGATGACCTGCGTGCCAAGCTTGCCGAGCTGGCAGGCCGCATCTTTGTGGCCGACGGCTGCCTGGCGAGCTTTACCGGCAGCGATGAGGACTTTGACGCGTACTGGGATGCCGCGGGTAACCTGGGGCTTGGCGCGGGCGACGGCGCCGATGCCGGCCGCAACGCGCTCGTGGTGCCGACGCCGCGCGACCGTCACGAGGCTTTCGTCATCCCCAGCGACATTTGCTTTGCGGCAAGCGCGTGCGACCCGCGTCGCTTAGGACTCGACGTGACGGGCGCCTGGGCGGTTGCCGCCAACGCGCTCTCCTACGACTACCTGTGGAACGAGATCCGTGTGAAGGGCGGCGCATACGGTTGCGGATTCCGCGCGGCTGGCGAGCGTCAAACGGCGTTTTACACCTACCGCGACCCGGCGATCGATCCCTCGATTGAGCGCGTGGCGCGCGCAGGCGAATGGCTCGGCAGCTTTGAGCCCGACGAGGCCGCCTTTGAGGGATTTATCGTGAGCTGCGTGAGCGGCATGGACGCGCCGGTGAAGCCCTACGCGCTCACCAAGCGCCGCAACACGACCTACCTGGCCGGACTCGATCCCAACGCGCGCGAAAAGCGCCGCGCCCAGATGCTCGCCGCCACGCCCGATGAGCTGCGCTCGCTCGGCGCCGACGTGACGCGTATCGCAGCTGAGTCGCCGACCTGCGTCTTTGGCGGCCGAGACGTCATCGCAAAGAGCAACGCCGGCTTTAACGTCATCGACCTGCTGGGCTAACCACAACAAGCAAAACCACTACAAAGGGGACAGGCCCCTTTGTAGTGGTTCGAACACTTGTTCTATACGTACACATGTTCTATAGTATGGGTGATTGCATCGGATCTAAATTGCAACTAGAATATAGTTGCAGAATGTGAGGCGGGATGACTCGAGCCGATAAACTCATCGCCCAACTGTTTAGCTGCCCTTCGACGTATCGGTATGCCGATTTTTTAAAAGTCATGGCCTCATATGGCTTTGAAATGGACAGCAAAGGCAAGACATCCGGATCGCGCATTCGCTTCTACAGGCCCTCAGATGGCAGGATGTTCGTGATGCACGCGCCTCATCCATCTGACGAATTGACAGCGGGGACAATTCGAAACATCGTTCGATTTCTGCAGGATGTCGGAGGCAGTCATGAGTAACGTTTTGGCATACAAGGGCTATTTCGCCCCAGTCGAGTTCGATGCCGAGCAGCATGTACTAACAGGTATGGTCGCCGGCATTAGGGACGCAATTGTATTTGAAGGCTCCACGGCTGAAGAAGTGGAGCAATGCTTCCACGACGCCGTCGACGATTACCTTGAGTTTTGTGCCGAAAAGGGCAAGGAACCAGAGCGGGCTTTTAAGGGCTCGTTCAATGTGAGAACAGGCTCCGAGCTTCACAAGCAGGCAGCACTGGCGGCGGCAAAGAAGGGCGAGTCACTCAATAAGTTTGTGACCGAAGCAATCGCCGCGGCGTTATAGCGTTAACGCATGGGCCAAAACCACCACAAAGGGGACAGGCACCTTTGTGGTGGTTTCGACATTTGCCCAGATAAAACCTGCCAAAATAAACCTGCCCTTTTTGGTAGGTTTGGGAGAGGAAGCCGGGATGGACAAGGCTGAGTTGCGGCGGGCGGTGATTGCTCGGCGCGATGCTCTTGATTTGGACTTGCGGGCGGCGAAGTCTGCTGATATCTGTGCGCGGCTGGTTGAGCTGCTGGGCCGCTTGGATGCCGCGGCGCCGCACACCGTTGCCGTCTATGCCGCGATGGGTTCCGAAGTCGACTCAGCCGCGTTTGCCGCAGCTGCCGCCAAACGTGGCTGGCGCGTGGCCTATCCGTGCATGCTCTCGGCAACAGACGCCGCAGCTTGTGGCCAGCGCATGTGTATGCGGGCAGTTGCTGCCGGCGACGCGGACGCGGCTACGTTTATCGCCCACCCCACGCGGGCCTTTGCGGCCACGGACATCGACAGCAGCCGCTTCCCCATTGTGCCTGCCGAAGCTCTCGACATGATCGTCGTGCCGCTCGTGGCTTTCGACCGCGCCGGCGCGCGCCTGGGCTACGGCGGCGGCTGCTACGACCGCTACCTGCCCACGCTTCGTCCCGACTGCCACATCATCGGCATCGCCTTTGAAGAGCAGCGCGTCGACCACGTCCCCGCAGACGTCCACGACCTGCCGCTACCCAACATCATCAGCGCCTAACCGCTGGCGCGCCTCGTTACACGAGCGAAGTCTAGTGCTCCTCGCCGGCGCGGGCCAGGTCGTAGGGCGTGGTCTGGTAGACGTAG
>CAJMMA010000022.1 GCA_905214435.1 uncultured bacterium
ACGCTCATCTTGCCATGGGCGGCTCGGTGCTCACGCTGTTCACCAACAGGCGTGACATGGAGGAGCTGTACGATCGCGTCGAGCCCAAGATGGCTCGTGCGGGCCTGGAACTCAACTGCCAGCAGCGCAACTCGTCTCCTCGCCGCCTGCGCGATCGCTTTATCAACGAACCGACCTCGTCACTCTTTGCGCTTAAGGCCTTTTGGGAAGGGTTTGACGCCAGCGGCGAGACGCTGCGCTGTGTCATCATCCCCAAGCTGCCGTTCTCGAGCCCCACAGACCCGCTCTCATGCGAGCGCAATCTGCGCGAAGACCGCGCCTGGGCGCGCTATTCGCTGCCCGAGGCCGTGCTCGAGGTCAAGCAGGCGGCCGGTCGCCTCATTCGCTCGTCGACCGATTGTGGCGTACTCATCTTGGCCGACCCGCGCCTGGTGACGAAGGGCTACGGCAAGAAATTCTTAACGTCGCTGCCCACGAGCTCCTATCAGCGTATCGAATCGGCACAAATCGGGCACTATCTACAGCTGTGGCGCGCGCGCCACGAGCGGCGCCGCTAAAGCGGACAGACGAGGGATTTTGCCATATCGCACAGACGCTCTGACAGGACGGGGTCATCCAAGATGCGGATGGCCCCGCCCGCTGCAATTACCTGGCTTAACAGCCAGCGCTCGGAGCCGTAGCGTACATTCACTGTCGAGCTGTCCGCCCCATTGGGTTCAATCGACATGATGCCGGGCCAGTCTAGGCGCTCTGCCAAGGCGCGCGGCATGAGAAGCTTCGTGCTCCGCTCCGCCTGGGCGAGGGAGTCGTGGAGGGTCGCGGGCTCCGGTGCGTGGCGCACGACGGAGTCGTCGGTCAAGACCAGGCCCTCGATTTTATCCATACGATAGGTACGCTGTTCATCGACCGCGACATCCCAGGCAATCAGATACGTTTGGTCGCCGTTTGTTGTAATGCGCAAGGGGTCGACCAAACGCTCGCGCGCTTGTGTGTCATCCATCGAGCGATACGAGATGCGGCAGCGAACGCCGTCCCGAATGGCGCAGCTCAGCTGCTGCCAGTGCGATCCGTGGGCGACGGTGTCAAAGACGCGCTGGTTATAGCCGAGCTCTTTGGGAAGAAGGGCGCGCCGTATTCGAGCCGCCGCTCGGGGTTCGATCCCCAATGATTCAAGTTCATGGTTGAGCACGGCGCCCTCGGCGGCACTCAGACGCAGCGGCAGCACGCGCCCCGCATCACCGGTGAGGACCACGCGCTCGCCACGGTGCTCGCAGATAATACGTGCGCCCGATTCTCGGTCCGCAAGCGTCGAGACGATCTCGAGAATCTCGTCGAGCGATGCCCCCGTGATATCAAAGCGGCTGCAAAGCTCGTCTCGTGTCATGCCATTCTCGCCGGCAGCGTAGAGGGCCTCCATGATATCGATGGCGCGCGAGAGTCTTTGCTCGCTGGTGAGTTTACGCACGGGCATGCTCGTGCACCGTCCTTTCGATGAGGTGATTCCACGCCTGCCTGAGAGAATCGGGGGCGACGGGCCTCATGCCATCCATGGCATGGGCCATGCAAAACGAGGCTGCGGCTTCAAAGTCGCGCACGTCAACGGTCCAGGTCCACTCCGTTTCGGTGCGCATGAGTTCGCCTCGTCCGCGTGTGAGACCGCTGATCATATCGGCCTGCGCTTCACGCGCGAACGAGAACGTGGCCGCAACGGGTGGGCGGTCGGCAAAATCGAACTCAAAGAATAAGTAATCGTTGAGGTTGAAATCCGCAGGAATGGCGTAGGCTTTCGAAGGTCTCCAGGCGCGAATGATGCGGTCGCAGCGGAATGTTCTGATATTGCCTGTGGCATTGTCGAGGCCGCAGAAGTATGCCGTACCCTCGCGCTCGAACATGCCGTAGACGCAAACGGTCCGCTCGCGTTGCTCACCGCGTCCGTTTTGGTACAAAAAGCGCAGCGCGCAACGCTCGGCAAAGGCACTCCATACCGCATCGACGGCGGGAGAGCGGCGGATCGGTGCCTCTCCTGTCGTCGACATGCCGGTAAGGTAGGCAATCTTGGAGCGAATGTCGGCAAGCGGCGCGGCAAAGGTGGATGAGCCTGCCGCGAGTGTCTGGTCGATGGCGTTGAGCAGGATGTCGGCATCGTCTGCGGTGATGAGACCGCCCGCGGCAAACGTGTGCTCGCGGTCGATCGTCCACGCGCTCTCCTCGGTTTCCTGCGCTCCGGCAGCACGAACCTCCCTGATAACGATGCCGCGTTCGAGCAGCTTGTCGCGATCGCGGCGGAACTTGCGCTTGTCTGAGTCGATATTGCCCGAGCCGTATCCCAAATCGGAATCCAGGACGATTTGCTCGGTCGTCAGCGGTTCGGGAGAACTGTTGAGTACAAAGAAAAGGTTGAGGATGCGCTGAGCCGTTTTATCGAAACCGGGCTCGGGTGCCCCCTTTTTAATTGTCGCGGTCGCGTCGCTTGCCGTCATAGAATCCTCGCATGAGAAGGTCGTTTGATGCCATGATTTTAGTCCGATATGGAGATTAGGCTATATCCTTGTCCGCTCGCGGCGTTAAGATGGCCCGAATTCGGTCGTTTGCGCTCGCTCGGGGTATACTTTCGACTATATACGGTTCTAATGTGCATGCATTGGGCCTATTTGTCGGATTATGGATGTGGAGCGCACATGGCGAACACCCAGAACTATATTAACCACCTGCTGCAGAACACCGGCATTACGCCGGCGTGCAGTGAAGAAGAGCGCCTGGCTGCCGAGGATATCGCTCAGATTTTCCGCAACCACGGCTTTGACCCCGAGGTGCAGGAATTTAATGCTCCCGCGCCCAGCAGGTTGGCGTTTGCCGTTACCGGTATTCTGGCGTTTGCCGGCGCCCTGCTGATGGGCATCGGCGGTGGCATCGGCTTGGTCGGCACCTTGCTGGCCATTGTCGGCGCCGTGCTTTACGTGCTCGAGCGCACGGGCCACCCCGTGGTTTCACGCCTGGGAAAGACGGGTGTGAGCCAAAATGTCATCGCCTATCACAAGGCCTCGGGCCCGCTTGCGTCTCCGCGCAACCGCCCGGTCGTCGTGGTGGCGCACTATGATTCTCCCCGCGCCGAGCTCCTTGCTCGCGAGCCCTACGCTCCGTATCGCGCGCTCATCGCCAAGCTCCTGCCTGTCGCCACGATCGCACCCGCGGCTGTTGCCATCCTGCGTATCCTGCCGCTTCCCGGCGTGCTCAAGGTGCTGCTGTGGGTTGTCGCGATTCTGGCCTCCCTTGTGGCACTGGCCAACGCCGCCAATATCATCTCCAACCGTTTTGTGCTTCCCTACACGTCTGGCGCGGTGTGCAACAAGTCCTCTGTTGCCGCCATGCTCGGTGTCATGGACAACGTTGCCCCCTATCAGGGCGAAAACGAGTTCCCCGACGACATTCCATTCGATACCTATTTTGGCGAGCAGAAGCGTCGCGCTGAGGAAATGGCGCGCGCGGCGGCCGAGTATGCCGCGGCCCAGCAGCAAAACGACTACGGCAACACCATTGAATATGAGGAACCTTCCTACGACGAGGACGAGTTTGGCCAGCCGGTGGCGCCTGACGATGTGCCCGAGCAGGAAGAGGCTTTTGATGGGCAGATCGATGGTTTTGAGGGTGCCTCTGCCGACGAGACGCTGATCGGCGTTATCGCGCCCGAGGCTCAAGACCAGACTGCCCAGGTCGAAGTGTCCACCGAGGAAAAGTCCACCGCCGAGCCGGCGGAGGAGCCCGCGGTGGTCGAAGTCGCCGAGCCCGAGCCCAAGCTCTATCGCAATGCCGCCGGCAATATCCGCTTTGGTTCGGATGCCATCCGTGCGCTCGGCATGCTTCCCGAGTCCTGCACGCTTGATTACGAAGAGGGCGAGGAGCCGACGTTTGAGCCGGAGCCTGCTCTCGTTGCACAGGAGCCCGCACCCGCGGTAAATACGGCTGTTGCTCCCGCCGAGCCGGTCGCTGCCCCTGTTGCTGCCGCGGAGTCTGACGCAAAGCCCGCGCTCGATCCTGCAGCCGGTCTGGATATTCTGGCGCCTGCCGCTTCGGCACAGGTTGAAGACGAGACCGCCGACGAGGACTATGACGAGTATCCGCAGCGCGTGTCCTATGAGAGTGACACCGATTTCTCGGCCGAGCTTCCCTCGACAACGCCCCATGCCGATATCGCTTCCGCGTTCTCCTCGATTGGTGCCAGCGCTTCTAGCTTCTTTAAGGGTGCCTTTGCGAAGGGCAAGAAGTTCGTCGATGACTTTGAGGAAAAGCGCGCCGCTGCCCGCGAGGCCGCCGAGCGGGAGGCCATCGCCCAGCAGCAGGCCGCCGAGGCCGAACGTGAGCGTGCGGCACAGGAGTTCGAGCAGAGCGAGGCCGAACAGCCGGAGCCTGTCGGTGTCGCCGACGCCACGACGTCCTTTGATGCGCAGCAGCCGGTCGATAACACCATGTCATTTGATGCCACGATGACATTTGAGAAGCAGGGCACCGCAATTGCCGAGCCCCTTCCCATCTCCGATGATGCCCAGGACGCCGCCGATGATTCGGTTATCGACGAGGCCGATTCCGTTGAGGCTAGCGCGCCCGAGCAGGTCGAGGCTCCTGCGATGGAGCAGGAGTCCCCTGCGGTTGACGAGGCTCCCAAGACGGATGTGTCCAGGCCTTATTCTACGCAGATCTTTACCATGCCCGCGCCGAGCGACCCCGGCGCCACGGTGGCCAATGTCGCTCCCACGCAGGACGAGACGGTTGACTCCCTCATGGCGCAGATTTCGTCTCAGGTGCCTCCGCGCGAGCAGATGAATATTCCCGATCCGGCCTCCGCGCCTGCGCCCTCTTCGTCGCCGCTGGCCTCGGTCCCCGATCCGTCGCTGCCTTCGATGCAACAGGCCAACGTCGCGTCCCGCACGTCGCTGTTCGATCTTCCCGATCCTTCGGCACAGACAAATGATCCCTTTGCGACGGCGCAGGGCCCCGAGCCCACATCGGCACCGGTCGCGACCCCCATGCCCATCTCCTCGGGCGCACAACCGCTCGAGACCATCTCGGCTCCTGTTTCGACGGGCGCCAAGCCGCAGAAGCGTGGCCTGGGTGGCTTGTTCGGTCGCAAAAAGAAGAACGAGCAGGACGGCATGAGCGACTGGCTGGGCGTCGAGGACGATTACGATGCCAAGAAGTCTGGCCGCGGCATTGGCTCGTGGGATAACTTCGAGGATGACGACGACGGTTGGAAGGGTGGCGCCACCTCCTCCGATGGTGCTTCTGCCGAGGATATGCTCTCGGCCGTTGCCTCCATGGGTGACGATGAGCTACTCGGCCACGATATCTGGTTCGTCGCAACGGGCGCGTCAGATTGCGACGGCGCCGGCATGAGGGCCTTTTTGGCCTCGCATCGTGACAAGCTCCGCGGTGTGTTCTTCATCAACCTCGAGTCTATCGGTGCCGGCAGGCTTTCGGTGGTAACGGTCGAGGGCGAGCAGCAGCTCTTTAAGGGCGATCGCCGCATCATGAATCTTGTCAGCAAGGTGTGCAAGTCGTTCCACGTCGATTGCGGTACGTTCGAGATGCCCTATGCAAAAACCGATGCATCCGCAGCGCTCGAGGCGAGCCGTCGCGCCCTTACGATCGCCGGTGTGGACGGCCCGCGCCTTGCCTGCGCTCGCACCGAGGATGACCTGCCGTACAACGTCAATCCGACCAATATCGCTACGGTGTCCGAGGTCGTGACCGAGGTCATTCGTCGTTCGTAGACAGATCCGCTAAGGAGTCAGCGTGTTTTCGTACATCAAGCGCCATTGGCCCATCTATCTGATCTTGACCCTGATCGCAATCGCATTGGGCTTTGGGGCCGCGTATGTCGTTGGCGTTAAGGGCTCGACGCCCGAGACAACAATGAACGAAGAGGTTGAGCAAGAGCAAAGTTTGGGTGCCGACGGTATTTCCGAGTCCGATCAGGCAGCCATCGATGGCGGTTCGTCATCTGCTGAATAGCCGATTCATCGTTTATGCCCAAGGCGGGCGAGCCGGGAGACTGGCTCGCCCGCTTTTTTATCGTGCTAGTGCTTCCTTGTGGCTGACCTAAGGCGAGCGAACCATATGGCTGCAGTGCCCGAGGTCAGGAGTGCGGTGATGCATGCGGCGATGGTAGCAGATCCCGTTGCCGGCAGGTTCTGAGGCAGGGCGCATCGTTGGATGACGCGGTCCTCGTCATGCGCCTCGAGTTTATCGCCACCGCCGTTGCGGCAAAGATCGACGCGCGCACTGTTGGCAAGTGCGGTTTGGGGCGTATAGGACGACGTTGCCTGCATATGCACGACTGCGCCTCGGGCATCCGAGTTAAGGGCCGCCTTGGCATCGTCAAGATCGTCGTGCTCGTCTTTAAGGTCATCCCGGGTCCAAGAGCCCGCCTCGGTTCTGGTCGTAAAGTCGGCGGCTACCGCACCGTATTCAAAACGGATGCCCGTGATGACGGCGTCGTCTGTAAGATCGATATCTTTCGTATCGAGCGTGACGGACTTGTCCGTCGGGATATCCGCTTTCCATAGGTGCCACCCGTCGTAATCGACGAGACGCGCATCGTCGCCCAGCGGCTTTGTAACCTCTTCCGTTTCGAGCCAAGGATTGCTGTGCCCGTCGTCAAGCGTTGCATTGACCTGCTTGCCCGTATCGCTTGTTCCTGCCGGAGACGTTCGATACCACACGTTGCACAGCCCGTTTAGATCGCCGACCGCAATAGGGGTTTCAACGGCAACAAGTTTCGCTGCGCCATCTTTGGCGCACTCGAGGTCGTCGGTGATGGTCAACTCGTCGACCCAGGTGCTCGACTCATTTTTGGCGTCGATGGTATAGCAGAAGGTGCCTTGCGTATTGGCCCGTGCTTTGGCTCGGTTTTTACCGTCGCCGTTGGCAACGAGTTTGCTTGCGACTGGCTGTGCGATCTCTTGGCGCTTATCGACGCTTCCCCTGATCTCGATGGGGGTATCCTTCATTGCCATGGTTTGAACTTCTCCCGTGGCCTTTACTTCAAACGTTATCTCTTCGGCAAGGTCGTAGGTACGCGGAGACATCGTTTCGCGCAGGGTGTAGGTGCCGGGTGAAAGGTGCTCAATGTGACGCGGTTTGCCGGATGAAGTCCAAGAATCGATTTCGTTGCCATTGGAGTCGCAGAGGACAAGCTCGGCGCCTGTCACTTCCTGGCCTCCGCACGCGTCGACTTTGGAGACATCGATCTTGGTGTAGTCGTTGGAAACGTCAAGGTGCATTTCGATCACGGGCGTTTGCTGGTCAGCGTACGACAACTTCACAGTGTGTGGGGTCGGGTCGAGCAGATAACCTTTGGGCGCTTGTGTCTCGACGACCTCGTAGGTGGCGGTACCGCATCCCAGCGAAAGATGGTCGACTCGCGCATGCCCCCGTTCGTCGGTTGTAACGGTGGCGACGGTTTCGCCATCCAGGGCGACGATGCTGTCGTCGGTTCGCACGATGTCGCCGCTAGCGCGGATGTCAAACGTGGCTCCAGCGAGGGCGTGCCCATCTACAGCATCTGTCTTAATGATTTCGATGCTTCCGGTTGCGGCGTCATCATAGAACGAGGCGACGGCGACCGGTGTCAGATTTCTGTCGGCGGGAATCGTTATCTCCAGGTCTTCTCCGCGCAGATACGGTTCCTTGGCCGATGTCTCGTGCACGTAGTATGCTCCGGGATTAAGTGATTCGGGCAGCGTGACGGCGCCGGTTGTATCGGTTGTGAAGGTATTCATTACATTGTGGGCCGGATACCAACATGTTTGCGAGACGGGCTCGTGGTGGCTATCGAGCAGCTGGAACGTAAAGCCGGCAAGTGGTACGGTGCCGCCGGTCTGAGCATCGCGCTTTACGATTTGAAGGTGTGTCGATAGGGCATGGTTGTCAATGATGTACTGAAGCTCGGCGCCGTCTGCGGTCTGCTCTGCTGTGATGGTCCATTCCCCTGCTTGCTTAAATCCTTCAGGGACCGTTTCTGCAACCTCGCGAACGGTGTAGCCCGCGCGGTCGTAGGGAATGGCACCGTGAGCGCCGGCTGGTCGCTTGCCTGCGCCAAACCATGCTTCGGACTGGTCTTTGGTGGAGGCAAAGCCGTAAACGTTTGTGGTCAACGTGCCGACGACTTGTTGGGAGCTATTGCTGACAACCTCAAAAACGACGCCTCCCGCCGGCTGCTTAAGGCCGGACTCATCGTTATCGCCATGGTCCTTAAACTTCGAGATTTCAAGGTCAAAAGCGATGGGGGTGTTGGGAATACGGCTTTCGAGCTCAACGATGCCCGTATCTCCGAGCTGTTCGGCACCGACGGTGTAGCTCCAACAGTCGTTTGAAATCAGGTAGCCCTCGGGTGCTTTCGATTCATAGATGGTAAAGGTGCCCAGAGGAACGTCATTGAGGATCGCCCGTCCGTTTTCGTCGGTCGTAAGGGTGCGAGTCCAGCTGGGAGTGGATTGCGAAACGCAGGTGAATTCAGCGCCCGCAAGCGACGCCCCAACTTGGGCGCCGGCATCCGTGGCGGCATCGATTTTTGCAATACGCAAGGTGATGGTGCCGGGCTGCTCGTTGATAGCGACATGTTCGCCGCTGTTTTGTGTGGTGAAGGCTATTCGGTCGCCTCGAGGGATATAGCCTGCCGGGGCTTTGGTTTCGACCAGGTAATATGCCGTATTGGGCAAAAGCGTTGCTTGTGTACGCCCGTTTTCGTCCGTCTGGATAGTGCCGACACGTGCATCGCCCGCACTTTCAAAGATATCGAAGGTTGCGCCACCGAGTCTGTAGGTGCCGTTACCGGCGGTGATGCCAGCCTGCGACGATTGTTTTTGGAAAGATACGGAGACGGCGGGCAGAACATAGAGCATGTCCTGGTGTCGACCCTCGCCCGAGACCGGGCCGTGATAACGCCTGGCTCGATGTGGGGCCGCCTTAATGGATCCGGACTTAGCGCTCTCGTAGAGCCAACGTGCAGCCGCTACGGCCTCGGCGTTTTCGTAAAACCTACCGCTTCTGGCAACTCCCTTGCTATTTGTATACGAATAGGTGCCGTCGGGGCGCGTGGTTCCGTTGAGCATCCACACGGCAATCTGGGTGGAGGCACGGGCGAGATCGGGCGACAGATTATGGCCGCCAAAGGAGGTACTGGAAGGATATCCGTGACAGACGATGGCGGCAAATTCGTCATCGAGCCATGTCCAGCCCTGGTCATATGTGCGCCATGGTCCTCCCGGCTTGCTGGGACCGGGGCAGTCTTGATTCATGCAGTACGAAATCGAAGTGTCCTGTGCCTCGTATTTACCGACACCGAAGGGGCCGCAGCCGTCGCTTATGGTGCGGAAATTAAGGGCGTCACTCCCGTCGACGGCGAGTGCGGCCCCTGGGGCCAAGCAGCCGATCAGAAAAAAGAGGAGCAGGAGCAGCGGACCTGTTGCGATTGCGCTGTGGACAGAGTGCGTGGGTGCGTTGGACATGGCTGCTCCTTATCCCTCGTGCGCCGCACGGGGAGGCCGCGGCGCTTGGGATGAGGCTACCGCCATGGTTCATGCGGGTAAGTACCAGAAGCTGACCAAAAGCTTGCCCGATTTCTGACAAACCGGGCTCAAATACAACAATCAGATAAAGGCGCAGGTAAAAGATAGTAAGGAAAGAAAGACAAAGGTCCTCATCTCCACAATTGGCGTAGTTTTCAAACGATTCTCCACAGCTAAAACAAGCATCGACACCCTTGTATCGAACAAGACAACCGCGTTATACTAGCCAACACACAAGCGGGCATCGCCAAGTGGTAAGGCATCAGCTTCCCAAGCTGACACTCGCGGGTTCGAGTCCCGTTGCCCGCTCCAGTAAAAAGCACAAGCACGGCGCCATCACGGTGCCGTGCTTTTTTCAATAAAGTGCCGGGACTCGAACCCGCCAGGGTGCGAGCGTTAAATAAACGCGAAGCGTTTATAGCGAGCAGGCAAGGTCGCCGATAGGCGACCGCAGCCGGTGCGGATTTGCGAAGCAAATACGCGGATGTCCCGTTGCCCGCTCCATCGACCAAGGCGGATTTTGGGAAAAGCGGATTCAACCGACGTTAGCGCCGCTTCCCCGGACCGGGACATGCCGCCTGAAGCCGGTGCGGATTTGCAAAGCAAATACGCGGACGTCCTCATGGCCGCTCTTGCGGCAAAATGTTAGGTTAATGCCTGCAGCCCATACTCGCACCCGCGCACGGTACAATGGTTGGGTTACGACCAACGTGCCAATAACCAAAAAGGAGCCGCTATGATCGATCGCTATACCCGCCCGGAGATGGGACATATCTTCTCCCTCGAGAACAAATACGCCATTTGGCAGGAGATTGAGGTCCTGGCCTGCGAGGCTCAGGCGGAGCTCGGCAAGATCGGTATTTCTAAAGAAGAGGCCCAGTGGATTCGCGACCACGCCAACTTTGAGAAGGCGAAGGTTGACGAGATCGAGGAGGTCACGCGCCACGATGTCATCGCCTTCCTGACCAACATGAAGGAATATATCGACGCCGATGTTCCCGAGGGCGAGCCCAAGCCTAGCCGCTGGGTTCACTACGGTATGACCAGCTCCGACCTGGGTGATACGGCTCTGTGCTATCAGCTTACTCAGGCGTGTGACCTGATTATCGAGGACGTCAAGAAGCTCGGCGTGATCTGCAAGCGCCGCGCCTTCGAGGAGCGCAATACGCTCTGCGCCGGCCGCACCCACGGCATTCATGCCGAGCCGATGACCTTCGGTATGAAGTTTGGCTCTTGGGCCTGGGAGCTCAAGCGCGATCTCGATCGTCTTGAGGACGCTCGCAAGAACGTTGCCTTCGGTGCCATCTCCGGTGCCGTCGGCACCTACAGCTCCATCGAGCCGTTCGTCGAGGAGTACGTCTGCAAGCACTTGGGCCTGGTCCACGATCCGCTGTCCACGCAGGTCATCAGCCGCGATCACCATGCCTACCTTGCCGGCGTGCTTGCCACTACGGCGGCCACCTGCGAGCGCATCGCGACCGAGGTTCGCAACCTGCAGAAGACCGATACGCTCGAGGCCGAGGAGCCCTTCCGTAAGGGCCAAAAGGGCAGCTCCGCCATGCCGCACAAGCGCAACCCGATCACCATGGAGAAGGTCTGTGGCCTATCGCGCGTCGTGAAGTCCAACGCCCAGGTCGCCTTTGACAACGTTGCCCTGTGGCACGAGCGCGACATTTCGCACTCCTCCGCCGAGCGCGTCGCCCAGGCTGATAGCTTCATCGCGCTTGACCATATGTTCCAGTGCCTCATTCGTGTTATCGACGGCCTGCAGCTGTATCCGGCTCGCATGATGGCCAACCTCAACAAGACTCGCGGCCTCATCTTCTCCTCCAAGGTCCTGCTGGCCCTCGTCGACACGGGCATCACCCGCGAGGACGCCTACGCTATCGTGCAGGAAAATGCCATGGCCACCTGGCACGAGGTACAGGATTGTGTCTCCGGCCCCACCTTTAAGGAGCGTCTCGAAGCCGATCCGCGCTGCACCGTCAGCCAGGAGAAGCTCGACGAGATTTTCGATCCGTGGGACTTCCTCACCCGCATCGACACAGTCTTCGATCGCCTGGAGCAGCTCGAGTTCTAATTGACCGATTTGGGACGCAATCAAACCAATTAGTTTTCTTTTGGTCCCATTTGATGTATGACCTTCTAGCCCAAGCCCCGTTGGTAACCCGTTTTGCCAACGGGGCTTTTGCGTGAGAGTGTCGGGAAAGCTTCACTTCAACAGACGATTTTATGATGCGGGAGCATCGCTTGCCGACAATTTGACTCTTCCGACAAACACTAGCTTGCCAGTCTCAGTCGGGGGGGGGGGTATCCTTAAGCCAATTTTAAGGTGCGGGAGAATGCTGCGTTTTTTCACGAGAGATTGGACTTAGGGGAATGAGAAAAGGGTTTTGGAGGATAGCCGCTGCATTTTGTGGCGTTTTGGCTGCCGTTACGGCAGTTTCAATCGCTACGCCATCAATAGCGGTCGCATCGGAAACTAAGGGAGGAGAGGTTCTCGTTTCTGTTTCACAGGACAGTGTCTTGAAATATTGTTCTGTTGCGGTCGGGCAAAGACTGAATGGAAGTGTCCGCTTTTCGCTTCCGGGAGCTCCGTCCCAGGAGATAGCTCAAGCGGCGCAAAACCCCGAGAATTACACGCTAACGATTTCGAGTGATGATGCAGAGAATATCTCGCTTTCAAACATCTATGGACAATGGGAATATACGTTGTCCCCAGTGTCTGTTGGAGACGGCAAACTTCGGATAACTGCTGAGTTCAATTATGAGGGTTACAAAGCGGAGGGTTATCTTGAAATAAGCCTTGCTAAGTCTCAAAACAAAATAAAAGAAATAAAGTATGCGAACAATTCGGACAAGGCAAAGCCTGTGTCTTCTCTGACGTTGTTATATATCGAGAAGTGTCCTGTTTGCGGAAAACAACACTATGGCTCCGAGAAAGGGAAAGTGCTGCTCGCGTTTGAGCGGCCCGATGAGGAGCCGACGGCGTTTGATATCTATGGAAATAGCTCTTATGACGATGGGTCGGGGCTTTATACGCAGCTAAGCAGTGATCAGATAACGGAGTGTAGCAATTCTGCCGATTATCAGCTGCAGGCTCCTGTTTATATTAATCCGCACAGCAGCAGCGCTAGTGAGCTCCGGGTAGGCGTGAGTGACTACGCGCAAGATATTTATCAGAAGAAACGACTCTGCGACGTGGTGATGAAGGAGCAGGGCCCCGCTTTTGTTGACAAAAACATGAACGGAAAAATGGCTATCGGTTCTAATGCATGGATCCGTTCGGATGATTTACTTGATGTTGAACTGAATTCAACCGGGCAAGCTTGCAGAGATTCATCGCGTGACTACCAATCTCAAACGTGGCAATTATCCTATTCAGTTAAAAAAGGACAAGACGTTGTTTCGATAGAGGGAGATTGGGTCACCGCAATCAAGGTGGGGACTGCAACTATTGAGGTGACGGATTCGTTCGGCGGTAAACATGTCGGCACCATAGATGTGATTCCCTACCCATCCGTAAAGCCTTCGATTGCATTCTTGAAGGAGAGCGAAATCTCAATCGAAAGTGAGTTGGCTCCAGACCGTGCCGGTATGGACGATTATCTGCTTGATCCGACCAGAAATCGCGATTACTTTGGAACTGTGATGACGGAGGAGGCCGTAGACCTTCTCGATGAGTATCCATATTCTGAATATCGATTCGTGTCATCAGACCTTAGCATCGTTAGCATCGAGATGTATGCTGTGAGCTCAAGTACAGCAGGATATTTCGCGCATCCGAATGGCTACGGCACTGCAAAGATAGACGTCTATCTCGGTGACCCCGATAATGGAGGCCTTCTCTGCGACACTATGACCGTTCACGTCGTCAAGCCGGGCGAGGAACCTGCAAAAACTACGGTCTCCATTACGGATGGTTACTCAACATCTATGGACAAGGGCACGACTCAGCAGCTGAAGGCAAAGGTCTCCCCTGATGACATGGCCAGCCAGGTTGTTTGGTCCTCTTCCAACGAGAGCGTCCTTACCGTCGACGCTAGCGGTCTTGTTACCGCTGTCGGTGACGGTGATGCCACGATCACGGCAACGGTTGATGGGGTCTCTGCAACCACGGATACAATTACGGTAACCACTCCGGTCGTAAAGGTCTCGGGCGTCAGCCTCAGCGCGTCGAATCTTAAGCTTGCTGTGGGCGGTGAGCCCTCGACGTTGACCGCAACGGTTGAGCCCAACAATGCAACGAATAAGAATGTGTCCTGGTCTTCGAGCGACCCGGAGGTCGCCACGGTTGCGGACGGCGTCGTGACCCCGGTCAAGGCCGGTGCTGCCACGATCACCGTTACCACTGAGGACGGCGAGTATAGCGCCACGTGCAAGGTGACCGTTATTCAGCCTGCTACGGGCATCACGCTCGATAAGCAGAAGGTCGCGCTTGCGGGCACTGCAACCGAGCAGCTTAAGGCGGCGGTCGTTCCCGCGGAGGCTAACCAGACAGTTGTTTGGAAGTCCAGCAATGAGAGCGTCGCTACGGTCGATCAAACCGGAAAGGTGACGGCTGTCTCCAAGGGCGCCGCAACCATCACCGTTTCGACTGAAGACGGCGTCTATTCTCAGGATTGCGCGGTGACCGTCTCTAATCCCGCAACGAACCTTACGGTCGACCAGACCGCTCTTAACCTTAAGAAGGGCGAAGAGGGCACCGTGAAGATTTCTCTTGTTGGAGCCCTTGCGGGTGAGGTCGACGAGACCAAGCTTGCTCTGGATGACACGGGCGCTTCGAAGGCGTTTAAGGTTGTCGACAACGGCGATGGCTCCTACACCGTTACCGCCCTCAAGACCGGTTCTGGCTCATTTGTCATCACTGCAGAGTCGCTCTCCCAAACCGTCTCGGTGACCGTGACCAACCCCGTCCAGAAAGTCGAGCTCGACAAGACGAGCCTGTCCTTTACCGTCGGGGATGCCTCCGCAAAGCTCTCCGCAACGGTGAGTCCTGCCGATGCAGACGATACGACGGTGAGCTGGACCTCCAGCGACTCGTCGATCGCTACGGTCAAAGACGGCGTCGTGACGCCGCTTAAGGCCGGTACCGCCACGATCACCGTCACCTGTGGTGACAAAACAATGACCTGTACCGTTACTGTAGCGGCGAGGACCATTGCGGGCGTTGCAGGTAGCGACGGAACGGACGTTAGCGTGAGCGCCGAGAACAATGCCGCTGCCGGCATTGCCCAGAACAACAGCATCTCTCTTGTGGTCGAGGAGCCGACAAATCTTACCGACGCCGCCAATGCTACGATTTCCGGCCTTGAGCAGGGGGCTACCAAGGTTGCCGAGAAGCTCGATATCAAGCTTCTCAAGAATGGCGAGGTTATCGAGGACTTCGATGGCATGTCCTTCATCGTTCGTGTCAAGATGACCGCAGCCATGAAGGCGCTCACCAATCTCAAGGTGCTCTACGTTGCCGAGGATGGTTCCACTCAGGCTATGGATACGTGGACCGAGGGCGACTACCTTTGCTTCCGCACGAGCCACTTCTCGACGTACGTGGTGACAGGCGAGGAGGCCAATGGTGAGCCGGTTCAGCCTACGCAGCCCGTGACGCCGTCCCAGCCTAGTCAGCAGACGACGACCAAGGTGACCAAAAAGTCTGTTAAGGCTACTAAGGGCGCGCTCGCCAATACGGGCGACCAGGCCCTTGCGGTTGCCTTTATTGCTACTGTCGCAGGCGTTGCGCTGATCGCTTTCGCGCTTATGCGCAAACGTCTCGAGCGTTAGGGCGCCCCGCTCGTCACCCGCATCGACACAGTCTTCGATCGCCTGGAGCAGCTGAGCTTCGAGTAGGGTTGACCTAATTCGACCGTTTGCGGATACATTTCAACCATTGGCGCCTTGCCCGTCTTGGGCAAGGCGCTTTTTTCGCTGTTGCACTGGCCCCCTGGTAATAAAATGAACCTTATCTGCTGTTTCGATGAAAAGAGCCGTGTGCCTAGACGTATCAAACGAGCCACCATCGTCTCGTCCGTGCTCATACTCCTTGTTGCCGTCTGTGCGGGCGCCCTGACGTATACCGTTCGAAGCGGTTCTTCCTCCTCGAGTGAAGCCGACAAGGATCTCCCGGTGCTCAAAAACGGCGTTACGGATAACGATCCCTATGTGTATGTCGATACCACAGGCGACTACGCCGGTATCGATATCGATATCGCCCGCGAGGCCTGCAAGCGTGCTGGAATCAAACCGCAATTTGTTGACATATCTTGGAATGATCGCGATCGCCTGCTCAAAAACGGCGATATCGATTGTCTGTGGTGCGACTATTCGCCCAATTATCGCGAAGACGATTATTGCTGGACTGAGCCGTATCTGACCGTGACAGTCTCGGTTGCCGCCAAGAAAACGAGTGGTATCAAGGGTTTGGCGTCTCTCGATGGAAGCAAGACCGTTGCGGTGATTGCGGGTTCGGTGAGTGAACGCCGATTGCTTGCAGGCGATCTGGAAATCTCGTCGGACGTGCATATCAAATCATATGGCTCCGCCGAACTCTGCAAAGCCGCCCTCGTCAAGGGGTATGTTGACTGTTGGATGGCGGACGTCCAATCGCTCGACCGGCTCGTCGCGCAGTATCCCGGTGTTTATCGCGTGTTTGCCGACAACGTTATGACGGTTGACCTTGGCGTCGCGTTTAAGGACGGCTATGAGGGGGAGTACGTCAAAAACCTCAATACCGTGCTGTTCGAGATGGATCGAGATGGCACGATTGAGCGCATTGTGGGCAAGTACAAGGCAGGGGCGACGACGGACGGGCAAGGAGCGGAATCATGACAAATGATGAGCGCCGCTTGCGCCGAAAGGCATTAGTCACCGCGGCTATCTGCGTTGTGGCCAGCGCTGTTTTGTTGGGTCTGCTATATGTGGTCGGCACGCATCACTGCCTCGATAAAACGCTTGGGTTTGGCCAGGAAACCATGGTGTTTTTAAAAAACGCCTGCGAAAAATATGACCGATATGAACAGGGAAGAAAAACCGAGACGACGCACAATTTGGATGCCGCGCTCGAGTCGTTTTCGACGTTCTTGCCGCCTGATCGCGTTGAAGTCAACGATGATCGTGTCGAGGAGTACGTCCATTCCGAGCACCTTTCGGGAATGTTGGTCATGGACGCCGACGGCCATATGACCGCTCATTACGATATCGACGGTCGCGATCCGCTGATGCTGTGGCGAGAGGAGCTTGCCTGTTCGTCGGTCGCATCGATGTATCGAGGCTCCAAGGTGTCCTACTCGACGGTCGTTGAGCGTCGAGATGTCGACTTTGCCGTGAGTGTTGTTCCGTACGGTGATGGCGTAGCGCTGGGGTATCGATCGCTTGCGCCCGAGCCCGCCGATGATTATTCGTATACGATCGCCGACGTGCTCGTGAACAACACATTCCATCAGAGCCCAACGGTGTTCGTGATGCGCGATGCGCAAATCGTTTCTTCAAACGATTCGACCGTCGATATAGCTCTCGCCCGGCTTCTTGCCGATAGCGGAATTGATTGGAAAGACGAAGGTCTAACACGTGTCGAATATCGGGGAAGTACCTGGTATGCCGTGCGTGCGGCGTATGAGGACTATCGCCTGTTTGCGCTCTATCCCAAATCCGAGGTCATGTCGGGCAGGATTTCATTTATCGCTGTCGGAGCGCTGGCGTTCCTGGTGTTTTTGGTTGTAGTGCTGTTGGTGCGTATCGTCGCCGATCGTCGCAATTTGGCCGAAAAGGACAAGCAGCTCGGCATCATCAATGCCATCAGTTCCACGTATGAGTCGACCCTCCTGTTGCATCTCGACACGCTCGAGATCGAGGGGATTAACATGTCGCCATCGGTGGCGAAGATATTTGCCGAGCACGCCGAGGCATATGACTTTTTTGCAACGGTTTGCCGAGACATTGTGAGTCCCGAAAGTCGCGAGGCGGTCATGGAGCTCTTAGATATAAAGACGCTTCAGGATCGTATGGAGGGCATGCCGTACTTGGATGCCGAGGTACGAGACTGCCGAGGTACGTGGTATTCGCTGCAGGTTGTTCCACAGCGCCGCGATGAGCAGGGTCGACTGGAGTCGGTCGTCGTGGCGACGCATAACATCTCGATGACAAAGCGCGCCGAGGAGCTTTCTTTCCAGGATAAGCTGACAGGACTTCGCAATAGAAATTACCTTGAGTCCCTTGGCGACGACCTGGTGAACGATTCCCTGCCCGTGAGTGTGATCATGATGGACTGCAATTTCCTCAAGCGTACCAACGATCTCTACGGTCACGAAATGGGCGATGAACTGCTACGGCGTACGGCGTCTGTATTGAGGCGAACGGCAGGCGAGAAGTTTGTGCCTATGCGCATTGGTGGCGACGAGTTCTTGCTGATTTGCCCTCACACCGATCGCGAATCCGCATGTGAAGTAGTGCAAAATCTTCGCCTCAGCCTTGCTGCTGCGAGCGATGAGGTGCTGACAGTCAGTGCGTCGTTTGGCGTCGCGACGGCAGAGGCACCCGGTTATACGCTGACCGAGATTTACCACATCGCTGACCACAACATGTATCAAGAGAAACGAAAAGTCCACGCTCGGGAAGCAGATTGCTAGTATTGCTGCCGTCGGTTTGCGCATTGGGGAATGTTGAATCGGTGCCCGCGATACTTTATCGGTTCGGACGGGGATAATAGACGTCTGAAATTGCTTTACGAGAGGGGAATGCAATGATTAGTTTTGATTACAAGCCTCAGGGCGTATGCACTCGCAATATCCACCTTGATCTTTCTGATGACGGCAACAAGGTGGTGGGCGTCGAGTTTACCGGTGGCTGCAACGGCAATCTCAAGGCTATCTCTAAGCTGGTCGAGGGCGCTCCTGCCGATCGCGTCATCGAGGTTCTCGCTGGTAACACCTGCGGTATGAAGAATACTTCTTGCGCCGATCAGCTCACGCGCGCTATCGAGGCCGCTCGCGCCGAGATCGCCTAATGAGTATCGCCGACCAGATCAAGAACGGAATATCGCGCCGCGGCTTTGTGCTCGGAGGGGCTGCCGCGGGCGCTGCCACGGTGCTTGCCGGATGCTCAAAGAAAACGGGTACCAGCGACGACGCCGCTGGCGAGCCACAGGTTATCAAGGACAATTCGAAGATTGTCTCGATCACTGATGAGTACGAAGCTGTCGATATCGATCTTGAGCCCACGGCCTCGTGGACGCTGCCGCTGGGCACGCTGCTGTACTACTGCGATGGCGACTACGCTGCCGCGATGATGGCGCCTGCTTCTGCCCTGCATGCCAATACGCTTGGTGTGCTCAACCTGGGTGATGGCTCGCTTACCACACTTATCGAGGATCCCGTTGAGGGAACCGGTTATGCGTTTTACGACGTTCGTGCGGGTGATGGCGTGTTCGCGTGGGTCGAGATGAACTTTGCCAATGCGTCTTGGAAGCTCTATGCGCAAAACCTTGCAGGCTCCTCCCTTACCGGCAACGCTGTCGAGCTCGATCGCGGTGGCGAAAATTACGATCCGCCGCTCTTCACAGCGTGTGGGTCGTCGGTCATCTGGTATAAGATGCCCTCGTCCGGCGGCAGCAAGACGAGTAACGATTCGTACTGCTACCGTCAGTCGCCCAACGAGTCCAAGCCTGAGACTATTTGGAAGTCGACGGGCCGCTTCGCATCCGCCCCGCGTGTGAGCGACGGCATCCTGACCATCTCGCCCCGCGTGCACAATGATGAGGGCGTCTATTACGGTATGACGGCAATCGACCTGACCGATGGCAACAACACCAAACGTGCCCAGCTAGTCCTTCCCTCGTCAGTCTCGCCTTTCGAGGCCGTATATATGGGCGATACCTTCGTGTTTTCTATCGAGGCGACCTATAGTGACGTGGGCAGCCTGGGCAACATGGGCACGTATATCGGTAATGAGGGAGGGCCATACCTCTTTCTGTCCCGCGAGCCGCTCGCATGTGCTGCCGGCAAGAAGAATAAATATCTCGTTAAGGTACAGGCATCGCATTTTCTCATCGACACCTCTGCCAAGACCTATGGCTCGCTGTTGTCGCCCGACCGCGCTTTGGAATATGGCGATTATCCAGCTACGGCGGGAAAATCGGACTCATTCCTTACGTACGCCACGGTGCGCAACAGCCAGGGTATACCCGAGACGGTCACCGCACGCCTATTCTCTCTTTAAGCTTAGAGGGGTTAAAAAGGCGCCAACAGGGGAATAAACGCGTTGTAATTGTGAGTACCGCCCGCCGAGCTGCCGCGTCATAGTGGCATCCGGCGGGCTCAGGTGCGTTAAAATGGGCTTGTTCTTAGCTGATTGAGACAGGGGGGCCGTGTTATGGCTTCAGATGCAAAAAAGATTCTGCTGGTCGAGGATGAGAAGGCAATCCGTGACGCCGTCGCTGCCTATCTCGAGCGCGAAGGCTACTGGGTTGTGGGTGTCGGCGACGGCCAGTCCGCGATCGAGGAGTTCGAGAAGCACCAGTTCGACCTGGTTGTGCTCGACCTTATGCTCCCCAAGATTCCCGGCGAGCGCGTTTGCCGCACCATTCGCGACACCTCGGATGTCCCCATCATTATGCTGACGGCCAAGGGCGAGATCGAGGACCGTATTATCGGCCTCGAGCTCGGAGCCGACGACTACCTGATCAAGCCGTTCTCGCCGCGCGAGCTTGTCGCGCGCGTACGCGCCTTGTTCCGCCGTGCCCACCAGGCCGATGAGCCGGCCGTCGAGGTGCTCGACTTTGGCGATCTGGTCATTGACATCTCGGGCCATAAGATTTTGGTCGAGGGCAAGGAAGTCGACCTGACGGCTTCCGAGTTCAAGCTGCTCACCACGCTTGCCCGTCACCCCGGCCGCGTCTACAACCGCATGGAGTTGGTCGAGAAAGTGCTCGGCTACGACTTTGAGGGTTACGAGCGCACCATCGATAGCCACGTGAAGAACCTTCGCGCCAAGCTGGGCGACGACCCCAAGAAGCCCAAGTGGCTTTACACCGTCCACGGTGTCGGCTACCGCTTCGAGGCTCCGACCAAGACCGATAAGTCGGACGAGAAATAAAGGAAATCACATATGACACCTGCGCGCTTTGAAATCGGGCAAAAGCATAAGCAGGAGAACGAGGCGGGTTCCAAGGCTAGTTGGAACACGCCTCGTTCCGATTCACGGCCAACGATGAGCTATCCCTCGCGCATGGCCCTGGCTTTTGCCCTGACATCGCTCATGACGGTACTGGTGCTGGTGGGCGTTGTCTCCGTTGTGTGGGGCACGGTTTTTACGGATTATACGCGCTCCAATATTGTCGAAATCGCCAATTCCGCAGCCGAAAAGCTTGCGACGTCGTACGAGGAAAACGGCAATTGGACCGCGGGGGAGTTGCGTGCGGTCGCGACATCGAGCTTGGTGTCCGACGATCTTGGCATGCAGGTCGTCAATAAAAAGGGCGTCATCGTCTACGACGACTCGTGGCCCTCGGCAAGCGCTACTGCCGATGTGCGCGAAAATCAGGCGACGACCGACGGTACGAGCGGAAAGAAGGCATCGCACAGCCCGGTCTCGTCTGCTCCCACCGATTCCAATAGTGTTGCCAACGTTGAGATCGTGACGTCCTCCGGCGAGCACGTGGGTCAGGTCAAATTGTGGGCGATTGGCTCCGATGCCCTGCTCACCAAGGCAGACTCAGCATTCAGAGAAAAGACCTTTAATGCCATGGCCCTTGCTGCGGTTGTGGCCGTCTGCATCTCGGTCGTTATCGGATCACTCGTGTCGCGCATGCTCACCAAGCCGATTCATCGTATTACCAGCACCGCCAAGCAGATCCGCGATGGAGACCTGTCCGCTCGTACGGGCTTGCGCGGCGATGATGAGATCGATCAGCTGGGAGAGACCTTCGACGAGATGGCCACCTCACTCGAAAAGGACATGAAGCACGAGAAGCGCCTGACTTCCGATGTGGCTCATGAGCTGCGCACGCCGCTCATGGCCATGCTTGCAACGGTCGAGGCCATGCAGGACGGCGTGTATCCCACCGACGACGAGCATCTGGAGACGGTCGCTTCCGAGACGCGCCGCCTGGCTCGTTTGGTGCAGCAGATGCTCGACCTATCGCGTATGGAAAACAGCACGGCGCCGCTCAACCTCGAGCCGGTGGATATGGTTCCGTTCGTGCGATCAATTGTGAACGGCCAGGAGCGTCTGTTTGCCGACCGCGACCTTCGTCTTCGCTTTGCAGATGAAACCCAGGGGCACGACGATGTCGTCGAGGCCGATCCCGACATGATCACGCAGTGCGTCATCAACCTCATGAGCAACGCCATGCGCTACACCCCCGAGGGCGGTTGGGTCGTGGTGTCGGTGCTCAGTGACCGCAAACATGTCAGTATTGCCGTTTCGGATACCGGTATCGGTATTGCCAAGGACGATCTGTCGCGCATCTTCGGACGATTTTGGCGCGCCGATGCCAGCCGCGCCCGCGAAGCTGGCGGCCTGGGCGTTGGCCTCGCCGTGACCAAGCAGATCGTCGAGCGTCACCATGGCTACATATCCGTGGAGTCGGAGCTTGGAAAGGGTACGACTTTTACGATTCATCTGCCCCGCGAGCACACGGCGGACGTGGCATCTACTACAATGGAGCACTAGCTTTTCGCTATTCGGTGAAGGAGGGGCCGCCTTCCTGCCGCTCCGAGTTTGCGAAAACATGCGGGAAAGAACCCGCATTTCTGTCGTATTTAGGTAAGGAGTGACTCACGTGACAACGATGGAGCGTCGTCCGGATTCCCGTGGCAAGGTTCGTGATATCTACGATGCCGGCGAAAACCTTTTGATGGTCGCCACCGATCGCATTTCTGCGTTCGACTTTATTCTCCCCGACGAGATTCCGTTTAAGGGAGAGGTGCTCAACCGCATCTCGGCATTCTGGTTCGACAAGTTTGCCGATATCGTCCCCAACCACCTCGTCTCCATCGATCCGGCGGATTTCCCCGAGGAGTTTGCCGAGTATCGTGACTATCTCGCCGGCCGCGCCATGCTGGTTAAGAAGGCGCAGACGATTCCCATCGAGTGCATCGTCCGCGGCTATCTGACCGGTTCGGGCAAGAAGACCTACGACGAGAACGGCACCGTCTGCGGCATCCAGCTGCCTGAGGGCCTAACCGAGGCCTCCAAGCTCCCCGAGCCACTGTTCACCCCGTCCACGAAGGCCGAGATCGGTGATCACGACGAGAATATCTCGTTTGAGCGTTGCTGCGAGATCGTGGGCGAGGACATCGCCACGCAGATTCGTGACCTTTCCCTCAAGATCTACAAGGCCGCTGCCGAGTACGCCGCGACCCGTGGCATCATCATTGCCGACACTAAGTTTGAGTTTGGTGTCATCGATGGCAAGGTCACGCTGATCGACGAGTGCCTCACGCCCGACTCCAGCCGTTTCTGGCCTGCCGCCAGCTACGAGGAGGGCAAGATTCAGCCCAGCTACGACAAACAATTCGTCCGCAATTGGCTCAAAGCCAACTGGGATATGACGGGGGAGACCCCGCACCTGCCCGCCGAGGTCATCGATGGCACGTCCGAGCGCTATCGCGAGGCCTTCCAGATCATCACGGGCTCCCAGTTCACAAGTATGAAGGAGAACGCATAAGTGAGTACCCGTAGCGCCACGAACAAGCGCACGCAATCCCACGAAGTTACCGGGGTTGCGCGCAAGTCCGCCGCATCTGCTAAGCCCGCCCGTCAGGCAGCGAGCTCTGTCCGCGTCGTGCCAGCTTCGTCTAAAGCTCGCCGTAAAGAGCTCGAGAAGGGCGAAAACCTGGAAGGCCTTTCCAAGGAGGAAAAGCGCGCCCGCAAGGCCAAGCAGCGCGCCCGCGAGGATCGTATCTACACGGTGTCGAATATCCTTCTCAAGCAGGATGAGGACTACACCAAGCGCCGCCGTATTTGGTGGGCCGTGCTCGCTATCGGCATGGTGTTCATCGTGGCAATTTGGGTTTCGTTCTACTTCGTTCCCGGCGGCACGGTGTCCAGTCCCGTCCAGATGGTCGGCATCGTTTTGTCCTATGTCATCATTCTGGGTGACTTTATCTACGACTTCGTTCGTATTCGTCCCCTGCGCAACATGTACCGCACGCAGGCCGAGGGCATGTCCGAGAACAAGCTCAACGCTCTTATTGAGCGCGCGGCTGCCGAGGAGGACACGAAGGCCTCCAAGAAGAAGTAGCGCTTGTATCTATACTTATCGCTAAGATATAAGGCGCGTCGTTTTTGCGGCGCGCCTTTTTACTGTTCTATAGATAGATGGAGTGGCACATGATTCGAGCTGCCCTGACGGTCGAAGAAGCTCTGGAGGGCATGAAGGCCCTGGAGCCCAAGATTAAAAACTATGCGCGTCTGGTTGTCCGCAAGGGCGTAAACGTCAAGCCCGGCCAGGAGGTTGTCGTTCAGTCTCCGGTCGAGTGCGCGCCTTTTGCCCGCGTGGTGGTCGCGGAGGCTTATGACGCCGGCGCTGGCCACGTGACGGTCATTTGGGCCGATGATGCCGTGACGAGGCTCACGTACGAGCATGTCGAGAAAAGCTATTTTGAGCAGACACCCGAGTGGAAGCGCATGCAGCTGGATTCCCTGGCCCAGGATGGTGCCTGCTTTGTCTTTATCGAGGGGGCGGATCCTGCGGCCCTCAAGGGCATCGATCCAGCCAAGCCGGTCGCGGCATCCAAGGCGAGGAATACGCAATGCAAAGTTTTCCGCCGTGGACTGGATTACAACATCAATCCGTGGTGCATCGCCGGCGCTCCGGTCGTGGCTTGGGCGCACGAGGTGTTCCCGGGAGACGCCGATGAGGTTGCAATCTATAAGCTGTGGAATGCGATTCTGCACACCGCGCGCGCCGATGGCCAGGACCCAGAGAGCGACTGGGAACTCCATGACGCCGCATTCGAAAAGAACCTGCGTTTTCTGAACGACAATCGTTTTGACCGCCTGCATTACGCCGCGGCAAATGGAACCGATCTGACGATTGGCATGACGAAGGGTCACGAGTGGGCCGGCGGCAAGGGCAAGACGCCCGATGGGCACCCCTTCTTCCCCAACATTCCCACCGAGGAAGTCTTCACCTCGCCTGATCGTATGCGCGCCGACGGTATCGTGTACTCGGCCATGCCGCTCATTCACCACGGTAACAAGGTCGACGATTTTTGGATTAAGTTCGAGGCCGGCCGCGTAGTGGACTACGATGCCCGCGTGGGCAAGGCGACGCTTGCGAGCATTATTGACACCGACGATGGTGCCGCTCATCTGGGTGAGGTCGCGCTTATCTCCAAGAACACGCCGATCCGCGAAAGTGGCGTTCTGTTCTACGACACGCTCTATGACGAGAACGCTAGCTGCCACCTTGCGCTGGGCGTCGGTTTCCCCGAATGCATCGAGGGTGGGTACGACATGTCCAAGGAGGAGCTCCTGGAGCATGGCGTTAACGTCTCGAGCACGCACGTCGATTTTATGATCGGCACGGACGACATCGATATTACGGGCATTACGCCCGATGGACGTGAAGTTGTGATTTTCCAGAACGGCCAATGGAGTTGGGAATAGTCCCAGACCGTGGTACAATGCCACCCGCGGGCCGTTAGCTCAGCTGGCAGAGCAGGGGACTTTTAATCCCAAGGTCCAGGGTTCGAACCCCTGACGGCCCACCATAGAATAGAAAAGCGACTGGCGGACGCCGGCCGCTTTTTTGTTGCCGCGCCACGGGTTCGAACCCGTCGGGGCGCGGAGCTGAGTAAACGCGTGAGCGTTTGCCAGCGCAGCGCGCGAGGCGCGAAGCGCCGCAGCGGCCGCCCGCGCAGCGGGCCCGAACCCCTGACGGCCCACCCAAAGAAAGGAAAACGAAATGAAAACAGATAGATACGGAATTAGCGGCAGCACATTAAAGATAATAGCAGCCATTTCGATGGTTCTCGATCATGTGAGCAGAATCGTCCTGACCAATGGAATCATGACTCACGCATCGTACAGTCAGATATCAGACGAACAGTGGGCGATTCTAAGCCAAGCTTCGGATGTGCTTCGTGTTCTTGGCAGAATTGCATTTCCCTTATTTTGCTTTTTGATAGTTGAGGGATTTTTGCATACTCATGACATAAAGAAGTACCTGCGAAATATGCTTGTCTTCGCAATCATTACGGAGCCCATATACGATTTCGTCCAAACCGGGCAACTATTCGACCTCCGGCAACAAAATGTTATGTGTGAGCTCCTGCTTTCCTTGGTCTTTTTGATTATTCTGGAAAAGATACGAAGCCTTTCAAAATGGAAGAGATGCATCGCAGAAATTGCTCTGATTGTTTTGACAGCACTGGCAGCTGAATACACTAAACTAGATGGCGGTGTGTATGGCATTCTGCTTGTGGCTGCATTCTATTTATTCCACGACAGCAAGGCCAAGATGTTCTTTGCTGCAGTATGTGCAGTGCTCCTTTCGTCATGCCATATAGTTGGCGGCGGATTTGAGTTTGCTACAGCTAGTGTATTTAATCCTGATGTTGCTGCCGCGGTCGTTTCGTTGCTGCTTATCAATCTTTATAATGGTAAGCGAGGGCTGAAGCTCAAATATTTCTTCTACATTTTCTATCCGGCACATCTTGCTCTGCTTTATGGTGTCTCACTTATTGTTTTGAACTGTCTTTAAAAACTCTCAAACAAGTCTCTGAAAACGGAAACAAATTGACCCTAAGACTGCTTGTGAATTTCCGGAAGACCTGAGAGATGCGAGGATAGGCAACGAGGGCTGCAGAGAGATGCTTCTCAGTTCTCTGGCGGATCGCACGTATCTGTATGAGGATCACTTCCACACACTCATTAATAACAGTGATAAACACGGCAGATCCTCAAAACATGAGGCTGTGGAGGTCGAACGATGCTTCGAAAGCATGAATGGCAGCGAGAAAATGAGTTCGGAAGCGCCCTCTGGATGATCCAGCATAGAATAGAAAGCGATCGGCTCCGGCTGGTCGCTTTTTTGTTGCCGGTGCACGGGTTCGAACCCGAACTTCTCTATATATAAGAACGCTTGGCGAACAAAACCTGCCTTTTACCGACGGGAAACAAATAGCTGATGCTTTTGGAGTAAAGTGGCGCTCCAGAGATGACCGATGCCTTAACACCTATAAACCAGCTGGTCATCGCCAATATCAGAAGCCAATGCTTCAGTTTTAACCTCAGTGATGCGACTGAGGGACCTATTCATTTGTGAACAAAATATGGAGTGCGCGATTCCCGCCCCCGGCGCCCCTCGGGTCT
>CAJMMA010000023.1 GCA_905214435.1 uncultured bacterium
CATGCCGCCGAAGTTGAAAGGCAGATTGCCGCTCTGGCGGGTTTGCAGCGTCAACCGGTTACGCGGTTTGGTAAAACCGCGTAACTAAACCAGCTTGAAGCCCTTGCGCTTGCCCACGGAGAGGGTGTCGCCCAGCTTGAGGGCGCTCGGATCGATGTTGTAGCTCTTGGGAGCCACAGCCTTGCCGTTGATCTTGACGCCGCCGCCGTCGATGTCGCGGCGGGCCTGACCGGCGCTGGCCGAAAGGCCCAGGTCCTTGAGCAGGCCAGCGAGGTAAATCTGGCCCTCGTCGTTGACGGTCAGCTCAACGTGCTTCTCGGGGAAGTCGGCAAGCTGGCCCTCCTTGAACACACGGTCGAACTCGGCCTGAGCCTCGTCGCCGGCGCCAGCACCGTGGTAGGTGTCGCACAGGTCGCGGCCTAGAGCGCGCTTGAGCTCGTAGGGGTCGGCGGAGCCATCGGCCAGGGCGGCATCGATCTTGTCGACCTCGGCCGGGGTGAGCGAACTGGCCAGACGATAGTACTTGCCAATCATCTCGTCGGGGATGGACATGGTCTTGCCGAACATATCCTTGGGAGCATCGGTCAGGCCGATGTAGTTACCGTAGGACTTGGACATCTTACGGACGCCGTCGGTGCCCTCGAGCAGCGGCATGGTGAGCGCGATCTGCGGTTCCATGCCCATCTTCTCCATGAGCTCGCGGCCGGCGAGCAGGTTAAAGAGCTGGTCGGTGCCGCCCATCTCGACGTCGGCCTTGATCTGCACGGAGTCGAAGGCCTGCATCACAGGGTACAGGAACTCGTGCAGGGCAATCGGCGTCTGGGACTGGTAGCGCTTGGTAAAGTCGTCGCGCTCGAGGATGCGGGCGACGGTGAACTTGGAGCACACCTGCAGCAGGCCGGCCAGGTCCATCGAAAGGATCCAGTCGCCGTTGTGCACGATGGTGGTCTTCTCGGGGTCCAGGATCTTCATGGCCTGGCTCACGTAGGTCTCGGCGTTGGCCTCGATCTGCTCCTGCGAAAGCTGCGGGCGGGTGGAGTTCTTGCCCGAGGGGTCGCCGATCAGCGCAGTGCCGTTGCCGATGATAAGGGTGACGTTGTGGCCCAGGTCCTGGAACTGACGCATCTTGCGCAGGGGCACGGCATGGCCCAGGTGCAGGTCGGGGCTGGTGGGATCGACGCCGAGCTTGATGTTGAGGGGCTCGCCCTTCTCAAGCTTCTTGCGAAGGTCGGCCTCGGGGACGATCTGCGCTGCACCCGAGGTGATGATACGCATTTGCTCGTCAACAGACAGCATTGGGTATCCTCCTTTTGCTATAGCACCCTCACCGGATACGGCGGTGCTGGAAGTTCATAAACCCACTAATAATAACCAAAACAGCGCGACGCGGCACCTACGACAGGAAAATCCTCGTCCTGCCGCACGCGTCGATAACGACCGGCAAACGCGTGCCGTCACGTTCGACCAAAAAGCGCGCCTGCTGACGGCGCGAGCAGTCACGGCAACGGACCTGCCCCGTTGCATCCGTGGCGCAGGCGCCCTCGGCAGTCAGCAAGCAGTGCTCGCACACCATGAGCTCGGGACGGTCGGCATCGACAGGCCCCAAGACACCGGGGCAAGCGGCAAGTTCGGCAACACGCTCCGCATCATTGCCGAGCAACTCGGCCGACAAGCACACCCGCCCCGCACCGAGTCCGCGCAGCCAGGTAAGCGTGGCCCGATTGGCACAGAACACCGGCGCCGCCACGTCAAACGTTGTGCCCAGCTCGCGGGCCATCGCCACTTGTCCCAGATTGCGGCAGACGACGCGCCCGGCACGCTGCATAAGCGCCCGAGTCCGCTCGGCGTCGCCCGCGCGGCACACTTCGTCGAGCACCACCGTTGTATCGGACAGATCTCGCTCATCGCGCGGACCCACATCCATCAGCTCCCAGGCAAAGACCATACGAGCAAAATCCTCGCGCTTTGCCGGCCCCGCCGACCCCGCCAACTCCGTCGACGCACCGCCATCCACCGCAGCGCCCTCAAAGGGCAGCACCTCAACGGCACGCGCAACGGGCGCAATCGCATCCGCCTCGGCCCGCATGCGCTCCAACACCGCCGCCGTCTGATCCAACACGCCGGCGCTGCGAATCAGATAGACCTCGCAGCCCGCGTCCACCTTACGTTTGCAATGCACGACGATGCGCTCCCCCGCAGCGGCATCCACGGGGCAAGGCACCTGTGGCCAGCGCTTGGGCACATCGGGACGCGCGTCGGCACCCGGGTAAAATCGGATTTCGAGCGTATCGCCCGCCGCCACGGCGGCATCAAGCTCAACCGTCACCTCTTCGTGACCCACCGCCACCAAGTGGCCCACGCGCACGCCCTGGTTGATCGCGCGCTCAAAGCTCATGAGCTCGGCACCCGAACGACCCCGCAGGTAAGCATCGGTAAACCCACGGTTAAACGACCTTCCCAGCTCGCGTTCAAGCTCTTCCACGGCACCGGAGTCCCACGCGCCGTCGCACAGCATATCGAGTGCCCGACGCCACACCCTCACCACGTTGAATACGTAATCGGGATTCTTCATGCGTCCCTCGATCTTGAGCGATGCCACGCCGGCGGCAACAAGCTCGGGCAGGTGCGCGATACCCAGATAGTCACGCGGACAAAGCAGGCGGTCTCCCTCGACGGCAACAACACTCTGCCCCGCCTCGTCCACTAGGTCGTACGCCAGACGGCACGGCTGCGTGCAGTCGCCGCGCATCGCCGAGCGCCCACGCCGCAAGGCCGAGAACTCGCACGCCCCCGAATAGCCGATGCAAATCGCACCGTGGCAGAATACCTCGATGGGCACGCCCGTGGCACAGAGCGCCGCAATCTCGTCGACCGTCAGCTCGCGTGCCGTCGTCACGCGCTCGACCCCCAGCTCATCGGCGGCAAGCCGCACGGCACCTTCGCTATGAGCGCCCGCTTGCGTGGACAGGTGAATCTCGACCCCGGGAATCGCCGCGCGCAGCGCGCAGGCCAACCCGGCATCGGCGACAATCAGAGCATCGGCGCCCAGCTCCAGTGCATGAGCTCCCAACGCCACCGCGTCGGACAACTCATCGTCAAACACGAACACGTTGAGCGTTACGTACACACGCACGCCATGGGCATGCGCCACGGCGCAGCCGCGCGCAAACTCGTCGTCGGTAAAACCGTGCGCACTCACACGGGCGTTAAAGCCGCCCAACCCCGCATAGATGGCATCGGCGCCCGCGGCGATGGCCGCAAGCATCTGGTCGAGCCCACCCGCCGGCGCCAGTAGCTCGGGCAGCGCCACACCGACAGCATCCAATCCAGTCTTGTGTTGTCCGCTCGGCCCCATCGTCCGAATCGCCATCGACAAACTCCTTACCAAGGTATGCATTCACTCTGAAAAATGCCGTCTTCCAGCATACACGAGGCCTCGCGCGCCCCGTTTGGTTTATCGTGTAATAACTTATGTCCATCCTGCCCCGACGGCATATCAACCGTCCGGCACGACATACCTGGAGGTCAATATATGGGTCCTCGCCAACGACAGGGACGCAGCCGTTCAAAGACGCATGCTCTGCCCATAATCCTGCTCTCGTTTTTGGGCTTTTTGCTTATCGCGGGCGTGGCATTTGGCATCGGCATGGTCGGCAACGTCAACCGCTGGCTGTCCGATCTGCCCGACTACACCGACGCCAACGCGTATCTGGTGAGCGAGCCCACCGAGATCGTCGACTGCAACGGCAACAAGATCGCAAGCTTCTACACGCAAAACCGCAAGTCCATCACCAAGGACGAGGTCTCCCCCTACGTGCTGCAGGGCACCGTTGACGTCGAGGACGAGCGCTTCTACGAGCACGGCGGTATCGACCTGTGGGGTATCGCGCGCGCTGCGGTGGCAACCCTCGGCGGCGGGCACGAAGGCGCCTCGACTATCACCCAGCAGCTGGTGCGCAACACCATCCTGCAGGAGGAGCAGTTCGACTCGACCATCGAGCGTAAGGTGCGCGAGGCCTACATCGCCGTCAAGATGGAAGATATGTACTCCAAAGACGAGATCCTCATGATGTACCTCAACACCATCTATTACGGCCACGGCGCCTACGGTATCGAGGCCGCCGCCGAGACCTACCTATCCAAGAGCGCCGCCGACCTCACCCTGAGCGAGGCCGCGCTGTTGATCGGCCTTCCCAACTCGCCCTCGCAGTACGACCCCACGGTCAACCCCGACCTGGCGCTGTCCCGTCGCAACAAGGTCCTCGACAACATGTTGCGCCTGGGCCACATTACGCAGGAGGAGCACGATGCCGCACAGGCCGAGCCCATCACCCTCAACGTGACCGAGATTTCGGGCAGCGGCGTCGACGTATACTCGCAGCCCTACTTTGTCGCCTATGTTAAGCAGCTGCTGGAGCAGGAGTTCTCGACCGACGTGCTCTTTAAGGGCGGTCTGACCGTCAAGACCACCATCGATCCCACGATGCAGCAAGTGGCAGAGAATGCCGTCCGCGAGCAGCTCGACACGCTCTCGCTCGACGGCCTGGACATGGGCATGGTCGTCGTCGACCCCAAGACCGGCTACATCAAGTGCATGGTGGGCGGCTACGACTACAACGCCGACGAGAACCACGTAAACCATGCCACGGCCAAGCGTCCCGTCGGCTCCACCTTTAAGGCCTTTACGCTGGCAACTGCCATCCAAAACGGCATGAACCCCAACGTCACCCTCAACTGCAACTCGCCGCTCAAGGCCAAGGGCACCACGACCGAGGTCCAAAATTACGCCAACCAGAGCTATGGCAACATCACGCTTAAGCAGGCGACGGCATACTCCTCCAACACCGGCTACATCCAGGTGGCGGAAGCCGTCGGTAACAGCAAGATCATCTCGCTCGTCAAAAAGCTCGGCATCGACCCCGCCAAGGACAACATCGAGGACGTTCCCGTCATGACCCTCGGCACCGGCTCGATCTCGCCGCTCGAGATGGCCGCCGCCTACGCGACGTTTGCCAACGGCGGCTACTATCGCCAGCCGATCGCCATCACCGAGATTGACTCTCGTACCGGTTCGGTGCTGTACCAGCACACCGACAATCCCTCACAGGTGCTTACCGAGGGCGAGGCCGCCGCGGTCACCGATGTTCTGTCCGGCGTCATGAAGGGCAGCGGTACGGGTGCTGCCGGCGCTCTGAGTGTCAACCAGCCCTATGCCGGCAAGACGGGCACCACCGACAACACCACCAACCTGTGGTTCTGCGGCTATACCCCGCAGCTGGCGTGCGCCCTGTGGACCGGCTATTCCGCGGGCGAGATCCCCATCCAAAAGTACGGCACGGACCTGCTGGGCGACAGCACCAACCTGCCTGTCTTTAAGCGGTTTATGAACACCGTTCTGACCGGTACCGAGCGCGAGGAGTTTGCGACCGGAACGGCGCCCACCTACAAGAACAACAGCGTCTGGAAGTTCTACGGCACCAACAACACCAAGAAGTCGGAGAACGACGACAAGGACGAAGAGGAAGAGGAAGAGGAAACCACCACAACGACTACCACGACGACCACGACCACCGAGACCACGGGCGGCGACACCACCGGCGGCACCGGTACGACCGGTGGCTCGACGGGTGGCTCCACTGGTGGTTCGACCGGCGGCGATGGCGGCACGCCTACGCCTACGCCTACGCCTACGCCTACGCCCACTCCCGACCCCTCGCCCACGCCTGACGATACGGTCGGCTAAGAAGTACGCGACTAAAGCCAACAAGGCCCCGAGCAGCTTATTGAACTGCTCGGGGCCTTTTAGTTTGAAGCGACCTGGTGGGCGGTCTTTATACCGGCAAACAAAAAGGGGTACCGACCAACGTCGATGCCCCTTACAAGCCACTATGTCAGCGCACACAATGCCGAGCGCACGACCCGCACACCTACTTGCGAGAATTGCTCAACTTATTGATCAGCGCCTCGAGACGCTCGCCGTCCTCGGCCGTCTGGGCAATAACCAAAATCGTATCGTTGCCGGCAAGCGAGCCAAGCACATCGGGTAACTCTGCCGCATCAACGGCGGCGGCGATGCCGGAAGCCGTGCCAGGCTGAGCCTTGATCATAACCAGATTATCAGTACGCAGAACGCCCGTTACGAGCTCGGAAACCATACGCTGCAGGTGCAGGTCCTCTGCCAGAACATAGATGCCCTCAGGGAGCTTACGCAGCCCCATATCGGCAATATCGCGAGAGACAGTCGCCTGCGTGCAATCAAAGCCCATAGCACGGAGCTCATCGACCAGCACGCGCTGCGTGCGGACATCCTTATTGCGCACAATATCTCTAATGGCATCCTGGCGCCCATTGCGTTTTTTAGCCATACAAACCCTCTCTCCAAAAGATGGCGGAGACAATCAATCAGTGATTGAATAGTTTAACGCTATTTGAAGGCTTTTGTGTATAAGAACGCATTTCGAAACAATTCTATGCAAGTTTGTTTCGTAATGAGCCGTTTAGGCGGTTTTTGCGCCCGTCCGGTTAAGAAAAGCTGCCAGATGCGTACACATCACGCAGCGCGCGGGCTTGGCGCTGGCGATCGGCCCAAACAACAGACCGAGTCCCCGATGGTTATCCTTGAGCGCGGCGACCATCTGACGGGTTCGAGGCGCCTCGAGCATATCACGCATGCGGGCGGAACGCTCGATTGACGACACCCCATGCGGGCTCAGACACAAATTCTCGATGCAGGCGACCAGTCCGGCAAAGTAGAACTTTTGGCTTGCCAGCTTGAGCCGACCACCGCTATCTGCTTCCGAGAGTGAGTCCGCAAGCTCGTCGAGCGCTCGAGTGTCATCGGATATCCTGGCATACATGGTGGGATCAAAGGCATCTGTAAGCTTAGGTGCCGCCGCGTGGAAACAAGCGTCGCCGCAGCCGGACACGCGCTGCGCCTGCGAGAGCGCGCATGCCATAAATCCAACTGTGCGAAACGCCTTGTCGCACAAAAGGCATGCCTCAAACAGCGGACGACTATACATCACGCCAGAGACTTGAGCAACCAAGCCGCCCAAAATCAACTGAGGCAGCCCGGCCACCATCGAAGATTTGCTATCAATGGAAATATGAGTAGCATCCAAGACGCGCGAATGGCGCTCTCGATGTGCATCATAGCGGTCGAGCGACACCGTGGGGAACACTATGTCTGCCGCAGTATCGCACGCGATATCGACCATCTTGGAAAGTGATTGCGGAGCAAACCACTCATCGGCGTTCATGGCGATGATTTGAGAGCCGCGCGAGGCAGCAAAACCGGCACGAAGACACGCGCCGCGCGTCGCGTCCTCGACGTCAATCAAATCAATATGGATGTCCCTGTCGGCAGCAACTTGAAGCGAATGGCGCACACCGGGCGCAGTATCGCGACAGACAACGACAATCTGCAAATCGTAGAGGTCTTGGTTCTGGATACTCTCGAGCGCACGCATCGCATAGCTGGGCGAACCTTCTACCACAAGGATCACCGAAAGTCGCGGATGCGAGCCACGTCGAACCAAATTATCCGTCCTCTCGACAGCAATGAATCAAACCGTGGTTCATGGTACACCCCGGCAATAAAAGCAATGAGACACCGGTTGCATTGCACGCCAAGAACAGATGTTGCACACGCGCAGCCCACAGATGACAGGTGTCGACGCACGACACGTCGAGCCCTCCCCTAGTCGAGCACGACAAGCTCGGCGGGATCGTAATCCACGCCCATAAACGTAAGGCCGCAGGCAGGAGCCGTGGGGCCCGCAGCGGTACGGTCGCAAGCATCGATAACCTCGCGCATCCACTCGGGTTCACGGCGATGCATGCCAATCTCGACAAGCGTGCCCACGATCGTACGGACCATCGAATGCAGAAACGCATTGCCCTCGATGGTGAACGTCAGGATGTCCTCGCCAAACGCAACCTCATGGCCAAATTCGGCACGCATCACGCAGCGATGCGTGGGCTTGCCAACGGCCGAGGCAACCTTGCAAAAGCTTTTAAAGTCCTGCTCGCCCAGCAGCGCGGGGCAGGCAGCAGACATCGCCTCAACATCCAAGGGATAGCGATGCCACCACACGGCACCGCGGGACAGCACGGGGCGCGCATCTCGATCGGCAATACGGTACGTATACGTACGTGAACGCGCGTCAAAACGCGCAGAAAAGCCTTTACGGGCCTTGTAGACCTCGTTTATGGCGATATCTTTGGGTAGCAGGGCATCCATGGCCCGCAGCCACCTACGGCGCGTACAAGCGAGCTCAGCGTCCGTTACGGGCACGCTGATGTACTGAGCCACGGCATGCACGCCGGCATCGGTACGCCCCGCACACGTCAGATCGATCGGGCGGCGAAGCAGCGTCTCGATGGCTCGACGTAGCTCACCCGCAACCGTCGTCTGTCCCGGCTGCTCGGCAAATCCGCTATACGACGAGCCATCATAGGCCACGCGAAATACGAGTGTGGCGTCAAGCTCGGAAATCGAATTGAAATCAGACGGCGCAGTCATGGACGCTCCCAACAAACAAGCAACGGTATCGCGACAAAAAAAGAGGGGTACGCGAACGTACCCCTCGAATATAGCCTATGCAGACGGAATGTCTACTCAGCGCTCTCCTCAGCAGCGGTCTCCTCGACAGCCTCGACCTTCTTGGGAGCAGCGGCCTTCTTGGGGGCCGGAGCAGCCTTCTTGGCCTTAGGCGTGCAAGGCTCGGTGACGAGCTCCATGATAACGATGGGAGCGTTGTCGCCCTTACGGTTACCGAGCTTCATGATGCGGGTGTAACCGCCGTTGCGGTCCTGCCACATGCCCTGAGCAGCCTTGTCGAAAATCTCGGCAACGAGCTGCTTATCGCCGAGCTTGGCGATAGCCAGACGACGAGAGTGCAGGTCGCCCTTCTTGGCCCAGGTGATGATCGGCTCGACGACCGAACGCAGCGCCTTAGCGCGGGTCTCGGTGGTCTTGATGCGGTCGTTCTCGAAGAGGGCCTTGGCCAGGCTCTTCTTCATGGCCTTGGTGTGGCTCGCATCGGTGCCGAGCTTCAGGCCCTTCTTAACGTTGTGACGCATGGTCTAGTTTCTCCTCAAATATGCGAAGCATTAAGCCTTCAGGCTCAGGCCCATGGACTCAAGCTTGTCCTTCACTTCCTCGATCGACTTAACACCGAAGTTACGGATGTTAAGCAGATCGTTCTCCGAGAACTCAACGAGCTGACGGACCGAGTGAATGCTGGCGCGCTTAAGGCAGTTGTAGGAACGGACGGAAAGGTCCAGATCCTCGATCTGCTTGTCCAGCTCGGCGTTGTCGTTCGTGACCTCGGGAGCGAAGATCGAAGCCTCCTCCTCGACCTCGGGGGTCTCGGCAAGGTTCATAAAGGCGGCCATATGCTGGTTGATGATATTGGCAGCCTGGACCACGGCGTCGCGCGGGGCGATGGAGCCGTTGGTCTCGATCTCGAGGACAAGGCGGTCGTAGTCGGTGTGCTGACCGACACGGCAAGCCTCAACGAGCTTGGCGCAACGGGAAACCGGCGAGTACAGCGAGTCGACGTGGATCACACCGATGGGATCGTTGTCGCGCTTGTTGGCCTCGCCAGAAACATAGCCGCGGCCATAGCCGATGCGCATGCTCATGGTGAGATGGCCACCCTCGGTGAGCGTAGCGATGTGCTGCTCGGGGTTGACCAGCTCAAACTCGGACGGAATAAAGAAGTCCGCACCGGTGACCTCGCAGGGGCCGTCAACCGAGATGGTGGCGGTCGCCTCGTCGGTCGTGCCGAGAGCCCTGAAGACAAGACCCTTGACATTCAGGACGATGTCGGTGACATCCTCGACCATGTTAGGGATGGTCATGAACTCGTGCTGCGCACCATCGATCTGAATAGCCTCGACGGCGGCACCCTCGAGCGAGGACAGAAGAACGCGACGAAGGGAGTTACCCAGCGTATCGCCGTAGCCACGCTCGAGCGGCTCAACGGAGACACGAGCAGACGTCTCGTTGATCTCTTCGACCTGAACCTGAGGCCTAATGAATTCTGACATGTATTACCTCCAGCCTCAGCAGCCCGGATGGACTACTTAGAGTAGAGCTCGACGATGAGCTGCTCGTTGATATCACCGCTGATCTGCTCACGCGTCGGCAGAGCGAGCACGTTACCAGACAGCTTCTCGATATCGACCTCGAGCCAGCCAGGGACCTCAAAGCGCTCGGAGGAAATCAGAGCCTCCTTGATGGGGAGGAGGTCACGGAACTTCTCGCCGACAGCGACGACGTCGCCGGCCTTGACGCGGTAGGACGGGATGTCCACGCGCTTGCCGTTCACGGTGAAGTGACCGTGACGGACGGACTGACGAGCCTCTTTGCGGGTGCGGGCGAAGCCAAGACGGAAGACGACGTTGTCGAGGCGAGACTCAAGGATGATCATGAGGTTCTCACCGGTGACGCCGTTCATCTTGCGGGCCTTGTTGAAGTAGCCGTGGAACTGCTTCTCCAGAACGCCATAGATGAACTTGACCTTCTGCTTCTCGCGCAGCTGCATGCCGTACTCAGATTCCTTGCGACGGCGCTTGGGCTGACGGATAGATTCCTTCTTGCTGCTGTAACCGAGCTCAGCGGGATCGATCCCGAGCTGACGGCAGCGCTTAAGAACAGGAGTCCTGTCGATTGCCATATTGATACGATCCTTTCAGTTACACGCGGCGACGCTTCTTGGGGCGGCAGCCGTTGTGCGGAATGGGGGTCTTGTCCTGGATGCTCGAGACCTCGAGGCCAGCAGCCTGGAGGGAGCGAATGGCGGTCTCACGACCGGAGCCGGGGCCCTTGACGAAGACGGAAACCTTCTTCATACCGTGCTCCATGGCCTGCTTGGCAGCAGCCTCGGCAGCCATCTGGGCAGCGAACGGCGTGGACTTACGGGAGCCCTTGAAGCCCACCTGGCCAGCCGACTTCCAGGAAATGACGTTGCCCTGGGGATCGGTGATCGAAACGATCGTGTTGTTGAACGTAGAACGAATGTGAGCCTGGCCCACGGAAATGTTCTTACGGTCCGCGCGCTTCAGACGGGCAGCGCGAACGTTCTTCTTAGCAGTAGCCATCTATCTAGCGCTCCTTATTTCTTCTTCTTAGCACCGATCTGACGCTTCGGGCCCTTGCGGGTACGAGCGTTAGTGTGGGTGCGCTGGCCGCGGACCGGGAGGCCCTTGCGGTGACGAAGGCCGCGGTTGCAGCCGATGTCCATAAGGCGCTTGACGTTCTGGTTGCGCTCACGGCGGAGGTCGCCCTCAACCATGATCTGGTTCTTATCGATATAATCACGGATGGCGTTAACCTCATCCTCGGTGAGGTCCTTAACGCGCGTATCCACGTTAACGTTGCACTCGACGCAGATCTTCGTCGCAGTGGTGCGGCCGATGCCGTAAATGTAGGTCAGACCGATCTCAACGCGCTTCTCACGCGGGAGGTCGACACCATTAATACGGGCCAACGTAGTCTCCTCTCTTAACCCTGACGCTGCTTATGACGGGGGTTCTCGCAAATGACGAGGACCTTGCCATGGCGCCTAATGATTTTGCACTTATCGCACATCTTCTTGACCGAAGGACGTACCTTCATCGTTCTTCCTTTCGGTAGCGCTCAAACTACTTCCCTACTATCTACTCGCCCAGCCGCAGGCGTTTAAAACTATGGCTGGTCTTCACACACAATCCGACCGTAGGTTGAGCTAAGCCTGCAGTCGGAAATGGAGTGCGCGTATGCGTGCCGCTATTTGTAGCGATAGGTGATGCGGCCGCGGGTCAGGTCGTACGGGGAAAGCTCCACGACAACCCTGTCACCGGGGAGAATACGGATGTAATTCATTCGGATCTTGCCAGAAATGTTGCACAGAACCGAATGACCGTTCTCGAGCTCGACCTTAAACATGGCATTGGGCAGCGGTTCCTTTACCGTACCCTCGAGCTCAATTGCGTCTTCCTTCTTCACAAGCAATCATCTTTCTCTAGAAAACGACAGCGATTGAGTATTCTACAACACGTATGCACGCATCGTAATAACTTCGTAATGGCTCCACAACTAAGTGGAACTTGTTACATTTCTCCGCCTTGGAGCGAACACCAAGCACCTTGGGCATCCGTGGTGATAATCACCGGACCGTCATTGGTAATGGCGACGGTGTTCTCGTAGTGCGCGGCGGGCAGGTGGTCGTTGGTCGTAACAATCCAACCGTCGGAGCCCGTGCTCACATGGTTGGAACCCATCGTAACCATCGGCTCGATGGCAATGACCATGCCGGCCTGGAGGCGAACGCCCCTCCCCTTCTTTCCATAGTTAGGAACGTTGGGGTCCTCGTGCATCACGCGGCCAATGCCATGGCCCACATAGTCACGAAGCACGCCGTAACCGTGAGACTCGGCGAGGGACTGAACGGCGTAACCAACATCCCCGATATGGTTACCGGGAACAGCCTGCTCGATGGCAGCCTTAAGGCAATCGCGCGTGACCTCGCACAGGGCCTTGGCCTCGGGCGTGGGTGTGCCGACAAAAAACGTCCAAGCGTTATCGCCAACCCAACCGTCGACAACGGCTCCCGTATCGATGGAGATGATATCGCCATCGCGCAGGATCATGTCGGGGTTGGGAATACCGTGGACCACGGCATCGTTAATCGATGCGCAAATGGTACCGGGGAACCCGCCGTAACCCTTAAAGGCCGGGGTGCCGCCATGCATACGGATAATCTGCTCCGCGAGCTGATCGAGCTCAAAGGTCGAAACACCAGGGCGCACCATGGCTCCAACGTGGCGGAGCGCCATCTTAGATAGCGCTCCTGCCTTCTTCATCTGCTCGATTTGCGTTGCAGACTTAATCTTGATCATAGACCGAGAGCCTCTTTGACATCCCCGTACACGGTCTCGCGAGCCTGGTCACCGTTGACCGACTTGAGCAGACCCTGGCCACGATAGTAGTCGACGAGCGGGCTCGTGGACTTCTCGTAGACGTCGAGACGGTTCTTGATGGTCTCGGGCTTGTCGTCGTCGCGCTGATACATCTCGCCGGCGCACTTGGGGCAGGTAGCATCGGCAGCGGTGCCGGTGTAACCGCAGGCGCGGCAAGTGCGACGCGAAGACAGACGATCGATGATGACCTCGGGGGCCACGTCGACCAGAAGGGCGCAGTCGATCTCGCGACCCATGGCGGAGAGCTCGGAATCGAGCGTCACAGCCTGGGCGGTGTTGCGCGGGAAGCCGTCGAGGATGAAGCCCTGCTGGGCGTCATCGGCAGCAAGGCGCTCCTTGACAAGGTCGATCACGAGCTGGTCGGGAACGAGCTCGCCAGCGTCCATGTACTTCTTAGCCTGAATACCAAGCTCGGTGCCACCCTTGACGGCAGCACGCAGCAGGTCGCCCGTGGAAATGTGAGCGACGCCAAACTCGGCGACGAGCTCCTGTGCGACGGTGCCCTTACCGGCACCCGGAGCTCCGAGCAATACGAGGTTCATGAGCAATCCTCCTCTAGCCTATTTAAAGAATCCATCGTAATCATACATCTTGATCTGGCCTTCGAGCTTATCGACCGTGTCGAGCACGACGCCGACCATGATGAGGATGGACGTGCCGCCAAATGCCTGGATCAGATGGTTACCCGTGAAGGAGAAGATGATCGAAGGCACGATGGCGATGAGCGCCAAAAAGACAGCGCTGGGAAGCGTGATCTTGTTGAGCGCGTTCTTGATGTAGGCCGCGGTAGCCCTACCCGGACGGACGCCCGGAATAAAGCCACCCTGCTTCTTAAGGTTGTCGGCCGTGTCATCGGGGTTGAACACCATAGAGGTGTAGAAGTACGCGAAGAACACGATGAGGACAACGTTAAGCACCCAGTTGAGCCAACCGGTCGAAAGCGCAGAGGCAACTGCCTGAATCCAGCCGATGCCGGGGAAGAACACGGCAATCTGAGCCGGGAAGTACAGCAGCGCCGAGGCAAAGATGATCGGCACGACGCCCGCGGTGTTGACCTTGATGGGCAGGTAGGTGGTCTGGCCACCCATCATGCGACGGCCCACGACGCGCTTGGCATAGGAGACCGGGATGCGGCGCTGGCCGCGCTCAAGGAAAACAATCAGCGGGATAACCAGCAGAATGATGGCGCAGATGATCACCATGGTGATGATGCCACCGGCATTACCCTCGGTGCTGGAGAAGATAGCCTGCGGAAGGCCGGCCATGATGTTCGCAAAGATGATCAGCGACATGCCATTGCCGATACCGCGCTGGGTGATGAGCTCACCAATCCACATGATCAGCATAGCGCCTGCGGTGAGCGTACCGACGATCATGAGGTCGAAGATGATCTCGGGAGCGCCGGCGCCATTGAAGCTGATGCCGAAGCTCTTAAAGAGGAAGAGGTAACCCACGGAGTTGAGGATTGCCAGAGCCAGGGTGAGGTAACGCGAATACTGCGTAATCTTGGTCTGACCGACCTCGCCCTCGCGGGCAAGCTCATGCAGGGAAGGCACGACGGCCTGGAGCATCTGGAGGATGATCGAGCTGGTGATGTAAGGCATGATGCCCAGCGAAAACACCGACACATAGCTCAACGCGCCGCCAGAGAAAAGATTCAGGAGGGCCATAGCACCTGCGGCGACCGAATTGTTATCGGTCGAGAAAAGGCCCAGCATCCCCTGGAAGGGAATGCCGGGCACAGGAACGTGCGCACCAATGCGGTACACGACGAGCATAGCTATGGTAAAAAGAATCTTTTCGCGCAATTCTTTGATGCGGAAAGCATTCTTAAGACCATTTAGCACGGCAGCTCGACCTTTCCGCCAGCGGCCTCGATCTTGGCCTGCGCAGAAGCGCTGACCTTGTCGACCTTGACCGTGAACTTCTTGGTGAGCTCACCATTGCCGAGCACCTTGACGGGCTCGAACTCGCTCTTGGTGATGCGAGCGGCCTTAAGAGCGGCACCGTCGATCACAGCGCCGTCCTCGAACTTACGCTCGAGACGCTCAACGTTAACAGCGGTGTACTCGATACGACGGGGGTTGCGGAAGCCCGGAAGCTTGGGCAGGCGCATAGCCAGCGGAGTCTGGCCACCCTCGAAGCCGGCACCCTTGGTGCCACCAGAGCGGGAACCCTGGCCCTTCTGGCCGCGGCCAGAAGTGGTGCCGTGACCCGAAGAATTGCCACGGCCGACGCGCTTGCGGTTCTTAGTGGAACCGGGCGCGGGAGTAAGATCGTGAAGCTGCATTTGCTACTCCTCTACAATCTCGACAAGGTGCTTGACCTTGAAGATCATGCCGCGGACGGACTCGTTGTCAGCAATCTCGCGAACCTCGCGGATCCTGTGGAGACCGAGGGCACGGACAGTACGGACCTGGTCCTGCTTGCAACCGTTGGTGCTGCGGACCTGCTTGATCTTGATGGTGTCAGCCATGCTTAGTTCTCCTTACCGACGAACATCTCGGAGACCGTCAGGCCACGGCGAGCCGCGACGTCCTCAGGGCTGGAGAGCTCCTTGAGGCCCTCGACGGCAGCCTTGATGATGTTGAGGCCGTTGTCGGTACCGAGGGACTTGGACAGGACGTTCTTGATGCCAGCAAGCTCGAAGAGGGGACGCACAGCGCCGCCGGCGATAACGCCGGTACCCTCGACAGCGGGCTTGATGATGATGCGGCCGGCACCAAAGTGGCCGAGAACCTCGTGCGGGATGGTGCCCTGCTCGGTCACCGGCACGTGGAACATGTTCTTCTTGGCATCGAGAGACGCCTTGGAGATGGCCAGGGGCACCTCAGCGGACTTGCCCATGCCAACGCCGACGTTGCCCTTGCCGTCGCCAACGACGACGAGAGCGACGAGGCTCATGCGACGACCACCCTTGACGGTCTTCGACACGCGGTTGATGTAAACGACGCGCTCCTCGAACTCGGAGGCCTCGCGCTGCTGCTTCTGATTACGAGCCATGTGCTACATACCTCCTAGAACTCGAGACCGGCGGCACGAGCACCGTCGGCGAGGGCCTTGACGCGGCCATGGTAGATACGGCCACCACGATCGAAAGCGACCTTGGTGATGCCGGCCTCGATGGCACGCTTGCCAACGAGCTGACCGACCTTCTCCGCAGCCTCCTTGTTCGAGGTGTGGGTGCCCTTGAACTCGGCCTCGAGGGTCGAGGCAGAGACGAGCGTCAGGCTGGAGCCCTTGCTGTCGTCGATGATCTGGGCATAGATGTTGGCGTTGGTACGGGTCACGCGAAGACGCGGACGCTCGGCGGTACCCGAGACCTTGCCGCGAACACGACGCTGACGACGCTTGAGGCCTTCCAGCTTCGCCTTATGCTTGTTCATACGTAAACTCCTAAAAAGGTTGATCTTGCCAGCACCTAACGGGGTGCTGGTCTTATGCGAGTAAGTCGGTTACGACTACTTGGCGGCCTTACCCAGCTTGCGGCGGATGTGCTCGCCGACATAGTGGATACCCTTGCCCTTGTAAGGCTCGGGAGGACGATGGCCGCGAATCTCAGCGGCGATCTGACCGACCTGCTGCTTGTTGATACCCTTGACGTTCACGTGGGTGTTGTCGGGAACCTCGAAGGTGATGCCCTCGGGAGCCTCGACGATCACGGGGTGCGAGAAGCCCAGGGAGAACTCGAGGTTCTTGCCCTTCTGCTGCACGCGGTAACCGACGCCGGCGAGCTCGAGCTTCTTCTCGAAGCCCTCGGAAACGCCAACAACCATGTTGTGGATGAGGGCGCGGGTGAGGCCGTGACGGGCACGGGTCTCACGCTCGTCGTCGGGACGGGAAACGGTGAGGACGTTGTCCTCGACGTTGATGGTGAGCTTCTCAAAAACATCGAGCTCGAGCTGGCCCTTGGGGCCCTTGACGACAACGTTGTTGCCGTTGACTGCCACTTCGACTCCGGCGGGAATCTGGACAGGCTTATTACCGATACGAGACACGGTGATCTCCTTTCCTTCTACCTACCGAGCGAATTACCAGACGTAAGCGATGATCTCGCCGCCGACGTTGTGCTTGCGAGCATCGCGGTCGGTCATGACGCCATGGCTGGTGGAAATAATGGCGGTACCAAGGCCACCGCGGACGCGGGGCATGTCGGCAACGCCGGTGTACTTACGCAGGCCCGGCTTGGAAATGCGGCGGATGCCGTTGATAACCTTAGCCTTCTTGGGACCATACTTAAGCGTGATGTGCAGAGTCTTCTGGGGAACGGTGTCCTCGACATCGTAGCCCTCGATGTAGCCCTCCTCGTGCAGAACACGAGCGATCTCGACGAGCTTCTTGCTGCTCGGCATGGAGACCGTGGCCTTGTTCACAGAGTTAGCGTTACGGATGCGCGTAAGCATATCTGCGATCGGGTCTGTAAGGTTCATACAGATTCTCCTTCGTTCTTGATGAACACGTGCTCTTGGTTCTTCGCCGCCCTTAACGGCAAAGCCTTTTTAGCGCGTTTTCCCTGTTCCAAACTGATGCTTGAAACGCTGGTAGTGACTTACCAGCTGGCCTTCTTAACGCCGGGAAGCTCGCCCTTGAGTGCAAGCTCGCGGAAGCAGACACGGCACAGGCCGAACTTGCGGTACACAGAGTGCGGACGGCCGCAGCGCTGGCAGCGCGTGTACTCACGAGTAGAGAACTTCTGCTTGCGATTGCACTTGACGATCATCGATGTCTTAGCCACTTATATCCTCCTCACATAGAGTATTGTTCGCCCCAAGCGCCGCCCCCTTGTGGGAACGGCGCTCATAGGGCAGGTGAACCTATTTCTTGAACGGGAAACCAAAGGCGTCCAGAAGGGCCTTGGCCTCCTCATCGGTGTTGGCGGTGGTCACGAAAGTGATGTCCATACCACGCTGGTGATCGACGGAGTCGAAGTCGATCTCGGGGAAGATGAGCTGCTCGGTGACGCCCATGGAGAAGTTACCACGGCCGTCGAAGCTCTTGGCGGAGATGCCGCGGAAGTCGCGGATACGGGGAATCGCGACGGAGGTCAGACGATCGAAGAACTCCCACATACGGTCGCCACGAAGGGTAACCTTGCAGCCGATCGGCATACCAGCGCGCAGGCGGAAGGTAGCGATGGACTTGCGGGCACGGGTGATCATCGGCTGCTGGCCGGTGATGGCGCGCAGGTCGCGCACGGCACCGTCGATGGCCTTGGAATCGGTAGCGGCCTCGCCGACACCCATGTTCACGACGATCTTCTCAAACTTGGGGATCATCATGACGTTCTCGTACTGGAACTTGTCCTGAAGCTGCTGCTTGACCTCGTTGTTGTACTTGGTCTTCAGACGCGGCACATACTTCTCTTCTGCCATTGTTCACTCCTTCTTGGGGTTTTAAGCACGGGGCGTGGCCACGATGGGTTGTCCTCGTGCCTCCTGACTGCATCCGCGCCGCTCATGGCATTTCGCGGTTTGGACTCGACGCAGCAGGAGCCGACAAAACAATCGGTACTATACGCGCATCGGGAGCGTATTTCCAGAAAAACCTCGTCTGCCTGCACAACTCCACAACTCGTGCGCACAAATGACCCGCATGTCCCGGGTAGCTAATGGCAAAGGCTTTATTTTTGGCGAGGCAGGACCAGGTTGAGGACGACGGCGACAAGTGCGGCGACGGCAATGGAGGATCCGCCAAAGACGGTGCCAACCCATGCGGGGAATCCAGCGCCGGCAAGCGCGCCGGCCGTGCGCTCAATGCCCGTGCCAAAGGCGATAGAGAGACCCATGAGCGTGGTATCGCGCTGAGACAAGCCGTGGCGGGCAAACATGACCACACCGTTCATGCCGATGGTCGCGAACACGCCGATCGTGGCGCCACCGATGACCGGCTGCGGAATGGACGTGAGTACCGCCGCACACTTGGGCAGCAGGCCCGCGATGAGCAAGATGACGGCGGCAAGCGTAAAGACCATGCGGTTGACGACCTTGTTCTCGGCGATAATGCCCACATTCTGGCCAAAGGTTGCCGTGGGGACGCCGCCCAAAAAGCCCGACAGCATACCGACCAGGCCGTTGGCGATCAGGCCACCCGAGATCTGGCTATCGGTCGCAGGGGTATCGAGCGCAGCAGACGACACGGCGGCAAACTCGCCCATGACCTGTACTGCGTTGACAATGGCGACAACGCCCACAACGGCGCACGCGGCCGGGTCGAACACCAGGCGATGGGCGCCCAGGGCCGGCGGGGCGAACCAGCTGGCGGTCGCGATGGCCGAGAAATCGACCATGCCCAACACCGCAGCCAAAACAAAGCCCGCGCAGATACCAGCCAGGATGCTGCCCAGCCTAAGCGCGCCCTTGCCGTAGTTGCCAGCCATAAAGGTGACGACGAACGTCACAAGTGCGACGGCCCAGTTGGTGACACTGCCAAAATCGGCCGCGCCCTCCCCGCCCGCCATGGAGGCAACTGCCACTGGGCATAGCGACAGGCCAATGACAAAGATGACGGTGCCAAGCACCGGGGCCGGAAACAGAAAACTCACGCGCCTAAACAGTAGGCCGAAGAGCGCGACGAGCGCGCCGCCGATTACCTGGGCGCCCAGTACGGCCTCAAAACCAAGCTCAAGACCGACTGCCTTGAGCGCCGGCACGAAGGTAAAGCTCGCACCCATCACAATGGGCAGGCCCGAACCGACGACACCTTTTATGGGAAACTGTTGAAGGAAAATGTCAAGCGCCGAGAGGACGAGCGACGCCTGGATGACAGCGGCTTCCTCTTGAGGGGTAAAGCCACAGACCGACGCGATAATGATGGCGGGCGTGACGATACCCGCGAATGCCGCCAGCACATGCTGCAGCGCATGGGGCAATACCTGCACAAACGAAACTTTTCCCGTACGCTCGAACAGGGCATCCCCTGCTGCCGACTCTGCCATTTGCGCCTCCCATACCCTAGGCAGCGGCCCCATGCCGCTCAACGGTCGGACATTATAGGGCATATGGCACAGGTAGCATTTTGACCCGCATGCGGCAGAGGGCTGGGGCAGCTCATTTGGGATACGACTATCGCTTGCGGGGGACGAGTTTGGTGCGGCGCAGGTGGATCATCTCGGCGGCGATGGAGATGGCAATCTCCTCGGGATCCTCGGCCTCGATGGCGACACCGATCGGCAGGTGCAGCTCGTCGATCTGGCCCTGCGCAAAGCCTTCCTGCTCCAGGCGGGCGCGCACAAAGGCGGTCTTGCGGCGCGAGCCCAGGCAGCCCAGATAGGCGGGTTTAGCGCGCATGGCCTGAATCACCACGTCGATATCGGACTTGTGGCCTGCTGTGGCCACGACCACCAAGTCGCGCGGGCCGATGGGACACAGCTCGCTCAGGTTCTTATAATCGACCAGACGACGGTCGTAGACGCCGGGCACCCATTCGGGGGTCAGCGTGCCGGGGCGGTCGTCGCAAGCCACGACGGCAAAGCCCGCCGCCGTGAGCACCCGCGCCGTCGCAGCGCCCACGTGGCCGCAGCCAAAGATATAGGTCAGGCCCTCGGGGCAGAGCGTCTCGATGTGCGCCGGGGGAATCTCGGAGGCGGCGTTGGTGTAGGTGACCTTACTCCCCTCCTCCACCAGCGAAAGCTCGGGGCAGCCGGCAATGGTATGGCGCGATGTCTCGCCATGGTACTCAACCACATCGCCCTCGAGCGCGCTCGCGATAAACGGCTCAAAGTCGATGACGAAGTCGCCGATGCGCCGATAGGCCAAGACGTCGGCAACCGACTGGAACAACGGTGCCTGAGTCGCATCCAAATGCAGGTAGCACAGGCAGATGGCTCCGCCGCAGATCATGCCGGTATCGGAGTTCTCGCCGCCCATGGTGTAGCGGACCAGACGCGATTGCCCTGCGGCCAGCAGCTCGCGCGCCTCGTCCAGCGCAAAAAGCTCAATCTTGCCGCCGCCGATGGTGCCCGCTTGGCTGCCATCGGCAAAGACGGCCATCCAGGCGCCCACGCCGCGTGGTGATGACCCCGCCGTACCGGCCACGACCACGAGCTCGCACGTCTCGCCAGCACGCAGGGCGGCAAGTGCCGCATTCACAACATCGAGCTTTTCCATTGCCGCCTTCTATCCTCTAAAGACATCGGTGAGCATAGCGAGTGCCTCGAGCACGCCGCCGCCGACCGATGTCGCCTTGTCCGAAATATAGTTGATGTAGCTGGCGTCGCCGCGCGGATCGACATCGGCGCATTTAAAGCCCTCAGTCACCTGCACGCCGTTCGCCAAAAGCCCGCGCAGACAGCCATCGATCTGCGTGCACATGGGCGTATCACCCGCGTAGCCAATCACGTCTCCGGCGCTCACGATGTCGCCGATTGCGCGGTCGGACCGAAACACGCCGGCGGCGGGGCTGTGGATAACACGTTCCTTGCCATAGCCGGCGATAATGCCCGGCACGCCCGTGTTGGGCTGGGGCGAACCTTGGGTAATGACACGGCCGAGAAAATGCCCGCGCATGGTCTCGACCACGGCGTCGCAGTCAACCGGCGCGGTAAAGCCCGGCCCCACAGCGATGACGGCAGGCGCCATGTCGCGCGTGGTGCCCAAGTTGCGCTTGGCCAGAATCGCGTCGACCACGGCAGCGGGCTTCAGCTCGCCAAGCATCTTGGCCTGAGGGTCCACCACAACGGCGACGTCTCCCGCTTGGGTAATCTCGAGCGCCTCAGCCGGCGTCTGTGCCAAGCGAGCGCGAATGCCCTCGACCTGGACCTCGCCCAGGCGAATGGCCTCGCAAAAACTGATTGTGCGGCGGATGCACGTGGGAACCGCGATATCGGCCATAACGACCGACACGCCGGAGCGCACCAAGCGAGCGGCGACGCCCGTGGCGATATCGCCGGCGCCGCGAACATAAACGAGCATTCCCGGGGCACCTCCCTGTGCTACGGTTTGAGCAGAGCAAAAGCGGTTCGACCGCTACTCTGATGATTATTTATTATCACAGTATTATACGGCGGTGAACAGATGGAAACGGTTGGCGGCAATCTTGCCTCTGCGCTCAGGATCGAGCCGGGCATTACCGCGATTATCGGCAGTGGCGGCAAGTCGACCTTGCTAAAGACGCTCGGCCTTGAGCTTATGCGCGCTGGCGGCCGCGTGCTCCTCTGCACCACCACGCGCATGTTCCCCGTCGCCGGCGTGCCGTGGGACGGGTCGAGCCGTCGCCTGGACGCCGCGCCTTGGAAGCCGGGGGCCCTGCATGTTCCCGGCTGCACTTGCGAGGCATGCGCGGGACTTGTCCGAGGAAGTATCTGCCAGGCGGGTGTTTTGAACCCGGAGACAGGCAAGCTCTCCGCCCCCGCCGAGCCGCCCAACGAGCTGGCGCAGCGCTTTGACTATGTGTTGGCCGAGGCAGATGGCAGCAAGCGACTCCCGCTCAAGGCGCATGCCGCCTGGGAGCCGGTAATTCCCGCCGCCACGGCAAACGTTGTCTGGGTCGTCGGCGCCTCGGGGCTGGGCAAGCCCGTCGCCGAGGTTGTCCACCGCCCCGAGCTCTTCTGCGAGCGCTGCGGCTGCGAGCCTACCGACATCGCCACGCCCGAGCGCGTCGCCCAGGTGCTCAATGCCGAGATGCAGGCGCTGGGACTCAGCACCGCACGCGTCATGCTCAACCAAGCCGACACGCTTGCCGACCCAACAATGGCAAATCGCTTCGAGGCAGCCCTCAACCGCCCCCTCATCGCCACCAGCCTCCAGGGGTAGCAATTTGGGACGGGGCTCTTTTTGCTACCCCGTCCCAAAAAATCATCTCCCAAATTAGCTACCCCGGCGCCCTTCTTGCTAGCGGGGGACGTAGCGGCCGGGTTGGGCTCCAGTGGGCTCGCCGTCGCGTGCCGCCAGCACGCCGTTCACAAACACGGCCTTGGCGCGGCCATGTGCCTCAAAGCCCTCGAGCGGAGTGTAGTCCACGGCCTGATGCTGCGTCGCGGCGCTGATCGTCCAACGCGCGCACGGATCCCACACGCACACGTCGGCATCGGCGCCCTCGGCAAGACAGCCCTTGCGCGGATACATGCCAAAAACGCGCGCCGGATTCTCGCTCATCAAGCGGCACAGATCCTCGGGACCCAGCTGTCCCTCAAAGCTCGTAGCGATCGCGACGGGACGATGCTCCACGCCGGGCCCGCCGTTGGGAATCGCGCGGAAATCATCGCGTCCTCGGTCCTTTTGCCCGTGCAGGTTAAAGCTGCAATGATCGGTCGCAATAGTATCGATCTCGCCAGCCACAAGCGCCTCGCGCAGCGCGGCACGGTCACCGGCATGGCGCAGCGGCGGGCTCATCACATACTTGGCGCCCGCAAAGCCGTCCTCTCCCTGTTCAAGGTAGCAGGTGTCGTCGAGCATCAGATACTGAGGGCAGGTCTCGACATAGATGTTCTTCTGCCCGTGCGCTTTGGCAGCGCGAATGGCCTCGAGCCCCAGCTTGGTCGAAAGGTGCACCACGTTGACCGGAGCGTCCCCGGCCAAGTGCGCCAGATACAGCAGGCGGCTCACGGCCTCGGCCTCACACACGTCCGGACGGCTGAGCGCATGGCCCTCGGGCCCGTGGATACCCTGCTCAAACACGCGCTTCTGCAGCGCGTTGACCAACGTGCCGTTCTCGCAATGCACGCACAGGATACCGCCCACGCGCTTGAGCTCCTCCAGCACCTCGAGCGTCTCGGCATCGTCCAGGCGCAGATGGTCGTAGGCAAAGTAGGTCTTAAACGACGACACGCCCGCCTCGCGCATGGCCGAAAGATCGGCGCGGTTGCGCTCATTCCACTCGGCAAGCGCCATATGGAAGGCATAGTTGGCGGTGCAGGTGCCGTCGGCGCGATGATGCCACTCGACCAAGGCATCGGGCATGGTCACGCCGCGATCGGCCGTCGCGTAGTCCACAATGGTCGTCGTGCCGCCGCAGGCAGCCGCGCGCGTGCCGGTCTCAAAGCTATCGGCTGTCCAATCCATACCGGTCCAGCACTGCATGTGCGTGTGCCCATCGATAAAGCCCGGGAACACCCAGCAGCCCGCGGCATCCTCGACGGTATCGCCCTCGGCCGGCTCAATCGCCGCGGCGATCCGCACGATCTTATCGCCATCCATGGCAAGATCGGCGCGACGAAGCCCCTGGGGCGTCACGAGCGCGCCGTTTTTGATGATGATCATAATTGCTCCTTATTGATTGATGCAGTTGGCCACGCGATCAAAATACGAGCAGGCGGCGATATGCTCCGTTATGCGTCGCTGTCCCTTGACGGTATCGACGTCCCACAGTTCGTAAGCACGCGCATCAACCAGCACCACGTCGATACGGTCCTTGAGGATCGAGCCGCCACCGTCCTTGCCCTCAAGACACATAAGTGCATCGAACAGTTCCGCCGGAAAGAGCACCGGGCTCGAAGGCTCACCGTTGCACGCAAGACGCACCGGATACTTGCGGCCACGCTCATCAAACGCGCGAACCATGGCCTCAAAAGAATCCGAACTCACGAGCGGCTGGTCGCCCGGCAAAAAGAGGCAACCCTTCCAGCCGCGGCTCGCCCCCCACGAAAGGCCCGCACGGACGCTTTCGCTCCTGAGCTTGCCATCGTGCAGCACGCACGGGCAATGCTTGTCCTCGCAAATCTGGGCGACCTCGGGCCAACGCGTCGAAACCACGACGTCAAAGCCCCGGGGAACCGAATCGATAGTCCGGGCAATCAGCGGCTTGCCATAGATATCGGCAAGCATCTTGTTAGAGCCAAACCGCTTGCCCTCGCCCGAAGCCATAATGACGCAACCGAGTTTCATGGCGATACCTCCCCTGAAACCATCGTACCCATAACTCGCGTCGCGGGGCATCTACATCGAAAGCGCTTATCCCGCACGCCCACGATGCAAAAAGGGGCACCCCGCCGGTTGGCAGAGCGCCCCCTTTACATGGCTTACCTCAGCGCGGCTTTAGGCCTGGAACCAACGGGCGGTGTTGCGCTCGTCGAGGGCCTTGAGGGTAGCGGCGGGATCGGCAACCTTCTGCAGGAACATCATAGCTGCGATGGCGTACGGCTTGTAGCTGGCCTCCTTGTACATGCCCACGCGGTGCATGTCAAAGACGTCGGCGTTGACCTCGCCGTGCTCGCAAGAGACACCGGAGATGTCGGCGGGCAGCGGGTGCATAAAGATGGTGTCCTGGCCGTTGGCGGTCTTCTCCATGAGCTCGGTCGTGGAGCACCAATCCTGATGCGTAGCGTTCTGGGCGAGCAGTTCCTTCTCGAGCGCAGCGATGCCGGCGTCGTCGCCCTCGGCGTACAGGTTGGTGCGCTTCTCCATGGCGGCAAACGGGGCCCAGCTCTTGGGGATCACGATGTCGGCGCCCTCGAAGGCCTCGGCCATGGTGTTGACCTGCTTAAAGGTGGTGCCGGACTCGGCGGCGTAGCCCTTAGCGCGCTCGACGACCTCGGGCATGAGGTCGTAGCCCTCGGGGTGAGCCAGGGTGACGTCCATGCCAAAACGGGGCAGCAGGCTGATCAGCGACTGCGGGCAGGACAGCGGCTTGCCGTAAGAGGGCGAGTAGGCCCAGGTAACGGCAACCTTCTTGCCCTTGAGGTTCTCGAGGCCGCCAAACTCGTTGATGAGGTAGAGCATGTCGGCAGAGGACTGCGTGGGGTGATCGGAGTCGGACTGCAGGGAGATGAGCGTGGGACGGTGATCAAGAACGCCGTCCTCGTAAGCCTGCTGCACGGACTCGGAGACCTCGGCCATGTAGGCGTCGCCCTTGCCGATGTACATGTCGTCGCGGATGCCGATGACGTCGGCCATGAAGGAGATCATGGTAGCGGTCTCGCGGACGGTCTCGCCGTGAGCGATCTGGGACTTCTTCTCGTCCAGGTCCTGCAGCTCAAGGCCGAGCAGGTTGGCGGCCTTAGAGAAGGAGAAACGCGTACGGGTGGAGTTGTCACGGAACAGGGAGACGGCCAGACCAGAGTCGAAGATCTTGGACGAAACGTTGTTCTCGCGCAGCTCGCGCAGGGCGTCGGCGACGATGTAGAGCGCCTTGAGCTCATCGGTGGTCTTATCCCAGGTGTGCAGGAAGTCGCTGCCGTACATACCCTTAAAATCGAGGCCGTTCAGCTGCTCGACGAGCTCGGTAAACTTAGCGTCCATGTAAATATCCTTTCCAAAGATGAAACGATCGCAATGAGTAGATGTGCTCCGGCATGCGCGTGTGGCTAGAACATGCAGAGCGCTA